>PLSV01000041.1 GCA_003165235.1 Syntrophobacteraceae bacterium
TCATGTTCCGGTGAATTATACCGATACCGCCTTCGCGGGCTATGCTGATAGCCGTATCGGATTCGGTTACCGTGTCCATTGCAGCGCTTACCAGGGGGATTCGCATTTTGATCTCCCGGGTAAGCATAGTCTCAACGTCGGCCTCGACCGGGAGAACTTCCGAATAATTGGGCAGAAGAGTTATATCGTCGAATGTCAGCGCTTGGGGCAACTCAGAATATGCCTTGTGGNNTCCCTTTTGCAGCCGCCATGTCAAGGCCGTTCTTAATGCGGCGCCTTTGCCGCCGTCCCAAAAATCAGTTCCCTTTTCCACAAGGTCAAGGACAAGACCTTCGAGCAGACCCGCATCTGTCACCATAAAGCGGTCCTGGCCGAAACAGGAAAGAATTTCTGAGACTATAACGGCCCCGCCAAGGATTAAGTCTTCCCTTCCTGGTTCAAGGCCAGCAATAAGCAGCCTTTGAGCAAGCGGCTTTTGCGACATGGATGCTATCGTCCGGGAAAGCCAATCTTTGGTCAATACCAATCCGTTCACCCGATGAGGTAAATATTGCTCCATCTTGATATGCATCGCTGCCAGTGTGGTGACCGTTCCAGCGGTCCCAACTAGTGCCGTGTCTCATAAATTGTGGGCGTCATTTTGGCAATTTGAGTTTCCCAAAGGGTGTTGAGTCTTAAGCAGCCCTGGCCAAACGTGGATCGTTGGCGGCAATGGTTTTTGCGAACCGGGCATATGCTTCATGCGCCTTTTTCCGGCGATTAGGCCCGGTTTCCTTTTCGATGATATTGTTGATGTACTTGGCACTTTGAGATGCCAAGTCAAGGAGTTGAAGCCAGTCGACAGCCGGTATCGCTTTCAGATAGTTGTCGGCTATATTACTCATGAGTAGAAGCTGGCCTGTCAAGAATTTGGAGTCCATCTGAGAGGTCTGAATAGAAAGAAGTCGGCAGAATCGCCGGACAGCTTTGGGATAAAGGTCTCCCCCCGTGTAAGACCATTTAAAAGGATGAGCAAAGAACTGATTCCAGGTTTCGATGAAGCCGGAGATAGCAGAGCGCAGCTGGTCTATGGAGAGGAACTGATCGTATTTGAGGCATTTGCTTTTGAGAATGCCAAACCAAATCTCAACCATATTGAGCCACGAGGCATGGAAAGGGATGAAGTGGACGACGATGCGTTTGTCCTCCGACTGGAGCCATTGCCTTCGCTCGTTGGCGGTCGCAAGCGGTGTGTATACTACGCCGCTAAGTTCGGCAATGGTTTGACAGAAATCGTCACTGCAGTGGGTAACCAGATTATCCATAATATAGTGAAGGTTCGCGTCAGACGAATGGCTTTGGATATGGGTCCTGAAGAACTCGCATAGAGTAATGCGATCATGATTGTGGGTGCAGCGCCCGTAGACTGTGCCCGTTGCGGGATTGAGAAGGGCGAGTAAGTCACAGGTCCCGTTACGTTCATACTCGAAATCCTCCAAAACCGGCTGATTGCTTCCCGCCGGCAAGTTTGGCGCAAGACGCTTGAGCGCTTGGATGCAGGTACACTCATCAAAACAGTAGAGGTTTTCAGGCGGGTTGTGATAGCAGCCAATGATATGTTCCATTTTGGGGAAAAAGTCCGGGTCGGTTATCTGTAGGTAGTATTTGTGGCGATGAGGTCTCAGTGCATGTTCCATGAGTATTCGCTGTATGGTCGCGTGGCTGATGGTCCCACCAATTAAGTCAGTATGTTCTTGGAAAAAGCGTTCCGCGTCACGCAAGGACCAAAGGTGGAGTCCGGGCAGTGGCGGAGCCTGTTGACAGTAGACGGCGATGGTCCTCAGGCGTGCGCCTTCTGAAAATTTCCGTGGCCGTCCGTAGCGAGGCAAGTCGATCAAGGTTTCGCCCTCTTCAATCCGGCATATCCATCGACGGACGGTTGAGGAATGGGTTCGGGTGAAAGAGCAAATGACGCCAAGCTTGAAACTGCCTTTACTCAAAGCCGCAATGGCCGCTCTTTGCTCGACTCTTGTCCGCAGCAGCATGCGGCTGTCGAACCCGGTGGTTATCTGCTCCGGCCATGGGAGGTTGGAGCTCATTTTTAGGCACCATTCTCGGAGGTTTTTTTTACAGCGGCAACAAGCTGAGGCAAGGAATGCTTGATCCTGGGTAGCCCCAGCTTGCCTAGATGATAGCGGATTGTGCGAGCCGAAATTGTTATCTCGCAGCGTTTTTTGAGTTGGTCCGAGAGCGATGCGCCTGAAGCCGGCTCCCCCGTGATGACATCAAGGGCGAACTGCTGGATCAATTCAGCTTTTATTGCCGGTGTGACGCGATACTCCTGTTTCTGGCCCTCGCGCCTGTCCAGCAAAGAAACCGCGCCGCTTTGCATAAGTTCTTGCGCGAGAGCTGTCGTGCGTTGGAGTGTCAGCCCAATGGCCTCTGCAACTTGTTGATTGGTAAGCAGACCCGAGTTTAGCATGGTCAAAAGAACTGTTCTAGTCTGCAATGTGTCGTTCCGATCTATTTTGATCTGTCTGTCTTGGGTGCCCAAATCAACAAGGGTAAGCGAATCAACTTGTTTTAGCATAATGGGTGGCAAGGTCGGGCAGACTTGGGGGATAGGAACGGAAGGTTTCCGTCGCCGATCCTCCAGAGCCTCAGTACCATCCGCCATGAGTACCTTAATGATGGATTTTACTGTCTCCGCCGGTAAGCTGAGAGACTTTCCAATGTCTTGCCGGTTTACCCCAAGCAGATAAAGGGCGAAACACAAGAAGCGTCTGATCACGGTTTCACCGAACGCTGTTATTGCCCGGTCGATTCGGTCTTTGGAAAGTTTGTCGGAAAACGGGAGGGTTTGGCAATTTATGACTGGGATCGTTTTCACAGTATTTAACCCATATCAATCGAGATTAACGGAACGCAATACCTTTGTTGATAAGGAATATCTGGAGAGATACTAACATATAAGTGGGTTAAATACAATTATTTTTAACGTTAATTTTATCTTGCCATTATTTAGTGCGAAACTTATGAGACACGGCACTAGAAGCTTATCTCGGAGCCGCTCCAGGGACTGAGGCCATTTTTTGCGCCATTCCTTGATGGGCCTGGCCGAATCGAATGCCCCCGGCCTTTGATGAAGCAGATCCAGGTAGTGGTCCGGGTTGAGCTGCCATTTGTTATTGCCAAACAACCTCCCGTGAGTCGCTATCTTCTTGCCCCGCTCAAAAACCTCCACATGGTCCACTCCAAGGATCGCCTTTACCCGAAACCCAACGTAGGATGTTGGAACCCAATAGCGATTTTTGTCCAAGATAACGGTTGCGTAAGGATTTACCTTGCTCTCCACCGTCTCTATGTTGCTGAAAGGATGCGAGGGGATTGCCAACAAATGAGCTTTCTCCTCTTCAAAGAGCTCATCGACGGTCTTTTCCTTGCCATCAACGCGATGACTTCCGTACTCAAGGCAGTCGCGCAGGACCTTTTCATTAAGTTCTTCAAGGCTCTCGGCTCTTGGGATGGGCACCATGTAGTTGCTGCGGGAAAAACCCACCAGTCCTTCTACGCCACCCTTTTCGTGACCGGCATCAACGTTACAAAATCGAGCCGTGAAATTGTAGTAGCCGTGAAACTTCCTGAATGTTTCCTGTTCCTTGCGGCCCTTGCCCTTCAATACCTTTTCAACGGCGCTGGTCAAGTTGTCGTAGATAACAGTCCTGAAAACACCGCCGAAGAACGAAAACGCCCGCATATGCGCATCAAAAAAAGCTATTTGCCTCTCGCAGAAGTAAAACCGCACATAATGCTTCCCCGAATACTTGGAGCGCATGCAAAAAAACTTCAGCCGCGCCTCATCTCCCCCAATGATCGCCACGGCCCCGCCCCAGTCCGCCTCTGCTTCCTTGCCACAATCCGGCTCAAGGGGAATGAAAGCCTTACAGGCGCCTACTCCCAGACGTATCTTGGCTTTGCGTACATATTGGCGCACCGTTGTCTGGCCACCTTTAAAACCCTCTTCGCCGACCAGCCGATGATAAATCCTCGTCGCCGTGTGACGTTGCTTTCTCGGAGCATCCTTGTCCGATTCCAACCAAGAATCGATCAGCGCCAAATAGGGGCTCAGCACTGGATAGGGCTGACACTGCCTCTGTCCATAACCACTGTGTTCCCCCCTCACAATCTTTTGGATCGTCTTGCGATCATGCCCCGTTTCCCGCGCAATCTCATGCAGGCTCTTGCCGTAAACCCGATGCGCTGTCCGGACGTACTCATACTGATCCATATTGATCATCCCTCCCGTCCCTTCGGTAACCCTGGTTAAGTTTTTTCACCAGGTTCTTGCTACCAGAAGAGGCTGTTAGGGGTGGGGGAATTTTGGACCGTCATTTGCCACTTAGGTGGGGGAATTTTAGGCTATCAAAATCAGTTGCCCGGCGTTCGGAGTAGGACACGAGGGGCGGGAATAATGCGAGCCTGCGCGTGGATGTACCTTTTCAAAAATGAGGCTGGAAAGGATGTGAGGGGGTGGCGCCATCACGCATTCTGGCCCACTTCTTCTTATGGCACATGCGGATCAGGTTGGGGGAAAAAAGCG
>PLSV01000188.1 GCA_003165235.1 Syntrophobacteraceae bacterium
GTTTCTTCATTTTCAAGTCAGACAAGAGTGACACCTAAAAAAGGGGGCCAATGCGCACGCACGCGGAAATGGCAACTTTTACACTATTTTAGTGAGGATTTACTGTAATGGGCAGGGACAATCCGCCCGCTGTGGAGACTGCCTGTTTATCGGTTGCGCAACCTATCGGCCCTTTGAGTTTCAGATATCATACTCCCGATATCTGTATCCGTCAGCCGTTTTGAGTCGGCCTTTGCCAATTCCAGAGGGGACATGCTTGCAAGGTCTGACTGATTAGCCTCGCGGGCGAACTCTGCCCGGTCTACCTGAGTCTTGCGCTCACGAACGAGAACCGGCTGTTTCATGCCCTTAATGGCCTCTGGATCGATTCCAAAGTCTTCGGCGTTCTCGGATAGCCATTTACGGTAATTGTCTCCCTGCTCCCCTTTGAATTGCTCCAATGTTTTAGTTTCCCATCCTTTAAACTTGCCATTCCAGAAGGTGCCGACGTGCCTGATTTCCATATTTTCGGCATTACCGTCGACCACGAACACGACGAACTTGGAATCGGCTGTCATGCGTTGGTACATAATGCGTTGGCCCACAGGTATATTCTGGCCGTCTTTCCATTCCTGGAGGAGGAACTTCCCGTTCACTTCCGCAATGGCATCCACATCGGAGAAGGCCAATTTACCGGGCAGACACTCAGCGAACACTTCTATTTTGGGGCGTTTCTTGAGGTTGAAACACCCATCCTTTGTGCAGTCCCATCGGAGCGGGTTGAATCCTTTACCTGATGAATCCAACATCTTTGAATACCTTTGCAAATCGGCCTGCGTTGCGGCCGTAGTAGAAAAACGCTTGGCCTTGGGTAGGCGAAGCGAGGTTTCCGTTTTGATCCTCGAACCTAATCCGGCCTCTCGTGAAACAGATCGAAGTGGCTCTGGACTCTGCGAGATGGAACCAAGCGGTGTCGGTGTAATTATGAGTTAAGACGATGGCTTCTGTCACTCTTCCCTGGTCGACTTCCGCGATAAGCTTGTTTATGAATTGCGAGAGTAATGGGGTGGAATACGGAGGGTTAGCGAAAACCCTACTACTTAACGACAATCCAGATAATCCACAATTAGGGCATATAGACGCTTGTCCTTTAACCACCCCGTTGGATGAATCGCCCCCTTTGAAGAATTGCAGAAATTGCAGGCTGGCAGCATATTCCAAGGCACAGTTCCCGGACAATCTGGATGTGATAGCGGTATAAAGTGATCCTGCACTAAAAACGTCTCCTTGCCGCAATACGCACACTTCTCGGCCCAGTCGTGCTTGCTCTGCTCCCAGAGTTCCAAGCTCCACGAGTAGTCGCTGCGAAGCATTCTCTGCCTGCGTATGTTGTTGTGGATCTGCGAGGATAGCCTTTTGCGCAGCACACCCTTGGGGCTTTGCGCATAGCGAATCTTGCTCTCTTTTACAATTATCGCCGTTGCCGGATTCGCCCTCCTTTTTCTCATTACTTTTTTGCTCACTATCCGTTGACAATCTTTGCACCACGAGGAAAAATACCGTTTCCCGTTTTGGCTCTTGCTCCAAAAGCATTCTAATGTCTTCGGTAATTCCCTTAAGCATTTTGTGCATTTTTTCATCGTCATCATTGTTAAGCCATAGAGGGTTTAAATTGTTATGACAGGAGCAGCTTTTGTTAAGCCATGCCCCGCCCCAGGACTTTTCAATGCCGTTATCCTCTTTGGTATAGTATCTACTAGCCTTGACCCGTTCCTGAGCCTGATCGCTCGATGCTGGATCGAAGTCGATTGTCCCCAAGACCTCCCGTGCCAATTTAATGTATTGGGCTGGTGTGTACCATTCGTTTTCGCCTGTGTTGACGGTGCGGAAATGAGGCGATGGAGTATCAATTGGAACCAGTTTATAAGCTTCGGCAGTACCATAGCCACCCGGGAGTTTTTTATCTGTATTCTCTAATATTGTTGAGTTGTTATCTTCGGGATAGGGATGGTTCTTGGATGGCGTGATTTCACGCTGTTTGCGAATCATTCCCAACTTTATTTGTTTCCACCATTCATGAATCGTGCGGGCTGGAATACCATCGCTTTCCCGTTCCGTTTCCTCACAAGCCCTCTCGACAGACATACCGCCACGAACGAGCTTTTCAACAAATTCAGTAGTTTGGATTTTACAGGCATCCGTATGAGCCATTTTTATCCCTCCTTACAGGAATGGCAACCTTTCAGCATTTTATTGAGAATCTATTGAAAACGGGCAGGGGCAATCCGCAACTAGGCGAGAGAACCGCTGAACACTATTTTAGTGGATTTTTAGTGATGGAAGACTGCATTTCCGGCCCACGATTCGAAACTTAGTTTTTCTCAGTTTCTCGATTCCGATTCGGCGGGAATCCCGCAGTGAAGGTTTTGAAATTCTCCGGACCCTTCGCAAACCCGAAATTCATCCGCGTGCTTACCCCCTGCTTACCCGATAAAAAAGGGTTACAGGCAATAAACCCATAACCCATTGATTTCCTTGGAGCTGGCGAAAGGATTTGAACCTTCAACCTGCTGATTACAAATCAGCTGCTCTGCCATTGAGCTACGCCAGCCCATTTTTGCAAATGCTTATATCACAAGGGTTTGCGGTACACAAGAGGTTATCGGAAGAGTCGCCAAAGGCGATTCGGATGCCGAGGCGCGCGGCCTGCCCAGCGCAATCCGCCTCAAAACGCTGCGGACCCGGCAAATCCGGTGCGGCCGGTCTGACTCTGGTCTAGCTCCTTCATATTATCGTCTGTTCGGTGGATAAGGCCAGGCAAATGGGCATGGACTGGCGGCCAAAAACTCCACGCTCCGAGGCCCACCCGGAACTCTCACCGGATTACCTCTCGAGAATCGAGGAAAGGCTGGCGAAAATAGAACCCCACCTCTCGAGTTGACTCGTGTGTCCTTATCCCAATTACTGCCCAATGGTCACAGTGACCGTTATCTTTTTCCGATCGCGCTCAATGAGGACCTCGTGCTCGGGACCACCCTCGGCCAACGCTTGCTGAACTTCCTCGACGCTTTCTACCGGCGAGTCGTCAATTGAGAGTATAATGTCTCCTTTGCGCAAGTGGACTGCGGCTGCAGGGGTGTCCGGCAAAATTGTGAGAATTTCGACTCCGCGGCCCGAAGCCGCAGGCTGGATTATAACGCCAAGCCGGGGCCGGTGGAACTGTTCGGATTTGTCTGTTATGACGACATAGTCCGCCAGGTTCGGGTCGAGTGTGCTCAATGGAAAATCTATTGGGACCGGCGCTACGGTGCTATACTTGTGCGGCCTTCGCATGGAGGTGAGATAGGGGACCCCGAGGCGGCCGCTTATATGGCCTTTGCCGATAGCGACCACAATTTTGCATTTCGCATCGGTCTTCTCCAGATGGTCGGCAAGGGTTTGAGCCATTGTCTCCTCCCATGCGAGTTGCGCTTCGAAAAAGGATTCGAAATCTTTTATCCCATCCTTTTCATGCACCGTGTACTCTTTGCGTATGCGGTTCCGGTTAGCGGAGTCGTCGAGATGGAATTCTCGGGCCACCTGGGAGCGTTCGTCGGGTGTGAGAGAACCGAGGCCGTTATGGGCTATCTTTTTCACTATATTATTTGGGGCGTTGAGGCCGATAACGGGCATGCGCTTCTCTTTCTGCCGGTCGATCAGGTTCCGATAGAGAGAATACGGAAATCCCCAGACCTCCTCCCATGCAACCTCTTTGAGAAAGTCCTCCTGGGATATTCCTCCCCGGACGTAACGGTCCAGAACCGGTTGCGCCTTTGCCGGAAACATCTCCATCGCCAGCTCAACGCATCGTCCCCCCTGAGAGAGTTTCTGAAGGACCTCGAGCTGAATCTTGTGGTCTTCTGCGCTCGTGTGCTTCTCCCCAACATAAACGACGGATACATCGGAAAGCCTGCCTGTAAGCTCGTCCATGCTGATCACATTGCCTGTGGCAGTCTCGACCACGGCGCCGACACGAAGCTCCACCGCATCGGAGCGCGCAGAGGGCGGCGGAAGCAATCCACCTGCCGTAGAGCAGGCAGCCATCAGTAAGAGCGCAGCGCAGACGGGGCATAGCGCGGCTATGGAGCGGCGGGCGGGATTTGTCCGTTGGTGTAGTTGAGTGCATAAGCGCCATAGAGCTTGAGCCATAATCGCTCCTTGAAATTTACAAGTTAGTTTCTTTCGTTCGGGCTTGCACATCGGGCTTCCGCAATTCACTCTGGACAATAAAGCTTCCGGAGAATAAAATCACCTGGAATTCCAAGTGATGTGATAAACCGTTTCTTCCCAACTGGAGGTATTATGAATCCGGAACAAATGAGAGAGAAGGCGCTCGATCTTTTCCTTAAGCGATTCCATTGCAGCCAGGCGGTCCTTGCAGTTGGGCAGGAAAAGCTGGGGATCGTCAATGAAGAGGTAATCAAGGCTTTAGGCGCATTTGGGGGCGGGATCGCCGGTACCTGCCGCGTGTGCGGGGCGCTGACCGGGGGCATTGCCGTCATTTCGAGCCTTTTTAGCAGGGGAAATCTCGAAAGCAAAGAAGACCCCAGGATGTGGTCGGTGAGCCATAAGTTCATCGGGGAATTCGAAAAGCTGACCCAGGAACACGGCGGCACGGATTGCCGCGACATTGCCAGAATGAATTGGCAGGACAAGGAGATGGTGCAGCAATTTTACAGCAGTCCGGAAAGCCGAAGGAAAATCTGCATACAGCTCGTCGGCGACACCGCCTTTATGCTGGGAAAGCTGCTCGAAACCGAAGGGCTGGCCTGATAGATACATAGCGTGAAAGCATAAAGCATGAAACGGGAAAGACTGGAGTGAGAAGCAAAAAACAAATGGTCCTCGCTTCTTGCTCACTTGGTTGCAATAATTGCTCCCCGCCCACCTTTCCGGGGAGCATTTCTTTTTTGAATTTCTCACCTTATTGATGATATAAATATCCATAGTAACCAAGGTGGCATGCAGCCCAAAAAATGGATGAGGAAAAAGGCATGATCGTCTACAAGAAAATCCCTTTTCAACTTGGCTCGGAGATCTTGCTCCGCTCGTCATCCAGCCCGACGCACAAGGCAAAAAGCAGAATAATCGGGGTGCTCGAAAAAGAATTTATAATGATCGAGGACCCCGTGTTTGCGATAAGCGACAATATCACCGCGATTGTTGAAGAAGATTTCCTGGTGGCCTATTTATATGACGGGTACCTATTTACATTCAGAAGCCGGTTTAATAAGAAACTTATAAGAAATATTATCTGTATCGATTATCCCGAAAACTTCGAAGTAGAGCAATTGAGAACGGAGCCGCGAGTAAGGGTAAATCTCGAGGCGGCGTTGAACATAAGCGACCTGAAGCTTTCAGGGCTTGTCAAAGACATCAGCGAGATAGGCTGTTCGTTTGAATTGCCAAAAATCATTTCATTATTTAAAGGTATCGCCATTATCGCAACGTTCACGCTTCCAAACGATCAACTGATAAAAGATGTGCAAGGCAAGATTATAGCCGTGAAATATAACCAGATCCACAGGAAGACGGAGATTGGCGTCACATTTTCAGGGCCTGCTGAAGAGGTGTCCAAAATACGGGAACTCGTTCACTTCTGCATGCGCTTTAAAGTGTAGAGAGAGAAGCCATGAAACCGATAGAAGATCTTAAGGCTGAGCATGACGGAATTCTTCTTATGCTTGATGTGCTTGAAAGAATGTCGGAGAGGATCACGGCTGGTGAAAGCGTTCCAACCGATCATGTGAGGCAGGTTCTGGATTTTTTGCAGGTTTTTGCAGACAAGTGTCATCACGGCAAAGAGGAGCTGCTCCTTTTTCCGGCAATGGAGGAGGCGGGGGTCCCAAAAGAGGGCGGGCCGCTCGCGGTGATGCTCTCAGAGCACGGCAGGGGCCGGCAGTTCATAGGAGAAATGAAGAACCTTGTGAACTCTTACGAGAAAGGAGAATCGGGTGCGCTGCTGGTGTTCACAACCCCGGCGCTCCAGTATGTGGACCTGCTCAGGAGCCACATATGGAAAGAAAACAATGTGCTGTTCCCGATGGCCGAAAAAGCGGTCCCCGCCGATAAGCTGAAATTGATAGGGGAACAATTCGACCGCTTCGAAAAGGAAGAGATAGGGCAGGGGACCCATGAAGCATTTCACGAGATGATCGACAAGCTTTCGAAGACCTACCTTTAGACTTGGTCTTACTCGCCTTCTTTCTTATCCTCGGTGGCGCTTCCAGCGCCACAGGAAGCCGACATTCAGGTCGCGACGCCCAGTTTGGGCAATATCCATTTGTTGAGGACGAACCAGAAAAGCAGCGCGCCAACAATAAGTAGTCCTGTTTGCATCTATAATTCCTCTTTTTGCTCGAACTGCGCTCGCTATTGTGGCCTGGGCGGTTCGTATCCAACGCCGACGATCCCGCCAAGTCCGGTGACGCGCAATCCGTACATAAAAGCCTCCATTTTATTCGTTTCAACGAAAATTATGTCCCTGTCCTTGACGTCGATATTTTTCTCGGGTTGCATCTGCAAATCCTTGAAGTTCAATTGGACCACGTCCACTTTCCCGGCTGCATTCTTTCGGACGAGCTTGATCTTGTCTTCAGCGGCATAGACGGCAAATCCGCCGGCCGCGACAATCGCTTCGGGAATACTCATTTTTTTCTTCATGGGATAATTGCCGGGTTTCCGCACAGCCCCATCCACATAGACCATTCCGGCTTCGGGGACATAAATGACGTCCCCGCTCTTGATTTCCATATTGAGATCGTTTCCGGACCCGCCGCTGACCAGTTCGTCAAGATCGACCAGAAATGTTGTCGGATGGTCCGGATCGGCGCCTGTCCGGCGCACCTGCACCATTTTCCCCGCGTTTTCGGAAAGTCCCTCTGCCAGGGCAAGGGCTTCAAAAAGACTCTGACGGCCGAGGAAAGGCTGGGTCCCCGGCTTTTTCACCGCTCCCATGAAAGTGATTTTGCCTGACACCTGTTCTTTTACGAACACGCTCACATGGGGATTCTGCAGATACTTGCTGCGATAAAGCGTCTCGATTTTTTGTTCAGCCTCTCGAGTCGACAGCCCTTTCAGTTCCACAGTCCCGATGAGTGGGAGCGTTATGAAGCCGCGGGCGCTTATCCTGCCCTCAGCCTTAAGCTCCTGCGCCTCGAAAACAGAGACCTGGATCAGGTCCCCTTCCCCTAAAATATAGTCCTGAAGCTTGGGCGCGCTTTTCACGGCTGCAAAAAATCTTTCATTGATCTGCCTTATCTCGGTTTTGGCGCCGGTTTCCTGAGCCGCGACATCTTCCAGCTTGGCGGTAGGTTCAGGCCCGCTTCTGATTGCGCACCCGGAAATCAGGATGGCGGAAAGGAAACATAAGAAAAAGATGCTTATAGTTCTAGTTTTCATTGATATCCCTCGTTTTAAACAGAACGGCGGCGCCCTCGTCAGAGAGCGCCGCCCCTCTTTGATGCCTCATAGTTGCGACAATAACTACTGTGGACTCGCAGATGGTTTGCCGCTCTGAGTGGTGAGAGCAAAACCGGTAACCACTCCGCCAAACGCCGCAATGGCCCCGACCGGAGGCGCCCACGCCGGTATTCCAGTGGGAACGGGGGAAGGAGGGGCGACATCGGGGACCGCTCCGCCTTCCACAGGCGGGGCCCCGCCCACAGGCGGCCCCGTCGGTATATCAGGGAGAACGGTGGGATGGGCGACACTGGCGACTGCGCCCGGCTGTAACGTCTGAATGCCGTCAGCCGAGGTGACGTACAGCACGCCGGAGGACGAAGCAAGGTACAGCACGCCGTCGGCCGTTGCTAACCTGACGCCGGCCGCCGTCACGTCCACACGGCCTCTTACCCACCCGTTGTGCGCAATGGCCTTCGTCACTTCATATGTGTCTTTAGGGGTCACGAAGGCAAGTCTTGCCTCCGTGCGCATCGAAAACTCCACCGCGCCGGATTTAACCGTCAGGACCCACTCATTGTTGCTTTTCGCCAGGGAGAATTCGGCTTTGTCGTGAGCGAGGAGCTGAAACTTGTCCCCCTGAACCAGGCATTCTCCACTGCATACCAATAAAGATCCCTCGGGAAGGGGCGTCTCGGATTGGAACTCGCCTGCCAGTTTGCCGTTTTCAAAAACGCTCAAAGTCCCCTTCGGGATCACACGGGCGGATTGTGCTCCGCAGAGCGCAGGCAATCCCGCAATAAGAGCAGCCAACACACAGCATATGACAAGTTGATTTTTGCTCATACTCTCCTCCCCTCGCTTGTTAGCTAAGCTACTTTACTATGATAAGCTTCCCGGCCTATAATATCCTTGTAGGCCTCCCCCTCAAGGGTGTCAAGTAAAATGGTGTTAACTGACGCCATCGAGTATTTTTTCCCCTAAACGGTTTGCACTTATGGTAAAGTGCCCGCGATTATGCTGGTATGGTTTTTAGCCTGCAATAAAGGAGCCAGTGCGTGGACGATCAAAAACAAATTATGCAATATCCTCCGCCCGTGCCAGCCAATTCCGCACCCCTGCCATCCATCGAAATGGCGCCGCCCGTCCCTGAGTTTGAAGATTCAGCGGATTTGCGCGATTATTTGGATATTATCCTCCGGCGCAAATGGCTGGTGCTGAGCATCCTGCTCGTAAGTTTTGTCACTACCCTTATCGTAAGCTATTCGATGCAGCCGCTTTACAAAGCAAAAGGCAGGATCGAACTTAGCGTCCAGGCGCCGAGAGTCACAAAGTTTGAAGACACGCTCGGCAGCCAGCTCCAAACCCGTGAGTTCATCCAGACTCAGTTCAAGCTGCTGCAAAGCGAGTCTTTGGCCGGCCGGGTCATCGAACGGCTCCAGTTGGACACCAGTCCGGCTTTTCACCCTCCTGCCAAAACGGAAGCGGAGGAGAGCATCTTCGCGGGAATTAAGCGGTTTTTCGCAAATATGCTTAAAAGCGTTTCCGATTCTCAAGGTCATGAACAGCAAGACGACTCGCAACTCACTCAACTGCGGCTCCGCAAATCCACTGAATCCAGATTCGCCAGAAGTCTGCAAGTCCAGCCCGAACGGGATACGACCCTTATCTCTCTCGCATTTATCTCGCCGGACCCCGTGGTGGCCAGTGATGTTCTCAATGCGCTCATCCAGGAATTCATAGCCTGGCAGGTGGATAAAAAGGTCGAGTCCTCGGTCTCGGCGAAAAAGCAGCTCGAAAAACAGATCGATCTGGCCAGGATTCAGCTCGAGAAGGCCGAAACGAACCTCAATGCTTTCGCCCGCAAGGCGGGGATCGTATCTCTCAACTCAAATCTCAACCTCATTTATTCGCAGCTTGAGGAAGGAAACAAAGCCGTTGCCTCGGCCCAGACCGAACGCATGAACAAGGAGGCGGTCTACAACCAGGCCCGGCAGAGTACGGAGTCGATTCCGGCAATAGTTGAAAACCAGATGATTCAGAAACTGCGTTCCGATTACAATTCCCTTGCCGCCGATTACAAGGAATCGAGCGTTACTTTCAAAGACGATTATCCCAAGCTCCAAAACCTTAAAGCCAAAATGCAGGATATCGATAGGCAGATAAGAAACGAAGAGAATCGTTTCGTGGAGTCCATCAAGACGGATTACCTCACAGCGCTCAAAAAAGAAGAGGTGTTGAAGCAGGATACCGAGTCCAAGAAAGCCCTCGCAATGGAGCTTAACGATAAGGCGACCCAGTATAAGATACTCGAACGGGAAGTCGAGACCAACAAACTGATCCATCAGAGTCTTTTTGAACGGTCACGCGAGCTCGATGCAAGAGTCGGGACCGAACTCGGCAGCGTTCAGGTAGTTGATTACGCCACTCGGCCATTGAGGCCATATACGCCCAACGTGCCTCAAAACCTTTTGATTGCCCTGCTGGCCGGGCTCATCGGCGGAATCGGTTTGGCTTTCCTGCTGGAATATCTGGATAATACCATCAAACGCATCGATGAAATCTCAGATCGTTTCCATGTGCCTATTTTGGGGGTCCTTCCGCTTATTCAGGCCGATGAGTTTCAGGATATCGCGAACCTTGTGCGCCTTAGACCAACCAGCGGGTTTTCAGAGGCCATCAGGACCGCGAAGGTGTCTATTCAGCTTTCAAGCTCGTTTGACCAGCCGCCCAAGCTGATCCTGATGACCAGCACCACTGCGGGAGAAGGCAAGAGCACCATCGCTGCAAATCTTGTCCAGGCTTTCGCTCCTGAGGAAAAAGTCCTGCTGATCGATGCGGACCTTCGAAAACCTTCGCTCCACAGGCTTTTTTCCGCCAGCGGCAACGGCGGCGGCGCCGGCCGAAGCGGAAAACGAAAGGGGCTTAGCAATTATTTGACAGGTACGAGCGGTATCCGGGAACTGATCCAGGAAAGCGGAGTTCCAAATTTACATGTTATTTTCGCCGGCCCCATACCGCCTAACCCCGCTGAACTGCTTGCGTCGAATCGGATGCTGCAATTATTGGAAACGGTTGATAAGCATTATGACCGGATCATACTCGACGCGCCGCCGGCTACCGGTTTCGCCGACGCTCTCATTCTTGGGCATTACGCAGACGGGGTGATTCTTGTCAGCACCCTTGGGCAGACGCACCGTGAAGCTTTGCGCATTTTCCGGAAAAACCTTATCAGTGTCGGCGGCCGCCTCATCGGCTCCATTGTGAACAAACTGAATGTCCGCAGCCACTACGGAGGCTATTACTATAAATATTACAGGTACTACAGCTACTATAGCTATTCGCCTGCGTACCGAGAGGAAAAAGCCCCGAGTCTGCCTGCCGTAAAGGATGAAGACCCCGCTGTGAAAAGGGATAATCCCTCGAAACGCAAGTAATTAATCATGAGTAAACCCCCGGTTCGGCCGGGGGACTCCAAAAGTTTGACGTTTGCGGGAGTCGAGTCATAATTCGGGCAGTCCCGGCAGTGCTTTTGAGCCGGGATCGGGAGCCGGAATCAGGTTTGGATCTCGCTGAGGCCGTGAGAGCGTTACTCTTGGCAATTGAAGTATAAACCGGGTCATGGCGTTTCAGTGGAACTTCCGGAAATTCACCGGATTCCGCGTCAAAAACACTCGAACACGGAATGACGATAGCGCGATAGTCATCTATCTGACGGATAGCCATGGAAGGGAACAGGCGCCTGCAGCCGCTTTTAGCGGCCCATGTTTTCCCGGGCCTCCGGTTTGGCCGGAGGCGCCTGACTCGGGGGTTTGTTCGGCGTTATAAGCGAAGTGACCATCAGGGGGTCCTTAAGTGACTTTCATTACCAGGTCAATTGCCTGCTTTGTTCTGCTCCTTATATCCTGCTGCCTGCTATGGTATTCGGTATGCACCTTCAGAGTCGCAACAAAAGATACGGCTTTCGTTCAGACTGCTTCATCCCGCTTTTTCCCTGAAGCTCTGCTTATCGAGGGCAAAATCCAATATTACTCTGCCCTGGATCCATTGGCCGCGGCCCAATCCTATAAGAAGGCTATCCTTGCCGAACCATCACTCCTGGATGCCTGGATGGCCCTGGCCCAGGCCGAAATCGCGCTGGGCCGCCGTGGGGAAGCCGAAAGGATTTTCGGCATTATTGCGCCGACGCTTTCCTCGATCAGCTCGTGGAAATGGGAAGAGTTGCTTCTGGCTTTCGATCTTCGGGATAGGGAGCACTTTCGGCACTGTTTCAATTACATTCTTTCCAATCTTCCACATCGCATACGCGAGGCAAGCTGGCTTGGCGCCCGGTATTGGGGCGGCTGGGAAAACGTCCTGCCCCGCCTCTTGCCCTCTAACTACCTGATCTTTTTTGCCCAGGCAATGGCGGTCGGTGAGGTGAATGCCGCAGTCGCCCTCTGGGAAAAGATGGGGGCGGAAAACGCGAGTATTGCTGAAAAGGACAGGCTGCAATTCTGCCAGTTCTTGATCACCCACGATCGATTGCGCGAGGCCAAGAACGTCTGGAAGCTCTGGAAAGGAGACGATCTTTCGAGCATTACCGATGGAGGATTCGAGCGCGAACCCTTGAATACGGCCTTTGGCTGGAATATTTCCAAGAACTCCGATGTGATCGTCGAGCGCGTCACCGATCAGCCATACGCGGGAAAAGCCTGCCTGCACCTCCATTTCAAAGGGACCGCCAATATTGATTTGAACGGTATATATCAAATTGTTCCGGTGCAACCCCATACACGTTATGAATTGCGCTTCGCCCGGAAAAGCCGGGACCTTACAACCGATTGTGGCGTATTTGTTGAGATCAGCGGGTATAAATGCAAAGGATTGTATGTCTCCAGCCGGCCGGTGCTTGGCGCCGGCCCCTGGACTGAAGAGAAAATGGAGTTCACTACTCCGGAAGGATGTGAGGCGGTATTGCTCAGGATTTGCAGGAAGGAGAGCCTGAAATTCGATAACAGGATTTCAGGCGATTATTGGTTGGATGCGGTGGAACTGAGCGTGAAGCGCTAGTGACTAGTGATTAGTGATTAGCCCTCCCTTGTGGCGCTGGTGAACCATACAGATCTTGAGGTGTGGAAGCACAGCAATGTAGCGCGGCTCGCCCGTAGGGGAGGGCTTTATGCCCTCCCTTGTGGCGCCCGATTTGAACGCAACTCCGTGTTGAAGAATTTACAGGGCGGATTATTGGGGCTGCCATTGAAGTGCATAAGGTATTGGGACCGGGACTGATGGAGTCGGCCTGCGAGGAGTGTTTATGTCGAGAGTTGGCGCTGCGCGGCATCGGTGTTGAGAGGCAGTTGCCATTGCCGGTTGAATACAAAGGCGCCGGGTTGGATTGCGGTTACCGTCTTGACCTTCTCGTCGAACAATCTGTCGTAGTCGAAATCAAATCGTTGTCCTCCATCGAACCGATTCATGAAGCACAACTTCTGACCTACCTAAACTGGGCGGATCAAATGGCTAATTTCAACGCTTCGCAAGACGCGCCGGCATTAAAGGAGGGCATACGTCGAAGAATTCTATGACCTTTTCTCCACTCCGTGTCCTCTGTGTCTCAGTGGTGAAATGGTTTCCGCCCTTCTCATCTATCCCGGCCGAAAAACGAAAAATATTTTTTCAAGGAAAATGAAAACCGCCTGCCCAGCGGCAAAAGCTCGAAGGGCGTCACGGTCCCTCTGTTGATAATCTCCAAAGGATTTTCGCAAAATATTCGCGCCGCAACCGTCTTGCCCACCGTTGCCTCAGCCTCCCTCATGGCTTTCGACAGCCTTGGCGCGCGGTTCCTGTGTCCATGGCAATCCGTTGCGATCAGGTGGACCATTCCGTGCTCGAGCAACAACAGGCAAAACTTGCGGATAGTCCCCCCAAATGTTCCGAGAAGACTTCCGGCGGTCAACTGCGTCAGGACCCCTGATTCGATCCAGCCGTACAGCCGCGCCGGGTCCCTCGCCAAACCGGGGTTTCTCTCCGGATGGGCAATTACCGGAGTGACGCCTTCGACTTGCAGGCTGTAGAAAAAGTCTTCGATCCTGGGAGGTATGATTTCCGCCGGCAGCTCAACCAGGGCGTACGCGGATTCATTTAAGGTCAGAAGCGCTCCCTGGGCGATCTTTGCGGGCATCTCCAGATGGACGCGCAGCTCCGCGCCAGGGTAAAGCGCCAATGGAATGTTATGCTCCTGGAGATGCTGTTTGAAGGACTCGACGGCCGCTGTCACGATACTTTTGGTGTTCTCGAATATCCCGCTTATCCAGTGCGGTGTGCAGATCATTCCCTCGATGCCGTCCTGCACCGCTCCCCGGGCGGTCGAGAGGGCCTGTTCGAGATCTTCGACCCCGTCGTCAAGACCTGGAAGAATATGGCTGTGAGTGTCAATCATTTTCGTATCCGTTCACCGCAGGGCATTCACCGCAGAGACGCAGAGGACGCAGAGGAAGGCAATTGAACGAACAAACAAAAACAAAAAATCAGTGAGCTGGAGATCCGAATTCCACCGCAGAGCTTCCGGCTAAAGCCGGTAAGGGGATTGACCAGATTATGAGGCATAGTCCGGTCAAGGAGAGAACGCGGAGGAAAAACGCTTTTCATTCCTTTAAGCCCAGGACAATTCTTTTAATTCCATCTTTGAGTACTGCGACATTGAAGTTAATCAGCAGGCCGAGATTCCAGTCTCCCAGTTTCAGGTAGGTCAGAAGTTGTGCTTCATGAATCCGTTCAATTGAGGACAACGATTTGATTTCGACTACGACAGATTGGTCGACGAGAAGGTCAAGACGGTAACCGCAATCCAACCTGACCCCCTTATATTCAACCGGCAATGGCAACTGCCTCTCAACGCCGATACCGCGCAGCGCTAACTCTCGACATAAACACTCCTCGTAGGCGGACTCCAGCAGTCCCGGCCCCAATACCTTATGTACTTCAATCGCCGCCCCAATGACTTCTTTTGTCAGTTCGTTGATTTCCATTTTCTCTCTGCGCGTCCTCACAAAAGATCGGACGCTGAACTTGACGCATCAAACGTTGGCTGAGATGCTCAACGCGAACCCGAACCACGTGAGGGTTCCTCTGCGTCTCTGCGGTAAGATGGTTTCTGCGATGTTCCTAATGCGGCAGGGACTGCCTGTGAAAATGCCCATGCACCGGCTCGCCGGTCCAACGGCCGGGCCGCACACGATACCGCATCAATACGAGCAGCATCACAAAATAAAGCTGGTTGGCGGCGATCTCCCAATTGAATTCGACCCAGATGTGGGCAAGGAACGCCGCGCTTCCGGCAAGCGCGCCGGCTCGAATAAGTCTTTCATCAGCGGAGATGTCCTTCTCCCGGTCTCCTTCGGGCTTGATACGCGCCAATGCGAATGCTGAAGTCAACCAGTATCCCCACGCCAGAATTATTATGAAAAGGCCGAAGACCAGTCCCCACTCCGCAGGGATCTGCAGATAATCGTTATGGCCCTGGCCTATTTGCACCAAATCGGTCCGGTAAAAATCATACAGGAATATCACCGGCTTGTAGGTCCCGACGCCGGTCCCGGTAAGCCAATGGTCCCACATCATCTTCCAGGTTGCTCTCCATATTTCGAGCCTCCCCCCGGCATCGTCTCCTATTGCAAAAAAACGGCTCAGGATCCCTTGAAAACCAATGATGAAACCATAAGCGATCATTATGACCCAGCACCCGGCGACAAAGCGTCTCACGGTCCGGCCGCGCCTTCCGGCGAAAAAAACCAGGACCGTTGTGCCGACAAGGGCGCTGAGTATTCCTCCACGGGACCCCGAAAAAACCAATCCCAGAAGGACCAGCCCGGTTAAGAACAGAAAAAAGGTCTGTTTTTCACGGGTAATCTGCCGCCGGTACTTTTGGTCATAAACAGCGGAATCGGCCTTGTTTTCCTTGTGAGGAAGCGCCATTAGCCAGGCCAGTTGCAGGGGCCAGATCATTCCGAGGAAAGCGGCGTAATGGTTGCGGTTTACAAAGGAGCCGGAAGCATTGCCGGTTGCCGGATAGAGCCCGAACACGCCCATGGAAGGGATCAGCACCTGGCAAAGACCGTAGAGCGCTTCCAGGCTGGCGATCATGAAAATGATGAGGAAAAACCTCTCTGATTTCAGGACGCCTTTTTTAATCAGGCCGTGGAGGATCAGCGCGAAAAGCGCAAGCGTTATCAGCCACAAACCGGAAAAGAGGGTGTCAACCGGAATATAGGAAATGCTGGCGCCCCAATACGAACCGCCCGTGGCCTCCTTGGCTCTCTGCAGCCACAATGCGCGCTGGGGGCTAAGAATCGAGATGACTGAGGTCGGCAGAGGCATGGCCTGGAAAAAAGGATAAACCAGGACAGGAAGCAGGANNCGACGCCGAAGATTCCGGCTGCGCCGCCCCATAACCACGGCCTCGCGCCGCCCAGAAAGATGGGCAAAACGATAATCGGCCAATAGACCAAAAAAAGTTCCGGTCTATGGACCGGTTTATTTCGTTCTTCAGCAAAATCCAAAGAAAATAATTCCTCTTGGTTCTATCGCTTCGCGAGGAAGCGGGAAGCGAGAATAAGAAGCTCTTTTCATTCCTGCTGCTCGCTCCTTGCTTCCTGCTTCGTCCCTTCCTCTCCTTGACCGGACTATGCCCCGTCTCTGTGGTGAACGCAGCCGATGCACGAAGCTGCTGATTTGATTAATCCGTAGACAGATACAGGTGAATAGCCAATTTCCAGGAAAAGTAAATGGTCGCAATTATGATAAGGGCTGTAAGCACTATCTGGATGATACTGGGGATCTTCCCGATCCGAAAAATGTAGCGGCCCGCCAGCAGCAGGAATTTGCTGCGGCATCTCGCGCACTGATAATTCTTTGATTTCGGTATCAGGGCGAGCAGTCCCTTGCGCCTGATTCGCTCGAGCGTTCCAACCTTGCAGGTGGGACACGGCCTTCCGGAATGGGACCCAACTATATTATCTTCCGCTTCCAATGCAAAACCTCACTTGTGGTAAGCGTTCACCACAGTTTATCATATCCCCGTGGGCCGCTCTAAACCATGAAAAGACCCGTAGACCCGTAGCTTTTTGTGGCAGAGACGGGAAATAGTCCGGACAGGGAGAGGTCGCAGAAAAAAACAGTTGAACGAACAAACACAACTAAAAGCCAAGTCCCTGTTTGTTTCCGGTTTTTCCTGCATGCCTGTTTTCATTTCTCTGTGTTCTCTCCTTGACCGGACTATGCCCCGCTGCGGTGAGATGGTTTACTTGTGATTCGATATACGATCTGAAATACCAGGATACTAGAATAAAAACTATGGAGTAGAAAATTAGTATAGCAAGGAGAACGTAACTACCCAAGGACTTTGTAACCAAAACACTAATACCTATAAATAGCTGGACACAACCAAAAATAGCCGACACCTGCCAATGCGGTATTGCCATTTCATTCGCAAATAGCTGATAAAGATGCTTACGGTGTGCTTGCGTGATGTTTTCTCCTTTTTTCAAACGAACTGCCATCGTTGTCAGCTCGTCTGCATAGAAAGGAAAAAGAAACGATGCCATGCACAGAAAATCCAACAGCGTGCGCGACGCCAGGTAAACCAGCCCGGCAAACACCGCGCCCAGGAGGATGCTGCCGATATCCCCCATAAACACCTTGGCCTTCGGCATATTGAAAGGCAAGAAACCAAGGCAGGAAAAGGCCATGCACGTGGACAGGTTGCCTAGTGTGGTCTGACCGCCAAGGTCGTGGATATAAAGCGCCAGCAGAGAAAATCCTACAACGCCGGTGATGCCGGCAATGCCGTTAATGCCATCCATAAAGTTGTAAAAATTAGCTGTGCCGGCAATGAAAACGATCCAGAACAGAATCAGGGGACAGTTCAAATAATAGCTGGATGATGGCTGCCAGGTTCCCACAACTAAGGGGGCAGTAAGCCCCAATTGGGCAAGTAGCCGTAAACGGGCAGTCAGTTCCACCCTGTCTCCGTATCCGGCCATCAGAGATAGGAGGCTTATAGGCCCCCAAAACCATGGGGAGACGCCCGATGCCATACTAACCAGGGAGAATGCAGCCAGGATGCCCACGCCCCCGCCTTTGGGCGTTGGCTGACGGTGGGAGCTGCGTTCCTCTGGGCAGTCAAGCAAGGATAGTTTTCCGGCAAAGCGGGCAATCATCCATGCGCCAAGAGCGCCTAATGCAAAACTGGAAAGAAAAAGTGCGGCAGCCAAAATCTACTTCGAATCCTGGGAGGTTCAGAACAACGGCCATGATAAGGCAGGCGCTTCTGCGATCTTGGCCCGACGATGCCAGGCGACCTGACGCTTTAGGCCTTCTGACAGGCTTGTCTCAGCTCTAAAATTGTATTCCTCTTCAAATAGACGAGTGTCGTAGACGTCATCGTTAAGCCATTTCTCTACTATTGAGTGCAGTCGATTTAGTTTTTCGCTGTGGCGATTTCTCAGAAAAGAGGTCGCGAGCAACGCCAATGACGCTGGGACCCTCCCTGGAAAATATTTTCTGCCAAGTGCACGCGCAAGACCATCAACAATATCTCTCATTGTGCATGGAGGTGCAGATACACTGTAGATGCTGATTCCAGAAGCCGGACGAAACGCGGCCAATAGGCATGCCCGGGCGGCATCGCCTTTGTATAAGAGGCTCTTGCGATTTTCCCCTCGACCAAGCCAGATGAAACACCTCTTGTCTATCCAGCGCATAAGGCGGTCAACATTTCCTCTATCGCCCTCGCCGTAAAGAGTGCTAAGCCGCAGAATAGTTACTGCCATTCCCGAAGATTCGGCCAATTCCAACACTCTCTGCTCGGCATTATACTTTGACTGAGCATAAGGACCCGCCGGTCTGCATGGATCGCCCTCCTTGCATATCCCGTTTGTGAATGGGCCATATACAGACACGGAACCGATAAGGATGAAATGTTGGGCTCCATGATCGACTGCGGACCTCATGACGTTGGCGGTGCCTATCTCATTTACCAGTTGAAAACGATAGGCCGAGGCCCGATCGGGGGCAAAAACATGAGCCAGCCCGGCAACGTGGACGACGGTATGGATATCCCTGGTGGCGACAGCTATTTGTGCCGGGTCCAGAATATCGGCCTGATAGTATTCAATATTGGGGTTCGAAAAAGTTTTTCCACGTCCTGTGGCGCGCACAGAAACATCGCCGTTATGCAATTGGCGAACAAGTTCAGCGCCAAGAAAGCCACTCGCTCCAGTTACCAGTATTTTGTGACCGCGCATATTGACGTTAATCGCCATCGGGACGGATTGAACGAACCAGGCCAAGGTAAGCCGTCTTAACGGCCTCAAACGAGTACTTTGCTTCGGCAGCCTTTCGCGCCCGCCTTCCCATTTCAGCCAGGAGCCCGGCATTACTCTTGGCCTCGATGATTACGCCGCATAGGCCATCGACATCTCCAGGTGAGACAAGCCAGCCGATATTTTCCTCTTCAATGACCAGAGCGAGTTCAGAATTGCTATCGGCCATGGCGATGATGGGCTTTCCCGCCGCCATGATATTGTACATCCGGCTCGGTACGGAAACTCCGGCCATCCCCTCGAGGAAGGAGATAATAGCAACATCGCAGGCATTCAATGAGACGGGGAGATCGGATCGTGGGAGATAGTCGATCAAGGTTGTGTTTGTGATCTGTCGTTCTTTTATGCTCTGCTCCAGCCAGTCCTTCTTTCCACCAAATCCTATGAAAAGAAAGTGAGTGGAGGGGTCTTCAAGGAACCGCTCCGAGCAGTTTACCAGCTGTTCGATTCCATGTGTGCGGCCTATGTTTCCGGAGTACTGAAGCACGAACTTACTGGTCAATCCCAGGTCAAGGAGCAAGCGGTTGTCCTTGCGGGGCATCGGACGCACCAAGCCCAGATCCGCCCAATTTGGAATACTTACGGTGCGCCGACCCCCGGCAGGGAGGCGCTTTTCTATAAGGGACGCCATATCACGGCCGAGCACGACAATCCGATCCATCTGCCGATACAGGATGTTTGCGATCCATCCAACTGTGTTCGCCAGGATGGAACGCTTTCGGAATACACCCGCAGCGATTAGCGCTTCGGGATAGACATCGTGAACTATTAGGATACATCTACATCGCCGCAAATAAGATGCTATCGCTATAACGGCAGGAACAGTGGGCGGATTGGTGACGACAAGCACGCAGTCCCCAGGACGAAAGCGTCTTATGGCATTTACGAGAAACGACAGCGTGATTGAAAGAATGTTTAGCACCCGCAGCGGGAGTACATCTTTGTCCAAAGTAGTGCTCCAGCAACGGTGGATATGGACCCCTCTGCGTTCCTCATACTTCAGGGCCTTCCGGCTGCGGCCGGAATAGGTCGGTTGGCTGCACTGAACGTGAACCGAGGATTCTTCGGCTAAACCCTCAGCAATCTTGGTCAGGAAGTAGCCCGTTGAAGTCTCTTCAGGATAGTAAAGCTCGGACACAATCCAGACTTTTCCCATGCACTAAGCTTCCACTCTGCTGAAGATCGGGGATAATTCTACAAAGGTAGTTGTGGCTTAATACGACGGTGAATGATTGAACTCCATTATCACTCAGTGAGCAGATCCCGGCAGAATTCTCTGAAAGAGTATACAGTTCGGTCTTTAACGAACAATATCTCTCCAGACGGATTCGCTGCAGTATCAGCGACCGTTATCCTCGTAATGGTGGGCAAACGACTGAAACGTAACCAATCAGCAGTGTGTCCCTTGATCCAATATGACTCATAGCCCAATCCTTTCATGAATTCTACCATGTCGGCAAGCCTTACCCCGTTTTGCAATAGCGCTCCAGCGTTAATTTCGCTGATCACATATTCGCATCCATCTTTTAGCAAAGCAGCGCCACCACGCAACGCCGACATCTCATGCCCCTCGATGTCCATTTTAATCAGTTTCACATTGCGACCGGCAATCGCAGTCCGCCACACATTTTCTAGTGTATCGACTTTGACCGTCGTACGCTCCGCGAGAACCATTCCAAAATCGTTGCCGGCAGTGTTGTCAAGACGGCTTAGTCCAGCATCGGTCGCCACATTGAAGCTGGCAGTTCCCACACGGTCGCTGATGGCAAGCTGGCAGGGGATTATGTTCGATAAGCCATTCAGAGTGATATTCGTTAATAAATGTTGGTAAGTGGCGTCGGAGGGTTCAAAGGCATATACCCGCCCGGAACCCCCTACTAACCTAGCTGCATTCATGGAAATGTAGCCAATATTCGCCCCGACATCCATGACTATATCACCTGATTTCAATAATCGCGTGCAGAGAAGCACCAACTCATATCCGGCGTAATTAATGGCATACCACCACTGATAGAGTTGCTGCTCATCCAATTCCATGCGTAGCCCTCTTTCAACAGGGTAGAGATGATTCTGCCTCCCAAAAAGGTTCCGTGTGTGCCATAGCATTTTGGGCATGCCCTTAAGGTGGATATTTCGTGTGAAATTCCGAATTATTTGTAACATCCCAATACTTTTGAGTAGGATCCACGATCCGGACTACTTAAGGGGTTGCAATAGGTAGAATTTGTTTTTGGCCTTGAATCGGTCGGATTAGGCACGGATCGGGGGCGCTGAAGCTCTCACTCGATCGAAGAGCGCTCGATTCTTTGCGAGAATGAATGGCCGCGTATCGCTGAGGCTCACAAGACGCCGCCCGTCCACTTCGACCATCTGCCCATAGGGCCGCCAGCATTGCTCGGCAAACAAACGGGAAATTTCCGAAGCAGCACGACGCCGGTAGTGATTCAGCCTCAGTTGCGCCGTATACTCAGGGAGCAGTCGCGATCCGCACCACTCTATCAAGTCTTTCTGCCGGAGTATCTCATCTGCAAAAGGTGTTCGCAAGGTATGCCAAATTCGGCTCGGCAGAGAATGCCTTGAAACCGGGACTGGCTCTTCCAGAGCTGTAGATGGGATCCCTGTCCATTTGGCATAATACTCGTGCATCTCAGGCCAGCGCCATTCCGGGTTCGAAAAAACCGTATAGATTCCTGGTTCTTCACGCCCAAGTGCGATATTAGCTAGGGCTTCAGCAATTGAATAGGTGAACACCGTATAGGAGCGCAATGAAGGAACGAGAGCTGCCTGTGGGCGGAAAGCGCTGATAATTGCCTTTGACACCCTCTGTAATGGCCCGTGCACTTGACCAAGCCGCAAGACATATACCGATCGTCCCATCCGTTTGCCTTCAAGCAGCGCTATTCTCTCAGCGTAACGTTTGCTGAGGCTGTAAGTGCTGAATCTGGGCTTGGACGGGTCGAGTCGGTAAACGGATTGGGTGCTGATGAAAACGTATCGTGCCTCCGTTGGTGCATGGTGGATGGCATTGCTAATCCGTCTCCTGATCTCACCAAGCTTTCCAATGGCATTACTCGGCCAACCGAAGTCAGCGACCAATGTCCCGTTTTGCAGAAGGTCAGCGGCTTGCTTTTCATCGGCCAATTGCCCGTGGCGGCATTCCAACCCAAGGTGGTGAAGAAGGGCCGATCCATATAAAGTGCGGCTAATTGGCATGACATGCACACCAGACCAATCGGAAAGAAAGAGACAGACCTCGAGACCGACCTGCCCATTGGACCCCAATACGCAAATGTGCTGCAACGCGTTGCTCTTATCGCTCATGCCTTACACCACCTGGCATTCGGAAACCATTGAATTCTCGGCCAAGGGGACAACTCGGCACCCAACGAGCTCATAGGCTGCTTGCACCATTTGGGTTACGCCCAGGGATGTAACCGAGCAGGTTTCATTAACGACGCCTGTCTCCAGTGCTTCGAAATATCGCATCCAGAATCTGCCCAGCATCTGATAACCGGTCAACCGTGGCAATGCTACAGCGACCGTGTAGCCGCTTTTTCCACCTATCTTCCTGACAAGAATCCCACTATCATCGAATAGAGAGAACGAGAGGACATGACGATCGAAAACAAGTTCAATACGTCCTTCGGTTTCCTCCAACAGGGTGACTTCAAACGCGAAAGGGACATTCGTGCCATCGGCTAACCTGAGCTGCGTCTCTGCTTTGGTATGAATATCGATACCATTGTCCAGAATCATCTGACCAGTGATGTCGCCGGCCGGTGTTCCGCCGGTACAGAAGAGAACCGCATCGATGCAATGTACCCCAATTTCCATCATCAGGCCACCGCCCGCCATGACGGGATCAGCGTAGTATTTATCTCCAACCGAATAGCCTCCGACAGCACCAATGCCGAAAGAACATTCATTCAACCTTCCCCAAAAACCTTCACCGATCATTTGCTTCACCGCTTCAACCACTGGTAAGACACGACGCGAATAACCACAAGCTATTCTGTGGGGTGGCCTCAGGCCGCAAATGCTAATGTGCTCGGCTACTGTCCGCGCGACTGGTTTTTCTACGAACAATGACACATCGGCCGATACCTTCCGGAGTCTTTCGTAATACTGAAGTCGCACGCCATAAGGCACAGCGATTAACAAGACATCGATCCCGTGTAGGTGACCATCGATCTCGCGGGGTTCAACCGGGAGGCACTTGAAAGCTCGTGCCAGGAGGCGGGCGGAACTCATATCCACATCTGCCACCCAGGCCAGCGAAGCTCCAGGCATGGCCGCTAGGACTGGAAAGTGTTGTTCGCGGACTACTTGGCCCGCACCGAGGCACCCTATTGCTACCTTCTTCATTCGAGCTTCCTGCGTGTCATTTTAACCTTAGACTGTTTTCATACGAGCAACTCAAGGTATGCGTGTAATTCCTGTGCCTTTTGTGCCCAGCTAAAGTGTTTGATGATATAGTCTCTTCCGAGCTTCCCCATACGATCCAACTCTTCTCCCCCTGCAAGGTACATGCTCTCCATCGCTGAGAGCAGTTCTTGACTGTTGGGCCGGATGTATAGTCCGCACCCTACGGTTTCGATTTCTCGCCATGGAGTGCCGGTTGTCGTGATCACGGGCCGTTCGCAAGCCAAAGCCTCAGCTATAATATTTCCGAAGTTCTCGCTGTAGGAAGGCAATACAACCACATCGGCCCTTCTGATTAGCTTGATCTTCTCTTCGCCGTAGACACCGCTGATGTGCCGGATGTTTTCACTGTCATAGTCAATATCAAGGCTTCTTAAATAACCCTGATGATCCGGACCAACTATTAATAGAATATGGTTCTTGACGTCATGATTTCGGCGAAATCTCCTATATGCTTCAATAAGAAGGTTCAGCCCTTTTTCCCTGTCGGTCCTTGAAAGGAACAGGAAAATAAAGCGTTTATCGCAGTGCCCATCCCAGGCATACCTGTCTGGCAAATCATGGTACATCTCCAGGTCGATGCCGTTCGTGACCTTCACCAGATTGTTGAAGCCCAATTGCCGTATAGACATTTCTTCCATGTCGGAAGTAACATGAATGAATCGGGCCTTCCGCATCAATGGTAGGGTAATGCATTTTATGTATAGGAATTTTTTCCACTTTTTATGTGCTACGCGCCATGGTTCCAGGCCGCCTCTGGTCGCTACGACAAACGGCTTTCTGAATAAGACTGAATAAAGCTGGGCGATAGTGACCGGGAAGGTGAAAATCCCATTGATCAGAACGGCATCAGCAGAGCGAACATCTTTAGCCAATCCTGGAATGGCACTCAGGGACACCCCAAACCTGTGAAATAATAGCGATCGGTAACATCGTCCGTTTTCGCCGATAATTCGTTGTACGCTTTCGGGATTACTACTGACGGTTGCGATTCTGATCTGTGAAAAACTACGAAGATATTTGTACAACCTGACGCTGCTCTCAATAACTCCACCATAATGGAAGTCCGGCTCGAAGTGCGTGGTGATGAAAAGGTATTTGGCGCTCATTTTCTTGTAGCCCTGAGATATCCCATAGGAACGTTAGCGAAATCTGGTAACGGGACTTTATCTAGATTAAAACAACTCGTCTGAAAACTGTAGCGCCTCAGGGTGTCGATTATCTGTTTTGTGTCGACACCAAAACAGGGATGTACCTCCAGGGAAATGTCTTGGGTCGAGTAGAGCCAATCCAGATTTGCAGAAAATAGGTCCGCTTCGGCTCCTTCGATGTCGATCTTTAGAAATGCAACTTCCTTTAGGCAATATTGGCTTAGGATTTGGTTCATCGTAATATTATTCCTGTCACAACTACTTGCTGCGAACTTCGATATCAATGTCGTGTTTGTTACATTATTCATGCGCATAATTGTTCTGAATTTATAAGCGAACTCCGCCTCATTGCACTCTATTGAAATGACTCTTTGCGCACATTTGGCTGCTATAACTGAAAAAACTCCCCGGTTGGCGCCGAGATCCACAATAGCAGAATAACTCTTCCGAGCATCAAAGCCATAGCAATTCTTAAGCAATACCTCTCGTATTGTTGGCATCATCTCCCCCAAGAGCTGTAGAGAATGTCCAAAAACCTTTACTAGGACGTTCCCACGGAATTTATCGTCGACAACACTGAGGCTTTTGCGCTTAACTACGTGCCTGATCTCTATTAATGAGTACAACATGTACTTCATAGCAAAAACTAACCCAAATGCTTTGCCTATTCGTAAAAGCTCATACATGAATTTACGAATCAATTGCATTTGCTTCCTTCAAGGTCTATGGTTATGGCCAATATTGTAAAGACTGACCATACTCGTTGATATTAAAACGTCTGAATACAGTGAAACTTAAGAAGATTAGCAAAGTTATTCGATGAATATAATTGTGCTTCAGCAGGGCTCGTTCCAGGATGACATGGAATATGGAGTTCGCCGGTAGTGACAGGGTTCAGTTCGACAATGAATTTCTCCCATGCTGCCAAAGCTGCCTCCTGATCAAGTTCAGCCTTGCGATAGCATGGACAATTAAATAACACCTTCTTCTCGGAGGCGAGTCCCAAATATCCCGAGTAGAGACTGGATAGTAATGTCCTGATGTTGAATCCAGGAGTGAAGCTGAGTTGATTAATAGGCCGGATCTCATCATAGGATATCCGGTGTTTCTTGGCAACATCCTTGACAATGCCGTAGATAAGGGGAATTCCATGGATATTTTGATGCGTGTCGATAAAGGCTACAGGAAAGCCGCAGTTGAGGAGCCTTTCCATCTGCTCATCGAACTCTTTCAATATAATGCCCAGGGACAACTTCCCGGTCAGAAGATCGGCTAAAATAGCCATTTTTGTAACTGGCGTGCGTTTATAATAATACTCCAGCATCGCATCAGTCAGAGGTGGGTACTCTGTGAGGTACAGATGCGCTCCCCAGAAAATGTCGCTTCTCTTCAACTCGTACCCCGTAGTGTACACACACTGGGCGGCAGCGAGAACCGTAGCTGAGTGAACAATTTCCGTCGAGCACAACTCAAGGATTGAAAGATTCGACTGGCGGCTTTCGCCATAATCGTCGGCAACGAACCTGAATCTCACGGTCACCAGAAAAGCCTTTGTTGTATTTTAACTTTGATTTGTCTGACGCTTTCCGGCCTTGTGCTCACGGAAGTTTCTGTAGGCTTCCAATACCTGTTCAACCGAGATTGCATTCAGACATGCATTGCCTTTAGTGCATGTTTCCAGCATGCAGCCCGAGCAGTCCACGTTAGCTCTCAGAATGATGTTATTCTCGCCGATGGGGTGCCATTTTCCGACTGTGTCTCGCGCAGAAAAAAGGGCTATGCACGGCACGCCGACCAGGGAGGCCAGATGCATCGCCCCCGTATCGTTGCCGATATAAAGCTCACAATTTGAAAGCACTGCTGCGCTCTCAAATATAGTCGTACTGCCGGCGCAATTGATACACCGCTCTCCCCACTCGCGTACGAGCGCATTGGCAATGAGTAAGTCATTCTTATCACCAATGACGACGAGACGCACCGTCTTGTCTGCGAGCAGTTTCTTCCCCAACTCGGAAAACCGCTCAAGCGGCCACCTTTTCGCCGGCATCTTCGATCCGGGACATACTGCAACCAGGCGTGCTCCGTTCTCCCGAGTCAGAGGTCCCAATAAATGTGCTGCCCGCTCTTTCTCCTGATCGGAAAAAGCGATTGTTACTGACCCGCAGCCGCTGGGATGCCCTTCTGTGACAATATCCATTAAACGGTCGGCCTCGCGCCCCGTCCTGAAATCCAAGCCCCTCTCTTCCAGCGCATGAGAAAACCCTGAAAGCTCGTTGATACCGCATACGAACCGGAAGAACAGGTAATCTCTTGCGACCTGCAACCAACTCTTACGTAATGGAGAGAGGTAGAAGACGGAGGACGGTCTAAATCTTCTCACTTCCCGCGCAATCTTGAAGACTTCGCACATTTTCTTGGAGGGGTCGTATTCTATTACATCGGAGAGATCGACACATTTGCCCAGGATATGCTTAATCGAGACGTGATTATCGGCCTTGGAGAGTTCGGTTAAAAGATATATCGGCGAGCCGGGATATAATCGGCGCAGCTCGAACATGGCCGGCAAAGAAACCAGTGCATCGCCAAGTGCACCTATTCTATAAACGAGGATCGGGCGCATTGAAGCTCTACTGTGATTCACAGGTTAATAATGCGTTTCCAGAAAATAATGCATTTTATGGAGAAACAGGGGCGGACTTTCGTGTTGTCTTTAAATAGATAATGACGATATGGTGTATTAGAAGCAATATGATAATGTACTTGGGTATCTCATATAACCAGTACCAAAAGGTTCTTAACATCGTACCAACTGGGAGGTTTCTAAATAGAATGGCTATGAATACTACTAGAAGTGCACCGAATAGCCTCTTCTTTTTGGCAATTCCAAATGCAAATCTGACTGCAAATCCATATACGAGCCCCAATACAATGTTTCCTGCAAATACGCCAGTCCACCCGAAGCGGCGATACATGTCCGCATTGAACGTTATAGTGGCAAAGCTTCGTTCAAATGTTAGGCGCGTGTAGGCGTACAGCATATCATCACTTTCATAGAGAAGCGGTTTGTCTCGATACAGCATTTTAGGTACCCATACATATAGCAAGGCATCGATATTTTCCCACCCAGCATGAGGGATCAGCTTGGGGGTCATTAAATATATAAAGCGATCTGAGACCCCTATCAGGGACTGGCTCAGTATCGTCAGGTTGTAATTAAGGTCCAGGGAGTCGGCATTTTCATCAAATGAGGCGATCGCCGCCAGTCGGCTGGGGAGGTCAAGCAGCTTTGAACTTGAAAAGGCATCGGTGCCTCGATAAATTGCCATGGTGGGTATGAGAAACAGCATTCCAAGGACGAGAACGATCGAGGCTGTCTTGATCCAGTTGACTTGCCTGGTGAACATCCAATATCCGCAAATCATGAAAACGGCGCAGTAAAATATGAAGCCCCTGGTTCCCGTTGCAAAAAAGAAGATAAAGATACCGACGAGGGCAAGTTTCAAAAGCTGTCGGGCAGATTTTCCAACGGTCATCAATACCAGAGGCAGTAAAAAAAATGCCATATCGAATAGCCGCACAAACATATCAAAGATACTGTAGATGCCAAAACCCGCTCCAGAATATGTTGCACCGAAGTCGCCGCGGTCCATGCCTCCTGTCGCCGCGCCTGCTGCCAGGCCGAAAACTGCGAATACGAAACAGACAAGGCCGAAGCATTTCAGGTACGCATACAGGTCAGAGGTCACCTTCAGTGGCTGAGCAGGTAATGAGAAGGCTGGGAGCCTCCTCGTGATCAAGTAATAAACAAACATAATCAATGGAAAACAGGTTACATGCGCCACCTGCATTTGGAGTATGTATTGGTCGGTCTCGAAATCGTTGGCCAGAGAGTAGATAAGCGGCCCCAATCCAATTCTCGAAAACTCAATAATGGCAAACATGCAGAGGGGAGGGATAAGAAGAAAATCCAAGTGCTTACGCTCTATGAAATAAGCCAGTAAAACGTAATAAAGCGCTAAGATAGCCATTGAAAGATGTGGAGAGAGTGGGAAGGCAAGCAGCGCTACAGCAATAGATAGGCAGAACGTATGAATTGGAGAGGATATTGCCTTGTAAAAGAAAGGAGAAAATGTCCGGAAACGCGCTTTATGAATATGATTCATTTACACGACCTTTTTCCGGCAAAAAGAGGGTAAGCCTGGAAGGACAGGGATAACCGTTGGCGAACGTCCAGGCTCAGGCACCTCCATTGCTGAGTCCCTATTAATATCAGTGCGGAACATCCCAAAATGGTCCCGTGAATTGGCGAAAGTATTCCACTTCCAATCATCATGAACACAATACCCATCACCGCAATCATCCCTGTCGCCAGAATTGCGTGCTTAATAAAAAGTCTGTTTCCCTTGATGTTCAACTCACAAACCGCATACATAAGTGGCGCCATAACTGAACCGGTAAGCTCACCAGCTACAAGCGCCCACCCTACAGCCTCCATCCCGAGCCGCCATATCAGAGCGCCAATAACGGCGAAAGTCACGACAGTCTGAATTCCCGTTGATACGCGTTGATATCCGAGGTTGTTGATGCCTACAAGGTATGTCGCCATGGGAGCACCGAAATTCTTCAGGGCAACGGCAAAAACAAGGAGCAGATAAACGTCCAGATCGAATGTGAGCAAGTGGCGTGTCCACTTCATATAGATTGTCTCCACAACGGGGAGGGTGATAAGTATTCCCATGTTTATAGTCATTCCGCTGACCATCCAGAATGTGCAGATCGTCTCGACGATCTTGCGCTTATCGTCCTGGGCGTGATACCTTATCAATTCCGGAACGAGAGGCTGCGTAATAAATCCCGTGGCCTGCCAGAACATATTGGCTATGGTGCGAAGCGTGGTGATCAATGGCGCGGCTGCAGCGCCCAGAACTGATGAGACAGCGAGCACAATGCCGCTGCTCTGCAACTGGGCAAAAAAACCGACCACGGTAATCGTTAAGGATCTGCGGAAATTCTTAAAACCAACTGAAAAGTCGGCCCCTATCCAGAATGGATATAGTCCTTTGAAAATGTGATACTCATCATACATAAGTAGATAACTTTGCGCTAACTGGATAATACTGCTCACTACCAAGGCTAAAACTATACCCCTGCCTATGATAGCGACAGCGAGAATAGTCACAGTTTGGAGAATCTGAAGAACAATCCCCCAAACGACTGCCCTGGAATAGAGCCCGGCCGGAGCAAAAAGCTTGACGAGAATCCCGGCGACTGACCCATATACAACCCATGAAAGAACCATAAAAATAAAGGCGAGCTGCAGACCTAAATCGACTGAACTATCGCTGATACCAAGCGCAGGACCAAAATAGCCCATGGAAACGAGAGCGATTGAAAAAAGTACTTGCAACGCACCAATCATCAATCCCATATAAATGGACGACGCAAGTATCTGCCGTAACCTGGCTCGATCTGTTGTATAGAACTTGCAAAACTCGTTCCCCACAAACGATTGATGACCGGCATCGAATGTTCTGCAAAGACTATAAAGTGCATTGACTGAAATCCAAAGACCGTAATCGTCTTTGCCCCAATATTTCAGTAAAATAGGAACGAACAGGAGCGCTTGGGTAAGTTGCACCACAAACGACACAGCGCCCCAAAATGTCCCGCTCAACAGGCGCTTTTCCACATTTTTGGCGTCTGTTACACAATGTGACGAGAGTTTATCTGGGGAAGCCATGTAACCTCTAAGCCAGATTAAGTGGGTCAAATTAAGGGAGATATACTTTGGTTCGAGTCAGTGAGCATCCAGTCATGTTTATGTTATAGTGGCTTTGCAACCGACTGTTTATGCTCATAAACCTTGATGTCTATCAGGCTATAGTACCAAAATGCATGGAGGTAACAGTATATCAGCCCCGCGCGCCCATCCAGAAATCCAAGTTTTAGTATGAAGCGATACATGAAGTAGCAAAATGGCTTAATAATAGCAGGGAAGCGGTTCCATATCTTCGTTCTTGTAAACAGCTTTAGCCTGAGTGAAATGGAGGAGAGCATCTTCTGCTCATCGCCGAGCCAGCTTCTGTCAATTATCACTCGGGCCTCTCTATCTGAATTCTTATTGTGTTTGCGAATCCAGAAGGACAGAGGCCGGCGGTCGTGGTGTGTGATCGGCGCCTTCATTCGCATCACCTTGCCGGAAAATCTTGCGTATTCACGGGCCCCCTCGCCGAGAAAATGCAAGCCTTCTTTCCTGAATATCCTTGCAATTGGCGGATGACCGTATGAGAACTTTAGATATTTTTGCAAAAAAAGATAACGCACATTGAGGAGAATTGCTTGAAAGGGACTCCCACTCGTCAGGATGGCTCGCAGCTCATCTATAAAGTTGGGTTGAATTGTTTCATCGGCATCAAGAAAAAATACGATCTCGTTTCTAATGTCACAATGGTCTAGCATCCAGTTCCTTTGTTCCGCCCAGCCGGCGAACTTGTTCTGAAATAATTCCACCTCTGGGTAGCTCCTGCATATCTGTAGAGTACTGTCAACGCTAAATGAGTCGGTGACTATTACCTGATCGAAACTGTCTTTGACGCTCACGATGCAATGTTCGATGTTACTTTCCTCATTCTCCGTCATTATGAGGACTGTTACTTTCATTTTATCTGCGATATCGATCGCGTCGGCAAACTCTCCCTTATCTGTCTTTAGCCTGAGGATATGAGCCTGACGTTGCGCTTCAATAGTTTTGATGCTTATGAGACTTTGATACCAAAAGGCATGCAGATAGTTATATATAAGACCAGAGCGTCCATCCAAAATGCCCAGCCTCACAATATAGCGGAAAAAGAAGTACACGAATGGTCTGATCGAACGTGGGATTCTGTTCCATGCTTTCCTGCGTATTCTCAGGTTCTGCTGGCGATCGTAATTACGAACGGAACTATAATCAATCTCCGATACAGTATTTCCATCGGGTGGTTGCGAATTCAGAAGTGCTTCCAGGTCCGAGTTCCTATTGTGCTTCTCTATCCAGTCGGCGACAGATTTTCTGTCGTGATGTATATAAGGGCTCTTCAGCTTAATTGCCGAGCCCTTGTAAAATGCATACTCACGCGCGCCTTCTCCTTTGAAGTGAAGGCCTTCTCTTCTAAATATACGTTCGATCCCAGGATGCCCATGGGCATACTTTAAGCTTCCACCTAAAAAAATAAACTCCCTTTCAAGAATACATGCGCCGAAACAAGTCGCGCTATCCAATAAAAGTGCAAGTTCATGTATTAGGCGTTTATCCACATATTCGTCCGCGTCCAGAAAGAACACTAGCTCATTGTTCAGCGCACAATTCTCCAGCATCCAATTGCGCTGCTCGGCCCAGTGAGTAAAGAGATGCATGTATACATAAACGTCAGGATAGCCTTCACATATTGCGACAGTCCTGTCGGAACTGAACGAATCCACTACCACGATCTGATTAAAGTAAGGAGTTACGCTATCCAATGCATATCCAATATTGGCTTCTTCGTTGTGGGTCATAATGAGAACGGTCACAGGTAATTTCATGGTGTCCTTCATCGATCGGTGTCAGACCTCAGTTATGCCCCGATAGCGGTGAACATCGTGTTCAGCCTGTTCTCATAGGTATGGTCTTTATGGGCACGGAGACACCCTCTGTGGGCTATCTCATCACGCTCGTCCGCACGGTTGAGGTAGTATGCGACCTTCTCCTTCAATTCGCCTATTGTCCGGTATGTCTCTATTTCCATCCCCACATCGAATAATTCTTCGAGGCTGGGCTTGTAATCTACTATCTGAAATCCTCCGCATCCGGCAATTTCGAAAGCGCGGCAGTTTACGCCATAAATCTCGGCGGGGGTGAGTGTGTTTAGATTAATTCTGGCGGCGCGGAAAGCCCTGGCTTTGTCAAGCCTCGTAAGATAACATCCCTGAAAAAGTGATTTCGTCTTTGAATTGAGCCATACAGGAAACATCGGTCCCCAGATTTTAATTTTATAGTTCATTAACTGTTCTAGAATTAGCGCCCTATAATAGTAAATATTTCCAGCCACACAGATGTCAGCTTCATAAAACGCCCTTTGCTCATCCGTAAGGTTGACAGGGATATGCCAGGTAGGATTACACGCCTCCGGAAGGTAAAAAGTCTTTTTACTAAGTTTGCTTGCAAACAATTCAACCATAAAAGGCTCTTTTAAAAACAACATGTCGTAGGGAGCAGCCAGCAGATACTGGCGCCCAAGGCTCGCGATGTGATCTGTAAACCAGCACGCAAACGGGGCCGTTAAACGTTTCTTAATGGTCTCTACAGCCGAGGGTGGTGTTCCGGCATTGGTGGATATGATCAAATCAGGGCTGAAGCTTATAACATTTTGGACTAATCTATCCGAAAGCATTCGCTCGAACGCTGGGAACAACCGTGTCAGATAGTGAGCGGTGTAGCGCAAAAAAGCCTTGCTGCTGTTGGCTAGTGGATTGAGTGAAGCAGTCTTGACGGAAATGCCCATTCTGCAGAGAGTCGAAGCGATGTTGTCGGCAAACGAGTCTGGAAAAATATCGCCGATAACGAAAACCCTTTTTACATGTGGAGGCCGCATTAAACCCCCTGAGCCTTCTCGGCTATAACGAGCAGTAGTCTGGAATCGTCCATAGGGAGCTTCTTTCCGATTAAGTCATCCAACCAACTGACCGATGCATGATACGGTACCCATGTCTGTTTGAATTTGCTGACAAGCGACGCTACTTTCACAACGAACGAAATAAACGGAGAGCCTTCGCCATAGATTTTGAGCCATCCGTAAACTGGTAGATACTGGAAAACGGTTTTGTTCAGCCCAGTACACTTAGTCACGGAAAATCCCGCTTTTCGAAAACGTTCGATATTATGGCTTGCGAGTTCGAGTCCTATATGTTGGTCGTTTTCGATTATGGATTGTTCGTACAGCCTGGGATTTCTTTTGAAATATTTGAATAACGCATTATTGCTGTCGCAATCGAACAAGAAAACGAGCTTCCCTGCCGGCTTTAAAACCAGATACAGTTGGCCCAGGAGAAAGTCTTTGTCTTCTGGTCTAAAATGCTCGAAATTGTAAGCGCTGGTTACAACATCGAAACTGTTGTCAGGAAACGGCATCCTCAGTGCGTTAGCCTGAATAGCCATTCTATAGAAATTAGTCACTTTCCTGAGGGATGAGAATGATAAGTCAACGCCGGTGACGTCCCCCTTCTGCGCAAGATAACGGATGCCTCCTCCGCATCCCAGATCGAGTATTCTTTGTCCCGGTTGGATAACTTCTCGCAGTGCCCGGAAATATGGATCACGGTATACATCGAAGAAGAGCCTGGCTTTTAATGATGTTCTATCATTCGGAAAGGTTATATTTGTAGTGGCGAGGTAGGCGCCCTCGTAAAACGCATCACTATCTTCCAGGAAACTGATAACCCCCTCTTTTATTGGATATTCTTTCCTGCAGCGGCAGCAGAGAAGAGAGTTGCCGCGGGAGGTGAGGCCGTCCCTGCATGCCGGGCAGATCAATTGAATTATATTGGACATGCAAGATGCCTCTTTGCAGCTCTGCATTCCGTATCAGCGTATAGAAATGTGTTGATCATCCGGATCCAGGAAGGGACTATTTAATGCTCGACGATCTGTGAATGACATTGAGAAAGCATAATAAATTTTAGTGGGTGGTGAGAAAAACTTTGTAAGTCGTGCTTTAAAGGCTATAATGAATAGTTATTGGAGTATCTTAATCGCCACGGTTTTGACCAGAGCATATAAGATATTAGGAGTCTCAATCCTTTTCTGACCGCCCCCATATATACTTTGTTGAAAAGCATTCCAGTCAAATGACCATATATCATCTAAGAAAAACCTTCGTCCGCCATATCTCCGCAAACTATCGAGGACATAGAGATTAAAATAATTATGATCAGTCATATAGACGCTTGTCATGTCGATTCCCATTTTTTCCCACCCAGTTATCCAAGCATCGGGAGTGGAGACTNNACTTTCTGGCGTGTTTCCAGGTAATCCATTTGATCGGAATATGCCCTTAACCGTCCATAAAAGGGTCTAGTACCATTGATATTCTCTATTACACTATAATACCGTTGCCTTGACCTATATTCAATATTCCTTACTCGTGCGTAATGCATGAACTTTATATGCTCAATATATAGTAGTGGTGAATAACTATTGCCAGGCAATCTAGGGCTATGGATTTTCTTACCAGCGTGTGCTGACCCGTCATCAATAAATCCTAATAGATGATAGTCGTCATGCCGTATACACTTAGTTAATGGGAAGACAAGATCGGGTTTTTCGAAATAGATGCGTGTGCCTTTAGGTGCGCTAAAAATCGTAACCCAATCGGCGGAATGTAACGAATCGGCAGTGATAACTTCATCAGCATCTAAGGCTAGAAGCACCTTATCGCCAGGAACAAGTTCTCTAGCCCTTTCTAAAAGGAGAGATTGCCTAAAATGTTCATCGTATTCAGCATTATTATTCTCTATAAGATGAACTTTATCATACTGAATGGCAATGTTCCTAGTGTGATCAGATGACATTTGATCTGCTATGATTATTTTATCCGCGAACTGCGAGGTAACTGCAAGAAAGCGGTCAAGTATCCAACTTTCGTTTTTCACTGGTACTAAAACGACGATTGGCATGGGATGTATATTGTCAGATGATGTAATTGTAGACATATGTATATACCTGTTCTCGCCTGAGCATAAAAGTCATACTTTAGCGTTAAGCCAGTACATAATTGTGAAAGATGTGTATGTTAAAAAATTACATTTGTCCTGTAATACTTGAATACCTTGGAAAATATTTTCTGCATCTCTCTTGTAAAAGAGGTAAAGCATAATTTTGATCAGGAAAAGTTCCTTTTTGATCGGAAACCGGTATTTGTAATATTGGCTGGATGGGAGGTATTGAGAGCAATAGCGCTTCAGGTTTATTTCGTGTATCAGTACGTTGTTCCATGGAATATGCCAGTTGAATTTTGCGAACTCGTGATCTTTCTCTCTCTCTAAACAGGTGATTAAAGGCGTTGCTACATACCCTACATCGTATTTCATGCTCAATCGCATCCACATATCGACGTCACTGATGAATCCGAATTGTGGATCGTAAAGCCCAATCGCGTCGTAGCACGTCCTCCTGACCATCGTTAAAGCGCAAATGGGGCAGTCCCAGCGCCTGAGCAGCTCTTTAAATATCTGCATGCCCCTGGTCTGCTCACTCCATGGGCCAACTATCCTGGTTTTCTTTCCGGTTTCCGTGTTGACCCAGAAAAGTCCCGTATGAACGAAGCCTACACCCGGATTTCTGTCTAGCACTCCAACCATCTCTTCGATCAAGGTAGGCTCATAAAGGTCGTGATCGTGAAAAACGACGATATGTTCGCCAACTGCCCGCCGGATTGCCCCGTTCAGGTTCTCGGGCATTCGAAGGTTACTTGCGTTGCGATAGTATCTGATCCGGCTGTCGTTGAATGAACAAACTACTTCGTGTGTTTCATCACTTGAATTGTCGTCACTGACGATCAGCTCAAAATCAGCATATGTTTGTCTGAGAACCGTTTCCAGCGTTTGACGGATAAAAGCGGCCCGGTTGTATGTGGGCATGCAGATGCTGACACGCGGGGGGGAACTCATCTGCCCGCTCCCACGTCGAGGCCGGAGAGGAGTCTGAAGACCTCCGGGGTTACCCTTTGCATGTATTCGAAGGTTTCTTTTATGGTGTAATCGATACCTTTTGTGGGACTCCACTTCAATTCGGCCATGGCCTTATCGGCATCGGGATATTTGTCGTTTGCCTCCTCGTATAAAGGACCGTAGATGGTCTTTGGATCGACGAAAGTTATTCCACTTCCGGTCCCGATTATCTCCAGAACCCGCTCGGCGAGATTAAGAATCGTGATCTTATTGTGCGGGTTTCCCAAATTGTAGGCCTCCCCGCCCTTGCCGTAGTCCATGACCCGTTTGATCCCTTCCGCCATATCCTTTACATTAGTAAAGGCGCGTATTTGCTTGCCTTCGAGAAATACAGTCATTGGTTGCCCCATCATGGCCAGTGATATGAAACGCGGCAGCACAAATCCACCTCTGCCGGACTGGCGAGGCCCAGCTATATTGAAGGGCCGGATAATGCACGCACACAAATCTGATACTCGGCAGGTGTTTATGATGGCTGTTTCAGCGGCCAGCTTCCCAATGGCGTATTCAAGCCTTACGGTGGTAACCGGGGGGACTATCTTTGAGCACTGCTCGGAGCAGTAGCCGTCCCTTCCGCCGCCGTAAACCTCGCTTGTCGAGACATCCACCAGCTTGGCATTGTTTCTGGACGCCATCTCCATCATCAAATAGGTGTCATCGACAATAGATTTGATCATCTTGCCGGCATAATTCAGAACTCCGGCAGGCCCAACGGGGGATGCCAGGTGGAATATCCGGTCCACCGCAAAATTTTTATTTCTGGTGCAGAACTCCTCAACAGTGCAGATGTCGTATGTGAGGTTTGACGGGTGATTGAGTTCATTGAGCAGGATATCCAGCGGGATAGGGTTTGTACTCAAATTATCGACAACATGGACATGGTTTTCTTTGTCCTCAAGAAGCAACTCGATCAAATGTCCTCCGATAAAGCCGAATCCACCGGTGACCAGGATTTTCCACACAGTTAATCTTCTCCTAATTCCGATTATTTCCTAAAAGCTGGGCAGCAGTATCCATTCATCATTGGGGTTGGCGCCACACACTTTTTCACTCAACGGCGCCATGCTGTACGTCAGTTCAGCGGAAAGCATTTGAGTTTGAATTACTTGTTTTTGACCATGAGTGGATAGTAAAATAGCAGGCCTATGTTTTCGAATGAATTCTTTTCCACCATTCAATACAAGAATCTCAGCGCCCTCAACGTCTATCTTCAAAAGCGCAACGGCTCGATCTACTTCTCTTTCGATAGAATCCAGCGATCTTGCCTGCACATTAATATTGCCTCGTTCTGTAATTCGTGCCTGTGCATTATGCTTAGACGTGTCGAAGCTAAATACGCCATCACGGTCGGCGATGGCGCATTCGTATATCTCCACATTTGCTATTTTATTCAACTGCAAATGCTTTCGAAGATACATAATGTTTCGTGGCAAGGGCTCAAAGGCCATTACTCTTCCATTTTCACCTACTAATCGGCTAAATAAAAGCGAATAGAAACCGACATTGGCGCCTATATCGAGCGCTATTTTGCCGCGCAGGTCATATGTCATCAACTTGCGCTGAATCTCAGGTTCATAAGACCCCAGCCACATTCCATGAACTCCACTTCCAATAATCCACCTCATCCCCCGGCATGGCCCTTGCAAAATTCTGATCGTTAAGGTTTTCGGTAAACAGGTAAGTATAAAGCGGAGCCATTTCCCAACAAAAGCCTCCTTAGGTATATCACTGAATTTTATCAATGAATAACCTCGCATATTGCACTGGCAAAGCTGCTTGGGGTTGGCAATACGATTGTGCCTTCACAAAGTCGCGGATGGGTGACGGCATCGGAAATACACTCTGCCAATACTTGCGCGCTCCCGGAGGGGAAAACCCTTCCTCTGCCAGTTCTGGCTACTAGATCGACTGCGCAACCAACTTTGTCACTCGCAATGACTCCGAGGCCGAATTGCAATGCCTCGTTGACCACCAGGCCCCATGTTTCTCCACTCTGCGATGGCAGGATAAGAGTGTCGGCGGCGGCATAGTACCGTCCCAGCTCCGATTGATTCTTGAAGCCTACGAACAACGCCCGGGACCCCAGTTGGTCCCTGGAGCGCTTCTCAAATTCCTCCTGCAACTCTCCAGCGCCTACGGCAAGCAACCAGATCTTATCCTTGTTCTCGTTTACGAGGGCAAAGGCCGCGGGTATGATCAGAGGATTCTTGGGCCGGAACATCTTTCCGCAATAAATAAATACATGATCCTTAGGGTTTATTCCAAACGATCTTCTCAACTCATCCCTTTGAGGAAGGAACTGTTCGACCTGGCGCTGAAAATAATCGGTGTCGTTTGAATAAAGCACCGTGGTCATCTTATCGGGCGAAACGCCTTTATCCAGAAAGTGTTCAAACGATCTGGAACCTATAGGGAAAAAATGTGTGAACAATTTGTAATATAATCCTAAAGCACATCTTCTAACTGAAGATTTCAGTCTATTCCTGTCAATGGCTACATCCGTAGTCTCGGCACGGAGGACCATTTTATGACCCAGGAGCTTCAGTAATATAGAAGCTGCCGCAACGAACAACGGCGAGTAGGAAAAGACCAGAACAGCATCAGGCTTATATGAACCGATCCTTCGCGTAGCCTTCATCGCCAGACGAAGGCCGCTGCCGGCATATAGATCAGCAATAAGTCCATGGCGCAAAAATTCAAAATCGTACCCGGATAATGGGTCGCAATCCCATGAGAACTCGGCTTTGAAGTTAGGATCGATGGCGACTCTGATCCCTTGAGCGCAACCGAAAAAAACCTTAAGTTCGCAACCGGGTTGTTTGGCTAATCCACGAAAGATCGGCGCCTGGTATTGAATAGGGTGGGTGGTAAGGACTGCCAGCTTGAAGCCCTCAGCAGCGGTCGAGCTATGGAGCTGAGCTCGTTTCTTGCGGAATATATTCGGGAACGATCGCATGGAGCTTTTTCCTGATAGCAGCTGGGTCTTCATATTCGCCGCCAATAGCATAAAGTTCTTCCAGTTCCTTATCGAGCCATCGGCAGAAACGATCCTGGTCCACATGCCCATTCCAGAGCCATTGGCCATTAGATTTTAGGACCATGATTTTATCATGTTTGGTGCGGTTCACGTCCTCTTCTCTGGTGATGAGTTCTTCGTAGAGTTTTTCGCCTGGTCGGAGCCCGGTGAAAACAATTTCAATATCCTTTCCCGGCTGTTTACCCGATAGCTTGATGAGATCTCTTGCCATATCATAGATTTTTACAGGTGATCCCATCTCGAGAACAAAAATTTCGCCGCCCTCACCAATAGCGCCGGCCTGTAAAATGAGCTTGGCCGCTTCCGGAATTGTCATAAAATAGCGGGTCACTTCGGGGTGGGTCACAGTGACCGGCCCTCCCTGTTCTATTTGTTTGCGGAAGAGCGGGAATACGGAACCGGAGGATGCGAGAACATTACCAAATCTGACAGCCATAAAACGTGTGCCGCTGCCTTGCAGGGACTGAAGAACGAGTTCGGTGAGGCGCTTGCTTGCCCCCATCACATTCGTCGGCCGAACAGCTTTGTCGGTCGACACAAGCACAAAGTGCCCTGTGCCGTACTGGGCCGCGAGATTCATGACTGTTTGGCTTCCGAGGACATTGTTGAAGATGGCCTCTCTGGGATTTATTTCAAGAATGGGGACATGTTTGTACGCTGCGGCGTGAAAAATTACATCAGGGCGATAGTTTTTGAAAATCCGATCCATGGTTTTCTGATGCTGAACTCGGCTAAGGATGGAATGAAAAGTGTGAAATTTACGTTCATGCCGGAGTTCCATCTGGATGTCGTAAAGATTCGCCTCAGATGAGTCTATAAGAATTAGCCGCTCCGGGTCGAAGCGAATAAGCTGACGGCAAAGCTCGGACCCTATCGATCCTCCGGCGCCGGTCACCATGATGCTCCGGCCGGACAGGTAGTCCTGCATGCCGGCAGTGTCCAGATGAACCGGCGGGCGTCTCAGCAGATCTTCATAATTGACGTCGCGGAGCGCCTTTATGCTAACCTGGCCATCGAGAATCTGGCCGATCGCGGGAAGGGTTTTAAATTTAACCCTGCACCCCTCACATATATCGATTATTCTGCGCATTTCCTTGCCTGACGCCGAGGGGATCGAGATGAATATCTGCTCGATCTTATGTTTTCTCACGACCTCTGGAAGAAGATCCACTGCTCCGAAAACAGGCGTCCCATGAATGGCAAGGCCTCTTTTGCCCGGATCGTCATCGAGAAAGCCAACGACTACATGGTGAAGATGAGGGTTGTCGAAAATCTCGCGCAGGATCTTCTCGCCGGACCCTCCAGCACCGATGATGAGGGTGCGCTTGCGGTCCCGCGGTTTGTGCTTAAATGGTAGAAGGGGCCAGACCCGCTCTGCTTTGGAACTGTTTTGGGGTGCATAGTAGGTGCGGATTGCCATCCTGACTCCGCCTGTCATGACGAAGGTGAGGAGTCCGTCAAGGAGAAAGACCGCGCGAGAGAAGCCTGTAAAACCATAGACGAAGAGCACCACGGCGACGGCCAGCAGGGTGGATAAGAGGCATCCCTCGGCAAGGCGCCAGAAGTCGTGCAGGCTGGAAAAGCGCCACATCCCTTTGTAAAGCCCGAAAGCGAAAAAGACGGTGAGCTTCAACGGGATGAGCCAGGGGAGCAGGGCTATGATCTGGTCGAAGTCTCGGGATGTGAGCGCGAACTCAAAGCGAAGGAGATACGCTCCCGTGAAGGCGATTGCGAAGATCGAAGCTTCGATCAAGACCATCAACTGAAGGCGGGGGTTTATAAGCTGCACGAGCATCTATTTTCCGACGGGACGCTGACTAACGCTATCCTGTGTTCTTTACTGTCGCTGCGGGAGAAAACGACGCAGAATCATAATCACGGTCCAGGCCCCTATAATTCCCATCAAGTCCCAAAAGAAAACGTCAGTCAAGCGGGGCGTTCTTCCGGGGATGAACGCCTGGTGAAGTTCATCGGATATGCCAAACAGGATGCCAATAGAGAAGACTTGGGCAGAAAACAGAGGGAGCCCCTTCTTCCGCAACGCCGTTAGCGAAGCCACACAAATAAGAAGCCCAAGCACCGCGTATTCAATTGGGTGGAAGACTTTGGTGCTGAAAGCCGGTTGGGCATCCGGATATGACTGGTTGGACAGGGAAAAGATGAAAAGGGCGTAGATCGCTGCTGGGACCCACCATTGCCACGCGCCAAACACTCTGGAGTTGGAATATAGCTGGAAGATCGCGCTTATAATTGCTCCAATAACAAGTAGCAGGACTGGGATATATATATCCCGCAAGTCCATCCGGAACAGTTGAGCGATCACCAGTGAACCGATTGCCTGTGCAGCAAACAAAAGGCATATCCAGCCCCAGGATGTGGTTGCCCTGATTTCCATACCTCACAAATCCTTCCGATTGGGCACTTAATGACTGCTCCGCAGACTCGATTACATTTTTCCGAGGAAATGCATAGCAGTCCCCCGTCGGCGCCGCATGTTAAACGATGCCAAATGTAGCCGAAAAGTAAGGCGGCCCCGGGGGCCAAGAATTTCTGGATTGTGGCCCTTTATATACAACCCTACCCAATGGGTCAAGTTGAAACGGCGGGGTGGGAATGGTGAAGAGTTTTGGGTTTTGGGTTTTGAGTTACAAAAAACTGACAACCAGCAACTAAAAACTCTTCAGCTTGCCACTTCTGGTTGCCGTTTTGCAGGGCCAAACCACCGGGTGGTATGATGCTGCCGGATTAGAAGAAATTGAGGAATTGAGGAGAAAAGCAAATTTAGGAATTTAGGAATTTAGGAATTGAGGAACCACGGATGGAGGAGCGTAGCGGGGTAGATAGACACAGATAAAGGGATTGAGGAATTGAGGAGAAAGACAAATTTAGGAATTGAGGAATTGAGGGATTGAGGAATTGAGGAACCACGGATGAACTCAGATAGACACAGATAAAGGGATTGAGGAGAAAAACAAATTTAGGAATTAAGGAATTAAGGAATTTAGGAATTGAGGAATTTCGTCGCGAAGCGAAAGAACCAAACCCCGGAAGTGTCCAATCCGGGGCCTCATGCCAAGTTGCGTTCAAAATTTCCCCTGCCTCCGTTTAGAAAAGAGGGGAGAGCCTGGTGGCGTGCAATGAATACCCCCCTTTAGAAAAGGGGGGCAGGGGGGATTTTGATCATGGCTAATATTAGCGCCATCTTGAACGCAACTTGGCGTCAGATGCCTATATACATATCGTCGTCCGTGGACATTTCTTCGTATGGCCGCATAAAGTCTTTATCCACGAGGTCCTTGAGTTTGAATGCGCAGGATGAGTCATCACACGCTTTCTCCCACACCTCCGGGACCACTTCCGTTATCAGCCGCTTCTGATCGGCTTCATCCATACTGATAACCCTGTCTTTAATCTCTTCGAAGCTCATATGAAATTCCTCCCCAGGGAAAGATTTTTCCAGGCGCCGCACCGAAATCCGGCGCCGGCGATTACTATCGTATTTAATTTAATCATTAAAATCGGCTCAAGCTTCAGCGATCGGGAAGCCGTCTTTTTTTGCACAATCAAGCGCTTTTCAAAGACGCAAACAGACTTTGCATTCCCTTTTCCCAGCCGTCGCAAGCTACTGAATTGCATATATTTTTCTATTCCAGAGGTGTTTGTGAAAGAAAAAGGCAAGAAAAAAGTTGACTCTTCCCCATTTGCGGCATATGTGGGAGAAAATGCACATTTTGCACATGTGCAATAAGATTGGCGGATGAAATGAGAAATCTCGACGCTTCGCGAGACATCCCGGTGCTCAAAGATGGGATTAAAAGAATTGTCCTGGGCTTAAAGGAATGAAAAGAGGTTTTTCTCCGCGATCTCTCCGTCTCTGCGGTGAACAGGCGCTTCGAACTCCGGTCTCCAAACGGAATTCGCAGATTCCAGGCGGCTCGGGGATCGCTAATCGCACAGGGACGATTCAAGACCTTTTTACCAAACCTGTTCTCATATTCGGCTGCGGAAATATTCTCATCGGGGACGACGGCTTTGGCCCGGCGGTAATCGGCCATCTGCTCGCGAATTTCGATCTGCCGCCCGGCGTGGCGGCCTTCGATGCCGGCGCCGGCATCCGCGAGATTCTCTTCGACCTCATGCTCATGGCCCACAGGCCCAAAGTTATCTTCATCGTGGATGCGGCTTTCGAATCGGGAAAGCGGCCCGGCGAGATATTCGAAATCGAGATCGCTCAGATCGCGCCAAAGAAGGTCAACGATTTCTCGCTGCACATGTTTCCTTCGATCAACCTGCTGAACGATCTTCAAAACGGGGCAGGGGTCAAGATACGGGTGCTGGCGGTTCAGGCGGAGAAAATGCCGGACAAAATCGAGCAGGGTCTCTCGGATTCGGTCAAAGCGGCTGTTCCTGGCGCCTGCGAATGGTTGCTTCGCCGGATCGAGGAAACCTCAGCGGTCTTGGAGGAGTTGCAGTGATAGTTATCCGGATTGGCCAACTGGCGGATCAGCTCGGGGTTCACAGGAACACGATCCGTAACTGGATAAGCAGCGGGAGGCTTCCGGCGCGCTGCATATCCGGAAAGCGATACTTGCTCTCCGAGACCGACTTTGGCAGGATTTGCCGGGAATTCGGCATCGATCTATCGGCGCTCAAGCTCAAATATGTTCGCGGCGCGCCGCTGATGAGCCGGGAAATGGAGTTGCGTGAACTAAACGTCCGCCGGCTTGGAAAGCCATTGGGAAAGCTGTCCGATGAGCCTTCCTGGGGAAGCGCCTGCATGACCTGCGGCAGTTGCGCGAGCGCCTGTCCCATATCGGGCGTCGATGGCATGGACCCCCGCAAGATGGTGCGCATGTCCGTGCTCGGTCTTGAGGAGGACATCCTTGAGTCGCAGTGGCCCTGGAAGTGCACAATGTGCGGCAAATGCGAAAGGGCCTGCCCGCAGAATGTTGACATAGTCGGCCTGGTTCATCGGATAAGGGGTCTTCGCGACAGGTCGAGGGTCCCTGGCCCACTGCACAAGGGCGTTCTCATGTGCCTCGCCAAGGGAAACAACCTGGGCATTCCGAGGGAGGATTTCGTCGCCATTGTCGAAGAGTTGTCGGCGGAAATGGCCGAGGAGGGTTACCCCGGTTTTACGTCCCCAATAGACAAAAAAGGGGCGAACCTGCTCGTGACGGTCAATTCCAAGGAGCCCTTCGCCGAGCCGGATGATATGAAATATTGGTGGAAGATTTTTTACGCCGCAGGCGAATCCTGGACAATTCCATCCGAAAACTGGGAGGGGGTCAACTGGGCGTATTCTACGGGCGACGATGATTCTCTGAGAAAAATTGTCGGCGCCATAGTCCGCAACATGTATGCGCTGGAGTGCAAAACGCTTCTGCTGCCCGAAACCGGACACGCTTACTATGCCACCCGGTACGGGTTGGAGCGCTGGTTTAAGGAAGACCTGAAGAATTTCAGGGTGACGACGGTTTTCGACCTTCTGATGAGCTATCTCGATGAAGGACGCATTCAGGTCGATCCCTCGCGCCACCGAAAGGTTACGACTTATACCGATCCATGCCACTACGGGCGCAAGTCTCTCAAGATGTTCGGCCACGGCTATTTCGAGGAGCCCCGCTCGATCATAAGAAAATGTGCGCCGCGCTTTGTGGATATCTACCCGACAGGGGCGGATAACTACTGCTGCGGGGCGGGCGGGGGCGGCTGGGCGTTGCCCTTCAAAGAGGAACGGGTTTTCCACGGCCGTTTCAAATCGCGCCAGATCGAAGCTTCCAGGGCGGGGCTGGTGATTACCGCCTGTCATAATTGCCGTGACCAGATAATGAAAAGCCTTCGCATGGAGTACGATCTCAAGGTTGATGTGAAAAACATCTGGCAACTGGTGGCTGATTCTCTTGTGCGGCCCGGCGCCAGGGGAAGCGTTCCGTCGGCTGGGAGGGGGCGGGAGATCTGATGGCTGATTTCGAAGAGACAATCGGAAGCGTAATGGTCGTCGGAGGCGGCATCGCCGGGATACAGGCCGCCCTGGACCTGGCGAACAGCGGCTATTACGTCTACCTGATCGAGCGGACCGGCGCAATAGGCGGCGCTATGGCCCAGGTGGACAAGACCTTTCCGACAACCGACTGCGCGATGTGAATTCTGTCGCCGAAGCTGGTCGAGTGCGGTCGGCACTTGAATATACAACTGATGACGTTGACGGAGCTTGACGGCGTCGAAGGCGAGCTGGGGAATTTCACCGTGCGTTTGCGCCGGCATCCCCGGTATGTGGACGTGGACAAGTGCATCGCTTGCGGCAAGTGCGCAGAGAGATGTCCCCGCGAGACAAAGGACGAATTCAACCAGAAGATAAATACCCGAAAGGCGATTTTCGTCAAGTATCCTCAGGCGGTTCCCCTTAAGTACCAGATCGATCCGGCGGCCTGTAACAGAATGAGGGGCGGCAGGTGCAGGGAGTGCGAAAAGGTATGTCCGTGCGGCGCTATTCTGTTTAACGACCTGGAAAAGGAAATCTCGGTAAAAGTCGGCTCCATAATTCTATCGCCCGGATACCGCCCGTTCGATCCTTCCGGAATCTCAGCGTGGGGGTACGGGAGATTTCCCAATGTCATAACGGCAATGGAGCTGGAACGCTATCTGGCGGTGGCCGGACCGACGGCCGGGCATCTGCAGCGTCCCTCGGACGGCAAGCCTGTGATGAAAATGGCTTTCCTCCAGTGCATCGGCAGCAGGGATCACAATCAGCCCTGCAGGGACTACTGTTCAGCCGTCTGCTGCATGTACGCCATCAAACAGGCGATACTTGCAATGGATCACAACCCGTCGCTGAGCGTCACCATCTTCCACATGGATGTGCGGACACATGGGAAAGATTTCGAGCGCTTCTTTGACCGGGCGAAAGCGAGGGGGGTCAGTTTCCAGAGATGCCGCGTCCATGCGGTCGAACCCGGGGAGTCCGAGGACGACATCAACCTGCGCTTTATCGCCGATAACGGCAAACAGATAAACGAGGATTTCGACCTGGTTGTCCTGTCCGTAGGAATCGAACCGCCCTTCGAAGCGGACGCCCTTGCAAAGAAGACCGGAATCGAGTTGACCCCCGAAGGCTTTGCCGCTACCTCCTGTTTTTCGCCTGTCGCGACATCCCGGCCCGGAATCTTCGCATGCGGCGCGTTTGTAGGGCCGATGGATATTCCTCTATCGGTTGTGGAAGCCTCAGCCGCAGCCACGGCGGCAGCCATCCCGCTCTCGGACGTGCGGTACAGCATGTCCAGGCAGATGTGGTTTCCGCCGGAGCGAAACGTATCCGGCGAGGCGCCCAGGATCGGCGTCTTTGTGTGCAACTGCGGGTCAAACATTTCTGAAGTCGTAAACGTGAACGAAGTGGCGCGGTATGCTCAATCGCTCGAAAACGTCGTCTTCGTTGAAAAGCCCCTCTTCGCCTGTTCCCAGGATTCGCAGGAACTCATTCGCAAGCGCATACTGGAGGAAAATCTCAACCGAGTTGTAGTCGCCGCATGCACCCCCCGAACCCATGAACCGCTTTTTAGGGAAACGCTCAGGGCGTCAGGGCTCAACGAATGCCTGTTTGAGATGACCAATATCCGCAACCAGCTTGCCTGGGTTCATGCGGCTCAACCCGAGCAGGCCACCCGCAAGGCTAAAGACCTCGTGCGGATGGCCGTGGCGAAGGCTGCGCTGTTGAAGTCTGCGCCGCAGGTCTCGGTGCGCATTACGCCCCAGGCCCTTGTAATCGGCGGCGGCCTGGCGGGCATGACGGCGGCCCTGGCGCTTGCCGATCAGGGTTTTCCCGTGGATCTGGTGGAAAAGTCCTCCCAGTTGGGTGGGATCGCGCATCATCTCTTTAAGACATGGAAAGGCGAAAACATACCTTCCTACATGGAAATGCTCGCCTCCAGGGTGAGGGAACACAACCTCATAACCGTACACCTCAAATCGACCGTCATAGATGCGGAAGGATATGTCGGCCGCTTCCGGTCCACGATTCAGAGGCCAACGGGCAGCATAAGCGTCGATCACGGCGTGACCATATTGGCCTCGGGCGGTCAGCCCTTTAAGCCCTCCGAATATGGTTATGGCCTTTCGCAAAATATTTTGACAACCCTCGAATTTGACAAGCTGCACGCGGTCGGCGACGAACGGATAAAAAAAAGCCGCAACTTCGTGTTCATCCAGTGCGTCGGTTCAAGAGAGCCTGACCGCAATTATTGCTCCCGTGTCTGTTGCACGCATTCGATCCAGTCCGCTATTTCCCTCAGGGAAGAAAACCCGGAAAGCCGGGTTTTCATTCTCTACAGGGACATAAGGACCTACGGTCTCAAGGAGAATCTCTATCGAAGGGCCCGCGAACTGGGGGTCATTTTTATAAACTACGACGAGCGCCGGAAACCCAACGTGGTGGTCAACGAAGACAGAATCGAGGTCATAGCCTGGGACCATGTGCTCAATGAACCCTTCGGCATTCCTGCCGATGTGGTCACCCTTGCGACTGCTGTTATCCCGAATGCCGACGCCAGGGAGATTGCAAAGATATACAAGCTTCCGGTCAATAAGGACGGTTTTCTGCTGGAGGCGCACGTAAAGCTCAGGCCGGTCGATTTCGCGACTGACGGCATTTTCCTTGCCGGATTGGCGCATTACCCCAAACCGGTCGAGGAGTCCATCGCCCAGGCGCAGGCGGCGGTTTCCCGCGCTGTGACGGTGCTCTCGAGCCGGTGGGTGTACCTCGATCAAATAAAGGCGCGGATCGATGAGACGAGGTGCGATTGCTGCGCCCTTTGCGTCGACGTTTGCCCATACGAGGCCCTGGCTATCGAACGGGAAGAGACGGCAGGCGAGGATGAAACCGGGAAACAGAAACTTGTTGTCCGGCCGGCCAAATGCAAAGGGTGCGGCGCCTGCCAGGCTACATGCCCGAAGGAAGGAATCAGCGTAATGGGCTTTTCATACAGCCAGCTTGCCGCCCAGGTCAGGGCTGCGCTTGAATGAACTCCTGACCTCAGCGGCGGCAGGGATTTGGGGATGGTGTGCGCAAAATTCTGCAAATTGCGAGAGATCGGAAGAGCGGGGAAATGTTTCCCCCGCACCCCCCAGGATTCGGCGTCACGCGCAAGCGCGTGACGCCGAGCGCTCGGCGCTTACGGCGGTTGGCCGGAGGCCCCGCCGCAGCGCCACACTGGGCCGCGTAGCTGCGAGGGGGGCATAGCTCCCCACGCTTTTTCAGATTAGTATTTATTTGCAGAACTTTCAGCCCACTGTCGATTTGGGGATGGTGACAAATCTTCAAGCTCCGCGAGGATTTGCGTCTTCGGTATCGTGAAACCCTCTGTTTCACATTGGAGGAACTGAACTTGCCGGACATCTATCCGGGATTCGAACCCAGGATCCTGGCCTTCACTTGCAACTGGTGCTCCTATGCGGCGGCGGACCTTGCGGGCGCCGTACGCGTCCAGTACCCAGCCAGTTTGCTGATCATTCGCGTCATGTGCTCCGTGATGGTTCATCCGAACCTGGTGATCGAAGCCTTTGAGCATGGCGCCGATGGTGTTTTGCTTATGGGCTGCCATCCCGGGGAGTGTTATTACCAGGATGGCAATCAAAAGGCAAAAGCAAGGTCCGTGGCGATCGATGAGGTCCTCTCGCTTATGGGCATCGAGCCGGAACGCTTCAGGCTTGTCTGGTGTTCATCGGCCGAAGCAGAAGGATTTGCGTCTCTGGTGCGGGAAACCGACGAGGCCCTGAGGGCCATCGGGCCTTGCAGGCGACGTAGAGACGCTTCGAATTACTCGAAAAGTGAGCTGGTCTAATGTCTCTAACACTGTGCTCCGAGGCCCTGAGCGGCTGCTCGGGATGTGAAATGTCCCTCCTGAATGCGGGGGGCTCGTCCCTTAGCCTGCTCGATAGATTCGACATTCTTCACATGCCGCTTCTAATGGACCACAAGTATTTCGACAGCGCCGGCGGCGCTCAGGAAATCGATATTCCAAAAGCCCGCCTGGGACTGATCACCGGGGGTGTAAGAAATGAGCAGCAGTTGCGTATTGCCGAAATTATGCGCCGCCAATGCGACGTCATCGTAGCATTCGGAACGTGCGCAGCCTACGGCGGCATCCCGGCCATGATGAATCTTTTCGAAGACGAGGACCTTTTCCGGCGTTATTACCGGACGGCCGAAGGCACCGACGAGGCGCTTAATCCTTCAGAGGTGATTCCGCCCTTCCTCGAGCGAACATTCGCACTGGACGAAAAGATTGCCGTGGATTTCATTCTGCCGGGCTGCCCGCCTCATCCTGACTTCATCACTTTGACCTTGGAATCAATTCTGGAGGGCAAATTCCCACAGTTGCCCCTGGTGAGCGTTTGCGATTGCTGTCCGACGAAGCGGGAGGGAAAAGGTTCTGCGCAGAGGATTAGAAGATTTCTGAAAAATGCCAGGCGCCAGCCTGACAAGCCGATTTCCGAGATGCGCTGCCTGCTCGATCAGGGATTGCTGTGCATGGGGCCGGTCACCCTGGCCGGGTGCGCCGGAATGACGGGAGGGCCGCCTCGCTGCATCGAGGCGAGGGTCCCGTGCCGGGGTTGCCACGGGCCTGTGCGCAAAGGCGGCAGTCAGATCATGGACATTCTCAATGGGCTTGTAAGCAACGGAATCGATACGCAGAACCTCCCGGACAGGCTTTCCCTGCTTCGGTTTTCCGGAGCCCACGGCAGGATGAACAGGCGCTCTGCGCGAAACGCGCATTGAAAATTTTAACAAAGAAGGCATCCCGCGAACGCCCAACGCGTACGACTTCCGCCTAAGGGCGGTAAGAGGATCTTCCGCCTAAAGGCGGTAAGAGGAATGACCAGATTAAGACCAGATTAGACACTTCAGGGGATGCCTTCCGGGCTATGCATCACTCGTCGCATAGGGATGCCCGAGAGCGCGTTTCACCAAATGATCGTTTAGTGTTGTTAACAAGTCTGTCATACGAGGGTCTTTATGCGCCAAACGGTTGGGGGACCAGTGTCTGTTTCCGCCAGAGAGATAACCATCGAGCCCGTGACCAGAATCGAAGGCCACGCCCGGATCGGTCTCAGGCTCGACGAGAACGGTGATGTAGCTGAGGCCCGCGTACATATAATGTCGATGCGCGGGTTCGAAAAATTTATCGAAGGCCGTGCGGCCGAAGAGGTCCCGGGCATCGTCACCCGCATCTGCGGAATATGCCCCTGGCAGCATCATCTTGCTTCAAACAAAGCGGTTGACGGGTGCTTCGGATGCGAAGTTCCACCCGCCGGACGTCTGTTGCGCGAGCTTACCCAGGTCCTTGCGCATATAAGCGACAAGGTCCTTCATTTCTTTTTCCTGGCAGGTCCCGATTTTTTCGTCGATTCGCATCAATTTGCAGCCGGAAACATCATGAAAATTGCCGCTCAGGCCCCTGAACTGGCGAAAAGAGTCATTGAGATGCGATATCGGGGACAGATGATGCTGGAAAGATTTGCAGGGAGGTCAATCCATCCCGATGCGATTGTCCCTGGGGGTTTTTCAAAGCCGATGAGCCGTTCGGAAAGGGAGCGGTTGCACGCCGAGGCCCTCGATCAGCTCGAATTCGCGAGGTTCGCGCTCGATTTCGCCAAGGATCGCGTTTTTTCGCGATTCGATGCCGGGCTTATGCAGCTTGGCGAAATTAACACAGGCTTTCTGGGTATGGTCAACCCTGAAGACGGCAGTTTGGAGCTTAGTGATGGAATCCTGCGGCTTATGCGGCCCGACGGGTCGTTTCATGAGTTCTTGGGCCGCGAATACACCGACTTCATAGGAGAACATGTCGAACCCTGGTCCTACGCGAAATTTCCATACGCTCGAGCCTGGGGCGAGGGGTTCTCGATGCTGCTCGACGACCCGCGCGGCATTTACAGGACCAACTGCCTGGCCAGGATCAACGTGGCGGATTTTATTCGAACCCCTCTTGCACAGGCCGAACTCCTCGAGTTTCGATCGCTTTTCGGCCGGCCCGCCCAGTCAACGATGCTCTACCACTGGGCGCGCCTGATCGAGCTTTTGTATGCCTGCGAAAAGGTTGTCGAGCTTCTTGAGAATCCGGCGATAACCGACCAGCAGGTTCGAAGCGATGTTGTCCCAAAAGCGGGCCGCGGAGTGGGTTGCGTCGAAGCTCCGCGCGGTACGCTCATTCACGACTATTCCACTGATGAAAACGGGTTCATCACCAGGGCGAACCTGATCGTCGGCACAACCCACAACCTGGCGCCTATCAATATGAGCGTGAACCGTGTGGCGCGGGATCTCATAAAGAACGGCGAAGTAACCGGGGAGGCGCTCAACCGGATCGAAATGGCGGTGCGCGCCTACGACCCCTGAATCTCCTGTGCGACTCACCGCCTGGACGGCGGACATGCGATCGAAGTGACTGTATCTGACGCAAACGGCATACTCATTGCCAAGGCTGGAAACGAACATGAGGCAAGATAAGAAAAGGGAAAACAGGCCGAAAGTGCGAGCCGAGCGCATGGATACGAAGTGCGGTTATATAGGCCATATGACCGTTGACCAGATAAAGGAACGCTCGTTTGGGGAAAATATAAATGCCGCATGCCCGGAATGCGGGAAGATACACCTCACGGTCGAGGATACCGAAGAAGCCGAAGCGTGCCGGATCAGCAAGACAGAAAGATTCGCCCGGATAAAATCCGATTCGGAAATATAGACTCGGTGTATCGGAGGACGGAGGACGGAGGACGGAGGACGGAAGACGGAGGACAGAAGCGGGAAGCAAGAAGGGTGAAGCAGGAAGAGGGAAGACAGAAATCTCTCCTGGCGAAGCCCATCCCCATGGTAGACGCCGCCTTCCATGGCGGCGTCGTTCGTATTAAAATAAAGGAGAAAAGACATATCGAGCTTTGGAATTCACCGTAACGGGTCTTCGGCGACTCGGCAAGAGGCAGCTCATTGTTTTGATCGCAGATAGACGTTGCCCGGCAGGTTTTATTCGCAAGGCCATAGAAGAATGTGGCGGGAAGCCAGGCATAGTGTGGTATATGTGGTAAATTACGAACTGAAGGAGTGGCTCAGGGGGGCTTTCATTGTTGAAGCAGGGCTGAGGCTCTGAATCGCCGCAAATCAGTGTTGTCCGTTGCTGCCGGCTCACTCAGTTGCTGTGCAATCAACTACAAGGGGATGCAGTGAATTGGCCCCACTTCCGGAATAAGTCGCATGCGAGATCTTGGCGGTACGGTAACTCAATTTTTTGAATTCCTCAGCACCCGAAATCTGGGGCAAATGGCGAATTTTCTAAGAGAAGACGCCCGCCTTTTTTTCCCAAAGACTCAGCCATTAATCGGCAAGGAAAGAATCCTCAAATTTTTTCAAATTCTTTTCCGGCATTATCCTGAACTCATCTTTACGGTCGAGCACACCATCGCCCAACAGGATAAGGTCGCAGCCCACTGGAAAAACAGGGGAATCAACAGAAAAGATGAGCCCTATGAGAACGAGGGAGTGACCCTGTTTTTCTTCGAAGATGGGCTGGTCTCCCTAATGAGCGACTTTTTTAAAGATACTGGAAAGTTCTGACCGCGCCCGGCAGTCGACCTCCTGTCCATTGGGCCGGGTTATCAACGAAGAGCCTGACCGATCTCATTATCCTCCGCCATCTTGCCGCCACATTGTAAAGAAAAGGCGCCAATCGACACCGGTTGGCGACTGTGTCTTATTGTGGACAATAGTTACAGCGAACCTTCTGAAGGGTTTTTTCCAAATAACTGTGAACAACCCGCCGTTCCTGTTATTTTTTGAATGCCAGTCGGCTCAGTGTGTCCTGCGTGACTGCCCTTTTTTGGTCTGCCTCATCGCCGCGACATTAATAAGTTGCGATTGAGACCGCGCCTGATCTATTGTACGCATCCGGGAAAGATTGACTCCATATTTCAAAACTTTAGCAAACGGCCGCAATTTGGAGCTTTAGCGACAAGGGCAGCTAACGTCCTGAGTTAGTAATTCGTTACATAAGTCCCGTACACACAGGCCGTCATTCCGGCGGAAGCCGGGATCCAGATATTTTCAGTAATTTCGTCCAGTTCCGGACCCAGGCCCCCGGACTGGATGCTTCCGGGGCAGGCTGCGCCGGGGCGACATGCGTCGGGACATCCTTCTAATGGCGCTAATTATGTTGCGTATCTTTGACTCAGGACACTAGCGTCGCTGTTTGATTCCAGAAATCGTCAATCCAGAGCGTATGCGAGCCGCACGGATATTCGTTTAAGCCAAAAGGAGACCGGCATGTTTGACAGAAAGGCTCGGATTTCATGCATCATTTTATTCCTGCTGTTCTTCTCAGGGTTTGCGGCGCCCTCTATGGCCACCGGCGCAGCTGGCGAGGCCGGGTCTGTGATAGTGGCGATACTGCCCTTTGCAATGAACACTCCGGCAAGTCTTATTTATCTCCAGAACGGGTTGCGCGATATGCTTTCCTCCCGGCTTTCGTGGCAGGGCAAGGTGGAGGTGGTGGACAAATTCAAAACAAACAGCGCCGCCAAGGGGACAAAAGAAATATCGCAGAACGAAGCCTTGCTGATAGGCGCCGCCCTCAAGGTCGACTATGTCCTGTACGGGAGCATAACCAGCACAGGCCAGTCACTAAGCATCGACGCTAAAATGGCGCCGGTTTCGGGCAAGACGGCGCCGGTCTCCTTCTATGCTCAAGCGAAGAACCTCGACGACGTCATACCCCAGGTAAACCTGTTAGCCCAGCAGATAAATCAAAAAGTTTTCGGCAAATCCGAGGAAAAAACGCAGAGCGTATCGGCTGAGGCCGAGGAACTGGCCACCCGCAATCCCGAATTGCTGCTTCGCGAGGCAGCGACATCCGCAGACAAGACGTCCGCAGACAAGACGTCCGCAGACAAGACGTCCACAGAAAAGACATCCGCAGAAAAGAAATCCACAGACAAGACCTCCGCAGAAAAGAAATCCTTCTTCAACCGCAAGTTCGGCAAGGTCAACCCGGAAGGTCCCCAGAACCAGAGCGACTTCTGGAAAAGCCAGGACTTGCAGGGTGGGATCTTAGGTATGGACGTTGGCGATGTTGACGGTGACGGTCAGGACGAAATCGTTGCCGTTCAGGCTAAAAGGTTGATCGTATACAAGAAAGAAAAAGAGGGCCTCCGGGCAGTGGGCTCATTCGACGGGACCCCTGCAGACTCGTTTTTATGGGTGAGCGTAGCGGGCACCCACGGTGAGAATAAACCCTATATATATTTGACTAACCTGCGGACAGGGAGCGCATCCGGTCAAAGCGCAGATGTTTACTCCTATGTGCTGGCGTTTTCCGGCGGTAAGGTCCAGGTGGTTGCCGAGGGGATTCCTTATTATCTGAATACGGTTTATCTCGGGCAGAGAGGGAAAGTCCTTGTAGGACAAAAGCGGGGTGAGAAGGACCAAGGTCCCTTTGGGGGCGGCATATTCGAGATGCAGCTTCGAGACAACGCGCTTGTCCCCGGGCCTGAGGTCACCACGCCCTCGGGCGCCCATTTGAATGTATTCAACTTCGCGAAGGCCGACATAAGAAACTATAAGGTCGATGAATTCATACAGGTGGACGACCGTTTCACACCTCACATCCTGGACGCGTCCGGCAAACAGGTTTGGATAGGAGACGGCGTCTGGGGAGCAACGACCAACTCCTTCGAATCGAAGATCGGAGACCGCCTGTGGCGAAAGGCGGCCTATTACGCCATACCGTCGCCTATCCTGATTGCCGACCTGCGCCACAACGGGGCGTCCGAGGTTGTCGTCAACCGCAACACCGGCAGTTCCGAACGATGGCTGGCCAACTCCAGGAAGTATTTTAGCCTGGGAGAAATAGTTGCCCTTTCATGGGGTAGAAAGGGACTGACCGAAGAAAACTGGAAGACAAATGAGTTAAACGGGCAGGTTACGTCGCTTCGTATCGGAAGCCTCGACGGTAAGGACAAAAACCAACTGGTGGTCAGCGTGGTATATGCCAAGGACGTGTACAAACTCAAAGAAGCGAGAAGCGTTATCTTTGCCTACGATTTGAATGCGAAATAATCGCCTGCCAATGCTGAGATGGTCCCGGCAAAGGCTGCCCAACGGCGATAGAGCATCCGTGACAGGCGCTCTTCGATGAAAGCGGGTTCATTACCAGGGCGAACCTGATCGTCGGGACAACCCACAATCTGGCGCCCATCAATATGAGCGTGAACCGTATCGCGCGGGACCTCATAAAGAACGGCGAAGTAACCGGGCGGGGGGCGCTCAACCGGATCGAAATGGCGGTGCGCGCCTGCGACCCCTTCGAAAATATAGACTCTGTCACCCGACAACTGAATAGCAGCGGTCGCATATCTTCGGCTGATCGGGGAACTGTCCCACCTTCTCGGACCTCACCCAGCAACGCTCGCATTTTTCACCGGAAGCGGTTTCGACCTGGATTTTCAAGCCGGGCGACTCAACTCCCTGGATCGGGGCGCTCAGGGCGGATTCCGGCTCGATCGAGACCTGCGATACGATAAGAACGGTCCTGAAAAGCTCCTCCCGGCCCGCAAACTCCTTATCGAGTTCGGGTGGAAGCGCCAGGCGCACCCTGGCGTCCAGCGGGTGCCCGATCACCTTGTCCCGCCGGGCCGCCTCCAGAACGCGAAGCACGTCGTTTCTCAGCGCGAGGATTTTTTCCCACCGGGCGCTCAGCTCTTCGTCCCCGGGGTTCGAGTCGAGTTCAGGGAAAGCCCCCATATGCACGGACGGCTCTGTCGCGTGCGGCATTCGGAGCCAGACTTCCTCCGCCGTGAATGAGAGTATGGGCGCCATCAACTGGACAACGGTCTTGAGAACGGTATAAATCACGGTCTGGGCCGAACGCCTGGGCGCGCTTGCGGCCGCAGAAGTGTAAAGACGATCTTTGAGTATGTCGAGATAAAACGAGCTCAAATCCACCACACAATAGTTATGCAGAGCGTGATAGGCGCGGTGGAACTCGAATCGGTCGTATCCCTGGCGGACTTTGTGAATCAAGTCCCGGAGCTGGCAGAGAGCGAACCGGTCCAGTTCGTCCATTTGTCCGTGCGGGACCAAATCGGTCTCCGGGTTGAAATCAAAGAGGTTTCCCAGCAAAAACCTGCACGTGTTTCGGATTCTGCGGTAGGCTTCGCTCAGCCTTTTCAGGATATCCTTGGAAATGCGGATGTCGTCCCGATAATCCTCGGCGGAGACCCACAGGCGGAGTATCTCGGCCCCGTACTGGCGAATGATTTCCTCGGGAGCGATAACGTTTCCAAGCGATTTGGACATCTTGTATCCCTGGCCGTCAACGACGAAGCCGTGGGTGAGAACTGTTTTATAAGGGGCCGTGTCCCTGGTTCCGACCGCCGCGAGAAGCGAGGAATGAAACCACCCGCGGTGTTGATCGCTGCCCTCCAGATACATGTCGGCCGGCATGTTCAGTTCGGGCCGCCTCTCCAGAACGGCGGCAAAGGAGACCCCTGAATCGAACCAGACGTCCAGGATATCCATTTCCTTTTCGAATTGTCCGCCTCCGCATTCGGGACAGGCAAAACCCTCCGGCAAAAGGTCCTTGACCGGGTGAGAAAACCAGGCGTCCGCGCCTTCCTTCTCGAAAAGGGCCACAACGTGATCGAAGACTTCACTGGAGCTGATGTAGGTCCCACATTGCGGGCATCGAAACACGGTGATAGGCACTCCCCAGGAGCGCTGTCTAGATATGCACCAGTCGGGCCTGTTTGCGACCATGTTGTAGATACGCTCCCGCCCCCAGTTCGGTATCCAATGCACCCGGGCGATCCATTCGAGCGCCTTCGTGCGCAGGCCGGTTTTATCCATAGAGATGAACCACTGGGGTGTGGCGCGGAAAATGACCGGGTTCTTGCAGCGCCAGCAGTGGGGATAGCTATGGACGATCTCGGTTTCCAACAGGAGTTTGCCGTTTTCTTTGAGTTTGGCGATCACCGATTTATTTGCGTCGAAGACGAACTGGCCTGCAAAAAACGGCACCTCCTCTGTAAACCGCCCTGTGTCGTCCACGGGAGAATAAACGTCGAGGCCGTACTCCAGCGCCGCATCGTAGTCTTCGCGTCCGTGGCCGGGGGCGGTGTGGACTGCGCCCGTTCCGGCTTCAAGGGTGACATGAGCCGCAAGGATTATGAGCGAATCGCGGTCCGCGAAAGGGTGGCGCGCCTTCAGCCCGTTTAACTCTCCGGCTTCGAAGGTGTGGATTACTCTGTAGTTTTCCACTCCCAGGATTCCCATTACGTTTTCCAGAAGTCCCTGGGCCAGTATCCAGACCTCGCCGTTGACCTCGGCGGCCACATAGGTGAAATCGGGATGCAGCGCGATGGCCAGGTTAGCCGGGAGGGTCCAGGGGGTTGTAGTCCAGATTAGGACGTAAACCTGCTTTCCGGACAGCTCGGGAAACTTTGCCAGGCTCTCGGGCGTGAGCGGGAATTTGACATAAATGGACGGCGACTTGTGGTCGTGGTGCTCAACTTCGGCTTCCGCCAGGGCGGTCATGCAACTGGTGCACCAATATATGGGCTTCTTGCTGCGAATGATGCTTCCTTTTTGGAAAAACCGGCCAAGTTCGCGTGCAATCGTCGCCTCATAGCGCTTTGACATCGTCAGGTAGGGATTGCCCCATTCGCCAAGCACCCCGAGTCTTTTGAACTCGTTTCGCTGGATGTCGATGAAATGCTCAGCGTAGCGGCGGCAATGCAGGCGGATTTCGTTAAGCGACATGCTCTCTTTCTTTTTTCCCAACTCCTTGTCCACCTGGTGTTCTATTGGCAGGCCGTGGCAGTCCCAGCCCGGAACGTAGACGGCATCCATTCCGCTCATCTGGCGCGATTTTATGATCATGTCCTTCAGGATTTTATTGAGAGCCGTTCCAAGGTGGATATGGCCGTTAGCATAGGGCGGCCCATCGTGGAGAATATATCGCCGCCGGCCTTTGCTTTTCTCACGCATCTGTTGGTAGAGACCCATTTCATCCCATCGTTTGAGGATCTCCGGCTCCCGGACCGAAAGGTTGGCCTTCATTGGAAAGTCGGTCTGGGGAAGATTCAGCGTATCTTTGTAATCCATCGAGGTCTCCGGTATCTATCTTTCGAGCAAGTGCTGGGAGTTAATGTCTTTTCATTGGCTTGCCGCCGCAAAAACGAAATATTTAATATAACACGCCGGACCGGAAACCGGAAGCGAGAAGCGGGAAGGTAAGCGGTCACCTCAGAGGAGGCGGATAGAAGCTTTGTTAGACAGGATTAACAGGGAACGTAGGAGAATTTCACTATATTGACAGAAATGGTTATTTCTGAATCCTGCTGCGGCTTCGCTTCATACGGTCATAATTGATCAGGGTAAACCTCCGGCTCCGCCGACGGACTCACAGAGTTTGACATTTCCGGGAACGCACGAAAGTTTTGCATGGTGGACCGCTTAAAACTCCACGAAAAGCCCAGGATCAGATGTCGTCATTCCGGCGGCGCTTTTGAGCCGGAATCCAGGTGTTTTGCCGGATTACATAGAAATCAAAGCACTGGACCCCGGCTTAAAACCTGCCGGGGTGACGTAATACGGCCTCCTATCCGCGTGGAAAATATGAAGCGCGCCAACGCTCCAGTCGCTTTGAGCGGCCCACGGTTTTCCAGGCCTCCGGCTTTGCCGGAGGGATCTGGCTGCGGCCTTTCGCGGAGAGGGTGTGTTGCTGATTGGAATCTTGTCGACAAGGGAACAGTTATATCGGATGATATTCGATAATCAAAACTCAGAGCCCAATCCGGGAGTGTAAGACAACCCATGACAAGGGGCGTACTTTCATTGTAAACGCTTTTCCCCTATGCTCGGGCGGCGATTTCGCCGGCGCGGTGGCTACGTTTCGTGAAATTACCGAAATAGAGAACCTCTCGTGGCGACTGGAGGGCCTGGAGATGGAGCTGGCCTCTAGCTGGAGCGAAGGTGTCTTCGACAATTGAGGCGAAGGAAATGATCCTCACAATGTGAGTCGGTTGGGGCCGCACTTGAGACAGCCTTAATGGAAATCGATCCCAATGCGCGAGTCTCCGTTCTGATGCACGCTCCAGATATGCAACCACCCGTCAAGGGTTGTCGCACATAAGTGATGTGGGCCATTCGGATTTAGAGGTCTATCGACGGCTGAAAGACCGGAGAAAAGAAAGGGGCGTGTCAAAATGAGCGAAGCAGTGCGATTAGAAAGAAGCGAAATAGCATCATTAGAAAAACGCACAGTTAGTAAGGTTTTTAGGAGATTGATACCATTCCTTGTTTTGCTCTACATCGTCGCCTTTCTGGATCGGGTCAACGTCGGCTATGCGGCTTTGTCGATGAACAAAGCGCTGAACTTTAGCAATGCGGTCTATGGACTGGGCGCCGGCATCTTTTTCATCGGCTACTTTATTATGGAGATTCCCGGAAATCTCATACTGACTAAAGTGGGCGCGAGGATGTGGCTCGCGCGTATTCTTGTTTCCTGGGGAATTATTTCGAGTCTTACGGCCTGGGTATCCACGCCGATGGAATTTTATCTCGTGCGTTTTTTCCTGGGTGTTGCTGAAGCCAGCTTCTTCCCTGGCGTCATTTACTATCTGGGCACTTGGTGCCGAGCTCAAGACCAAGCCAAAGCGGTGGCGCTTTTCATGATGGCTTTGCCGGTCTGCAATATGCTTGGCGCTGCAATTTCCACCTATATTTTGGGAATCACCTGGCTGGGTTGGACGGGCTGGAAATGGCTGTTCATTTTGGAGGCTATCCCTGCGGTGATTCTTGGCGTTGTTACGCCATTCTACCTGACGAACCGGCCGTCTGAAGCCAGATGGCTTAATGACGATGAGCGCAACTGGTTGATAAAAGCGATCGAAGATGAAAGCGCAAAAAAGGTGGAGCGTAAGAAATACACTTTGACGCAGGCTTTTGCCGACCGTGACGTGATTCTCCTCGCGTTTGCCTATTTCTTCTGGATGTGTGGTTTCTACGGATTGGGCCTGTTTCTGCCTATTCTGGTGAAAGGTTTATCGACTGCTCTAACTAATCAGTTGGTGGGACTCATAATAATGATCCCCTATCTGTTTGCCTTTATAGCCATGTACATAGTGGGCAAAAGTTCGGATCGGACCGGAGAACGCCGCCGGCATGCAATATTCGGAATGGTGTTGGGCGCAATCGGCCTCTCGGGTAGTGTAATGTTCTCCGACAAGAGCGTATTTGTCTCGATGGTCTTCTTTACACTTGCAGTCATGGGAACCTATTCTTCATTCGGGCCGTTCTGGGCAATTCCAAACTCGTTTCTGACTGCATCGGTCGCTGCAGGCGCTATAGCAATGATCAACAGTATCGGCAATTTGGGTGGTTTTGTCGGACCATACGCCATGGGCTATATCCGCGAAGCTACCGAATCTTTTACCGGCGGAATTATGTTCCTTGTGAGCTGCCTGTTGCTCGCAGCCGTGTTACTGGCAAGTCTGCGTAAAGCCGCTCAGAGAGTCCCCCAAATAACTACATGATTGGTGGATTGTTCCGGCTCATAACAATGAGTGTATTTTATGCTTGGAATCAGAGAGCGCACAAACGCTTCGCCAGGGGATAATTATGACCGGCAGTATAGCTAGAGAGATAATCAGCGCTATCGGTAAGGACAAAGTGTTGACGGAAATAGAGGAGCTTTCCTGCTATTCCTACGACTGCTCAACCTACCAGCGAATTCCCGAATTAGTTGTATTGGCCAAGACCACTGCGGATGTCGTGGCCGTCTTAAAAGTCGCCCATCGGCAAAAGGTCCCGGTGGTTCCACGGGGCAACGCGACGAACCTTTGCGGGGCCACGGCGCCTCTGGGTGGCGGAATCGTACTGAACGTTCTATCGACGAACAAGATTCTGGAGATCGATAAGGAGAACCTGACCGCCACTTGTCAGCTTGGGGTGATTACCGCAGATTTTCAAAACGCGGTCGAGGCCGAAGGGCTCTTCTACCCCCCAGACCCGGCCAGTCTTCAATTCTGCACTCTTGGGGGGAACGTGGCCTTTGATTCCGGCGGGCCGAGGGCTGTGAAATATGGGGTAACGCGTAATTATGTCCTTGGATTGGAAACGGTGCTGGCCAATGGGCAGATTCTTCGCACCGGCGGCAAGACCACCAAAGATGTAAGCGGCTATAATTTGACCCAACTGCTTGTTGGCTCGGAAGGCGCCCTCGGGGTGTTCACCGAGATGACGCTAAAGTTGATAGGTAAGCCGGAGGCCAAGAGAACTCTTATTTGCTCCTGCGACAATTAAGACGAAGTTGCGTTCAAGTGAGCACCAAAAAAAGCTGAAAAGCTCGGGGGTTGGGGGGACATTAGCCCCCCGAACCCTCACTATGATCGGGTTCGCGTTGAACCTTCCAACCCATGTCGGTTGCTTCAAC
>PLSV01000262.1 GCA_003165235.1 Syntrophobacteraceae bacterium
TCAGTTATATTGACACAGAGGGGGCTCGCTTCTTGAAAAGCACTCCTCAAATTCGGTGAGGAACTCTCGCAGTTGACGGGCAAGCTCTTTCACATCCTGTTCTACTATCGAAAACTTCGGAACCGGGTATGGCTCATCTAAACATCGACACTGTGGCAACATGATCTGCTCCTCCTCTTGTAAGGGTCTTGGAGGGCGGAATATCCAGATTCTCTCAATAGTCAAGCATTAACTGTCGTTGTAGGGCTAAAGGCTTCGGCATCAGCGAGTAATGGCGAACGGCTGGAGGAAAAGGGGATATACCTCGTATGACAGACTTGTTAACAACACTAGGCGATCATTAGTGAATGCTCTTGCGTGCATCCCTTCGCGAAGTACTTCGTGGAGCGTGGAAGGCATCCCGCTCATTCTCGACGCTCTGCGAGACGGGGCCGTCAGCGGGATACCTTGAGAAGTGGTTTTCACGAGGCAAGCAAGTCCATAAATACCTTGAGAAGTGTGGAGCTTTTTCGAAGGGAGTCCGTTTACCCTCCACGTCCTCGATCCACTCGGCCGTCTGACTGGAAAAAAAGGGAGATTGCCGGATGGGCGAAGTTGCTGGCCAGGCATTCGTAACACCAGGAAATTATTGAGAAGTTGACGAGAGCATAATCGACTCACCTGGCCTCGACTTTAACTGCAGCCTCAAATGGTCTGTATAAATTCATTGGCCCATCAAATGCTTGTTTGACAATCATCAGCCGTACTGACCCGGCAATAATGCACAGGCATGCTCAACCTCCCCGGAAAAATTTCTTGAAATAAAAAAAGGATGTAGCTATATTAGCCATAATACCCAAAATGAGCGGACCAGAAGGACTATAGAACATGGTAAACGTAAAAGCAACTGAGATGAAGAATAGGTTTGGCCACTATCTCCAGGTGGCCCTGGTGGAACCGGTTGTTGTTGAGAAAACCAACCAACAGGTGGCCGTGCTAATGTCCATGAAAGAATATGAACGCCTCACCAGGCTCGACGATGCTTATTGGGGGGAAAGAGCGAAAGCTGCTGAGACAGAGGGGTATTTGAGCGGAGCAGAAACCAAAGAATTCATCGAGGCCTCTGTCCGTGTTAAAGCTTAATATTACAAGACAGGCGATAAAGTTCTTTCGTCTCCTGCCGGCAAAGCAGTATCGCCAAGTCTTCAACAAGGTCCCGGCTCTTATGGAAGATCCGGAGCCGCCCGATTCTTCGCCCCTGATCGGGTATCCCTATAGAAGAACAGATATCGGAGAATATCGGATTATCTATAGGGTTGAAAAAGATTGTCTCAAAGTGGCTCTGGTAGGAAAAAGAAATGACGATGAAATCTATCATCAGCTAAAGAGCCACTGATTACGGACGGTCTTCGGGGCGCCTGTCGCAAACCGCCCACGGGTAGACGAATACAATAACGGTGGCAGATAATGCAAATATTGAGATCCAGCCGGGAACGTCGGCCAGCATCTTGGAACAGAGTGTCCTTAAGCAGGTAGAGGAAGACTATGAAGTACATGGTGGTCATTGAGAAGGGGGTCATTGTCCCGATTACCCCCTAGCGGATGGGCCGCGTTTTGATAGAATGCAAACGCGGCTCATTCTCTTTTTGGAGGCGGCAATGAGATCGGAACGCAACGCGGGCTACTGGATTGAAAAGCTGAACATGGCCGAGCACCCTGAAGGCGGCCGCTTCGCCCCTGTCTTCCGCGCATCGGAGCAAATCGGCACGGAGGGCCTCCCGCACCGTTTCACCGGGAACCGCGCCACATTGTGTCTTCAATTTACTATCTGCTCGAAAAGGGCCGGTTTTCGGCCTTCCACAGGTTGAAATCCGTCGAGATCTGGAGCTTTTTCGAAGGGGGTCCGCTTACCATCCACGTCCTCGATCCACACGGCGGTCTTACTGAAAAAAAGCTGGGGCGCAATTTCAGCAAGGGAGAGTCTTTCCAGGTGGCGATAGAAGCAGGGTACTGGTTTGCGGCCGAACAGCGCGGCCCGGAACAGTTCACTCTGGTTGGCTGCACGGTGGCGCCCGGATTTGAGTATGAGGACATGGAGATTGCCGGGCGGGCGCAGTTGCTCGCCAGCTATCCGCAACACTCGGAAATTATTGAAAAGTTGACGATGGCATAATGAATTCGGGCCCGCTTCAAGTGTCAATCAAACCGGCTCGCATAGCGGCTGCGTTGAGTCGGCGTCTCCCTATCATTAACAATGTCGAGAAGGTTGAGGTCCCAACATCCGCCTCAGGCTTCTTTTCCTCCTGGCGATTGTCTTTGAAACCAATGAACCTTCGCAAGAGCATCCTCGAATAGAGCATCTCCCGTTTGACGAGGTCCCGATATAACGGTATCCTGATAGAATTAATTTTTACATCCCATGGCATTCGGAAAAATGGTGTGAAGTTCTCAGAGCTGGTTCGGCTATTGGAAGCGAAGGGATTCAGAATCCTTAAAGAAAAGGGATCAATCCGGTAATATGGAAAAACCGATTGGGATAGAATCATTCGAGTAGACTACCATGGACCAAAGGAAGTCCCCACGGGAACCTGCCACCACATACTGAAGGCCGCAGGCATTACAAGTGTTAAGGGAGAATAGAAAGATGATCGGTCTACCCTATTCACTTATTATTGAAGCAACTGAAGAGCCTGACTATTTCGGCTTCTACTCCCCGGAACTGGAAGGTTTCTCAGGTATCGGGCATTCCGTGGAGGACTGTATCTATAAGGCAAGATGGGGAATGAAGGAGCACACCGCCCTACTGAAGGAGCAGGGACTCCCGGTCCCACCGGCTAACCCAAACCCCAAGATCGTCATCCAAAATGAGGAAAAGCGGGCAGTCGCGTGAAGGGCGCGCCCTCACAAAAGATCGGACGCGAACTTGAAGCGTTTAACGCCGGCCGGAAGCGTTAGCGCGAACCCGAACGAAGTGAGGGTTCATCCCCTTTTATGGTTTTGATCACATGACATAATCAGGGGCTGGAGACGATGCGGGGGAAGTGCTGTTTGCGTGCTGCCTCCCAGGGTGACTGGTTGCTTGTGGCCCAGTTGCGCCACGCACTAATCCGCACGATGACGATCCCGCTCACCTTAAAAATGCGCACGCGCAGTTTAAAAAGGCCATTTCGTGGTCATTAACCGTATTTTAAGACCGAAAAACGGTTCATCTGGACATCTCTTTCCCTGATGGGCCGGGAAATCACCATGGCCCGACCCCGGGGCCAACAGCAAGCCTTACAGATCGTGGCGCACGGGGCATGAAGATCCAAGCCTCCTCAGGATAACCGTCGCCAGTGCTCGGGTACACGTTTTTCGGTTCTCCAGTGGCACTCCTCGAATTCACGACAGTTGACGAAAGGAAATCGCTTTTCGATGAGTTTAGCCTAAACATCGTGTGGGGAAGCCGTCAATGGCTCACATGCAAAAATTCCGGGCAATTGCCGACGAGAAATGAAAAGGGATGTGGTTGGAAGGTGGTAGAGTGATGTTGAAATGGATTGGAATAGTTTCGGTGACCTTCCATTGTTTCCGGGAACCCTGATTGCGAAAGGCTCTTAGGTCTATAAATTTAAGGGGTATGTTTTGCAATAGAGGCAGGACAACTCTCCTCGTCCTTGAGAAATGATACGACAAAATCTTCGCCATTTTCAAATCATTTGTTTACCGAATCGCGCAAACTGAAATCTTTCGAAATTGGCAAGAAAGGTTGATTATTTTCAGACGCCGTGTCAACTGCCACTCTAGCAAATCAGGACCTTAGCGGGAAGGAAGGATAAGGGGTTTTAAAACCTGAGGGCCTCCGATCTAACCACCCCCTCAAAACCACAGCTACTTCAAGCTGAACGGGTGTAAGGCTGCCACTCGGCCCCAGAAACTGGCGGTAGCCGGCCTCCGTTTCGGACCGTCATTGCACCGATCGATGCTTGAGCAACATCGCATGTGGCTTACCGGTCCCTCACGGTGAGAGCAAAATGTGAGCAGAGTCAATTTCGCTGGCTTTTGCCTAGGAGAAGATTCCACGGGGGCTCTCGCTGAACCATTACCAGGAAACTAAACATCAATAAGGTAACACCTTCAAGGCCATGCTATAAGAGTTTCCTTTCCCTAAATTGACCATATATAGGGTTCAGCCTCCAGGAGTCAGGACGACGGCGCCCATGGTCTGTCGGTTTTCGATTCGACTATGGGCTTTAGAAGCTTGACTTAGCGGGAACGCTTCGATGGCGGGGATGATGGTGCGGCTTTGAATTTTTGCGAACAATTGATGGACAAGGAGGAAGTTGGAACGATCGTCGAAGTAGTCAAAACACACCGGGGCCGACACGGTCAGGGACCGCTGCTTTAACACGCTAACGTCCAAAGGCATAACCTGTCCGTTACGGTCGCCGATGACGGCGCAGTGGCCGAAGCGGGACAGGCAGGCGAGAGCGGCATTGAGCCCCCGCGCGCCACTGCTGTGGACCCAATAGTCGACCCCGAGACCATTGGTGATGCGCATCACTTCGGATGTTGCTGAGGTGTCGTCTGCGACAACGATGGGGTAGTCGCAGCCGCGGTCTCGGCTGAACTTGGCCTTATTGGCAGTAGATACCGTGCCAATGACCTTTAGGCCCATGGATTTGGCCCATTGGCTGAGCAAGTGACCCAGGCCGCCGGCTACCGCCTGGATCAGGATCGTCGCGCCCGGGGCGGCCCTGAACACCCGGCTAAGCAGTAACCCAGCCGTAACGCCCTTGAGCAAGGTGGAAGCGTCAATATCAGATACGCCAGCGGGCACGGGTATGCAGGCGTCGGCATTGACACAACGGATTTCGGCATAGGATCCGGGTTTTCGGCTCATATAGGCGACGCGGTCGCCCGGGAATAATCCGTTGACCTGGTCTCCCACGTCGATGATCACACCCACACCTTCCACACCCGGGGTCCCCGGCAAATCAAAACCTGCCAAGATTCCTCGGCGATGCTGGATGTCTATGTAATTGACTGCAATCGCCGTCTGGCGGATACGCACCTGCCGGGGGCCTGGTGCAGGAACCGTCACATCCCCAAGGGTCATGACCTCTGGACCTCCGGCGGACGCCACCACCAGTGCCTTGGACGGCAGGTGCTCGTCGCGAGCGGTCGCAAGAGCTGCGGTCGCCTCCTTATGGCCGGGAAGCTGCGGGCGCCCCTCTTTCTCGGCCAGAAACCTCCGCAGCCCCGAAAACCCGTCCTCATAGATTTTCTGGCCAACCATCTTTTCCAGCTCAGCGGCGCGATGGTCCGGGGCACGAAACTGCGAGCGCCAGTCCCAGAAGGTCAGGCCGCCGTCGGTCACCGGCCTGAGTCGAACCGTCGCCACGTAGTCAAAAAGCGGCAGGGGTGAGTCGAGGATACAGTAACTAAATGTGTGCTCGCGGTCGCTGAGGCGCAGCAGTTGTTCACGAAACTCGGCGCCGTCGGTGAGGCTGAATCGTCGCACACCTCCGACGACGTCGCCGTCGAGATCGTTTTCCATCCGGCTGCGGGCCACGGCTGGATGCCACCGGTCGTGACTTTTGAAATCACGCAGCGCCGCCCATACCTCATCGATTCGGGCGTCAATTACTGCCGATCGAATGACGGAGACTTTCATCTTTTTCCATAACTTTTCTTCAATGCGTCGAGCCCGGTCTGAAACAGACCGTTGCCGACGGTCTCAGATAGCTCAGCCACCTTTTCCAGCGGGCAATCGAATTCCGCAGACCACTCGATGAAGCAGCGGTTGCCCTCGGTGACGGGAAACAGCCGTAAGGAAGAAATATAATCGCTCAGTCCCAGAGGACTGTCCAGGATGGCAGAGGTGCAGGTGTAATCGTAATCCGAGAGGGCCAGCAGTTTTTCCCTGACCCGGGCGCCGTCCTTGAGCTGGAAATTTCGCACGCATCCGACCTTGTCACCCGGCTGGCCATTTTCGATGCGGCTCGATAGGATCGACGGGTGCCAATTGGCTATCCCATTGAAATCTCGAAGGTCCCGCCACACCCTATCTGCCGGGGTGTCCAAGACCGTAGACCGATACACCTTGACCATGGATTACTTCTCCTTGGCCCCCTCGGGGCGGTCCTTCTGCAGTTTGTCCAGCAGTTGCGCGAGCTTGCTTGGGTCGCTGATATTGATGCCAATTTCACTCAACAAGTGATCCACGATAGGCGCCTGTGCGCGGTAGCGCAAGGCGCTGCTGACGAGCCGATCGGTGAGACCACCTTCGCCTTCTGGTGATCCGCCGCCGGCCGGCACGGTCAGGCCGTCGAGGTGGACCACCTTTATCCCCTCGATCTTCTCCAGGGGTTTGACGCTCTCGCGGATGATCGCGTCGAGTTTTTCCACCAGGCGCAACCGCAGAGCTGAAGCCCGGGCTTCCGGACTGGCGATGTTGTTAGCCTCGGCCATGAGCCTGACACCCTCGGATTCGACCTGATGCCGAATCCGATAGGCCTTGGAGCGGGTCTCCTCGGCCAAGGCAAAGGCATCGGCATCGATGCGCGCGATTTCCGCCCGACCGGCGGCCACCGCTTCTTCAGTAGCGATCCGAGTTTTTTGCCGAAGCTGATCTTTTTCCACCTCCAGGGCCGTCATGATCAGTTCCACCTCCTTTTTTCGATCCGCATGGGCCCTTTCCCGTGCGGTAAAGATGGCCTCCTCCGCAGAAATGGCGGCCGCACGCTTCTCATCGGCCTTGGCGCGCGCCGCTGTCTCGGCTTCGGAGGATTCGGCCACGGCAACAGTCCGGGCGTGCTCGGCCAGTTCAATCAATTTGCGCCGCTCGATCTCCATAGTCTCGATGTCGCGCTGTTGTTCGATGCGGTCCTGCTTCAGCTCGCGTTCGGAAGCGATTCGGGCCTTCTCGATCTGCTCGCTGGAAATAATGTCAGCCACCTGTGCGTCGCGCTTGCGCTCGGCGCGCTCGCGGGCCACCTCAGCCTGTTGCCAAGCCCGGCGGAACTCCAGATCCTTTTCCTGGGACAGGCGGGCGTATTCGCTCTCGCGTTCGATATCCAGGCCCAGTTTATCGGTTTCCAGGTTCTTGGAACGGATCTGGATCAGGGTGTCCTGTTCTATGTCGTTGCGCGTTTTCTTGCGTCTTTCGATCTCGTCCGTCAAACGGGTCAACCCCTCGGCATCAAAGGCATTTGAAGGGTTGAAGTACTCCATGTCGGTCTGGTCCAGGTCGATCAAGCTGGCGGATTCAAGTTCGATCCCATTCTTAATCAAAGACTCGGCCACCGCCTGTCCCACGGCCTTAATGAACTGGCTGCGTTGCTCGTGGAGCATTTCCAAGGTCATGCCGGCGGCCGTGGCCCTGAGGGCATCGACGAATTTGCCCTTCATCATCTCGCGCAGTTCGTCGGGCTTTCCCGTTTTGCGCCCGAGGGTCTGAGCGGCGATGGTGACGGAATCGACCTCTTTTCGGACACGAATGTAAAAATCCACGGCCACGTCCACGCGCATGCGGTCCTTGGAAATCAACGCTTGCTCCTTGTCGCATGTCACCGACAGGCGCAGGGTGCCGAGATGGACTTCTGTGACATCGTGAAAAATCGGAATGACGAAGGCGGCGCCATCGATGATGACCTTCTGCCCCCCCAGTCCGGTGCGAACAAAAGCGATCTCCTTGGACGATCGACGATAAAAGGACCGGACAAACCAGATCCCCACCGCGATAAGGATTATGGCGATGATGACCGCCCAAATAACCCACGCGTAGATGGTCATGGCATTCCTCCTATTGGCTACACTCTTTCTCTCGCCGGCTAATCCTACGACTCTGCATCAGCGCTATTTCTATCGAACGCTCTCTCCGGGCGACCCTCAGCGGCGCTTGATGTTGAGAAATTCCCTTGTTTGTGCGGTGAGGGCCTTCTCGGTGGGCAGCCGTTCCATCGAGGAGGCGCCGTAGAACCCGTCGCACTCCGGACAGCGCTTCAGAACGTACTCGGCATCCTCGGGCATGGAGATCGGCCCACCGTGGCACAGGGTGATAATGTCTCGGCGCTTTTTCAGCGCCGCTTCGTTCCACGCATTGATTACATCCACACAATCGTCCAAGGTCTTGGCCGTTCCGGCTCCGATGTTGCCGCCGGTGGTCAGGCCCATATGGCAGACGATAACATCGGCGCCAGCCTCCGTCATGGCGATGGCATCATCTTCAGAGAACACATACGGAGTGGTCAACATGTCTTTTGCGTGCGCCATCCGGATCATGTCCACCTCAAGCCCGAAGCCCATCCCGGTCTCCTCCAGGTTTTGCCGGAAGATGCCGTCGATGAGACCCACCGTGGGAAAATTCTGCACTCCGGCGAACCCAACGGCCTTGAGCTGGTCAAGAAAGCAGTCGAAGATGCAAAAGGGGTCGGTTCCGTTCACGCCCGCCAGTACCGGGGTGTTACGGGTGACCGGCAGCACTTCGCGGGCCATCTCCATCACGATGTCGTTGGCGTTGCCATACGCCATGAGCCCGGCAAGCGACCCACGGCCGGCCATGCGGTAGCGGCCTGAATTGTAGATCACGATCAGGTCGATGCCGCCGGCCTCCTCGCATTTGGCCGAAAGCCCAGTGCCGGCGCCGCCGCCGACGATGGGCTGTCCGCCACGGATTTTGGCGTTGAGTCGATCCAGGATCTGTTGTCGAGTAAAGCGGGCCATGGAAATCTCCTTAAAATCAGTGTCGGGAAGAACCGGAAGAAACAATTTCCAAAAAGTGATCGACCAGGGCCTTAGCGAAGGCCGGATCGTTGATGTTCATGTCGAGTTTGATCAGCCGGCGATTGGGCCCCGGCCGAAATTCGCTTTCCAGGGTGTCGAACAGCATGCGGTCGGCCGCCGGGTCGTGGAAGGGTTTGCCGGGAGCATCGATTAACGAGACTCCCTTCAAGGGCAGCAGGAACCGCACGGGCCCATCCATTTGGTTGAGCTTGGCGGCGATGAAGCGCCCAATTGACTGGTTTTCCTCCGCAGTCGTGCGCATTAGGGTGACTTGGGGATTGTGTTGATAAAGGTTACGGTTCTCATATTTCTGCGGCACGGTGTCGATGGCTTCGAAATTGACCATGTCCAGCGCCCCGCAGGAACCGACGTAAGGGATCTGACTGCGGATGATTGCCCCCATGCGATCCTCACCGGCGCTCATGACACCCCCCATTAGGAAATCAGCCACTTCGGTGGTGGTCACGTCGATGACGCCTGCCAGCATGCCGGATTCGGCCAGTTTCTCCATGGATTGGCCACCCGTGCCGGTGGCATGGAAGACCAGGCAGTCGAAGCGCATTTTCAGCGCTTGGGTGACCGCCTGGACGCAAGGGGTGGTGACTCCGAACATGGTCAGTCCGATAGCCGGCAGACGGGAGCTCTCCACATCTTGCCGAAACCCGATCATGCCAGCCAGAGCGTGGGCCGCGTTGGACAACACACTGGCTGAAATGCGGTTGATGCCGGCCACGTCGGTGACCGAATACATCATACAAATGTCCGAAGGGCCCACATATTGTCGGACATTGCCGGAAGCGACCGTGGAAACCATCACCTTGGGTACGCCCACCGGCAGGCTTCTCATCGCCGGGGTCACCAGGGCAGTGCCCCCGCTGCCCCCCGCCGAGATGATGCCGCCCACGTCGCGGCGCCCCGCCATGAAGCGGGTGAAGGCATGGGCCATTTCAGCCACTGCCGTGCCACGGTCGCCGGTAAACACGGCCCCGGCGCCTTGCGGATGGTGTCGGGCCACTTCTGTGGGACCGATGGCCGCAGGCGATAGTTTCCTCGAAGTGGACAAATCCACCGTGATGGTTCGCACGCGCAACCGATCCAGGCAGGATTTAATGAACAGAAGGTCCTGGGACTTGGTGTCGAAGGTCCCGACGACGTAGGCGGCCCTGTCGATCGTGTCGGCCACTGACACCTGCAACAACGTCGATCGCGTTTTGCTCACGGGTGGAGCGGACGAACTCCCTTGCAGCGTCTGAACGTCCGGAAGTCTGGCGCCGCTCCAAAACGTCGGGGCCGAGGCCCCGACAACGGTTTCGAGGATCTCTTCCGCTGCGGGCCTCTCCGGTTTTGCTTCTGCTTCCGGTTCCACGGGCTGCTCCGCGGGGAGTTCGCCACTGCCGACGGTCACCCCCAGCAGTTGCTGCAGCAGGTGCTGGTCGGCCGCCAGGGCGCCGGCCGGCAATTCCCGGGCGATTCGGCCGTTGACGAAAATGTAGGCGCGGTGCGCCAACGAGTGAGCCATTTCCAGATTCTGCTCCACCAGCAAGATGGCCATGCCGCTGGAACTTAGTTGGCGGCAAACCTCCTCCACCCGTTGGATGACCAACGCGGACAGGCCTTCGGAAGGTTCGTCCATGAGGAGCAGCAGCGGATTGGTGACCAGCGCGCGGCCGATGGTCAGCATCTGCTGTTCGCCGCCGCTGAGGAGGGTGCCGGAGATATGGGTTCTGTCTTTTAATTCCGGGAACAGATCGTAGACCGTCTCGGGCGACCACGGAGAGTTCCCCCCGCTTTGGCGCCAAGAGAAAAGCAGGTGCTCATCCACTGTCAAAGAGGGAAAAAGTATCCGCCCTTGAGGAACATATCCAATGCCCAGGTTGGTAATTTCATGGGTGGGCATATGGACTGTTTCCTGGTTTTCGAAAAGGATCGATCCGGTTCTGGATACCGGCGGCAGCCCCAGGATCGATTTCAGCAGAGTGGTTTTACCCATGCCGTTGCGTCCGACGACGACGACCAGCTCACCTGGATTGACGTATAGATCGACTCCCTGAAGGATATGGCTTTTGCCATAGTAGGCATCGAGGCGTTCTATTTTCAACAGGGGCTCAGGCATACTTGGAATCTTCATGAATGCCGGCTCAGGGTGTAAATCTCCTGAACCTTGGGATTGGCTTCGATCTGCTCGGGGGCGCCCTCGGCAATGATGGCGCCATGGTGGAGCACCGAGACCCGGTCGGCAATGCTGAATGCCACATCGATGTCGTGCTCGATGATCACCACCGTAATCTCTGATTTCAGGCTCATGATCAAATCGGTCATAAACCTCCGTTCAGCTACGGAAAGCCCCGCCATGGGTTCATCCAGCAGCAGTATCCTGGGTTCATGAGCCAGGGTGATGCCCAACTCCAGCTGGCGGTGCTCACCGTGGGAAAGCTCATCGACTACGATATCGAGCTTGTTCTCCAATCCAACCCGATGGGCAATCTCGGCGATGTGTCGGCGTTGGTTCCGAAATTTTTGCCAGGCGCGAAACAGCGTGGCGGCGATAGAGGCCTTTTTCCCCCACGTGTGCCAAGAAGCCAGAAAAAGATTCTCCTGGACGGTCAACTGCCGGAAAAGGTTAGAGGTCTGATAGGTTCTGCCCAGTTGGGAGTCAATTCGTTTCCGGACGGGCTCATGGGTGATATCCTTGCCGAAGAGCAAAATCCGGCCCTCGTCCAGAGAGAGCTCACCGGTGACCAAATTAAAAAGGGTCGACTTGCCGGCCCCGTTGGGCCCGATCAATGCGCGGTTTTCCCCCGTCATGACGGTGAGGTCGACCTTATCGACCGCCACGATCCCGCCGAAGGACTTGGATATCCTCTTCAGTACGAGAGCCTGCATGTGATCGAGCCCTAAGGAGACTCCTTTTTTTCGGTCGCGGTGGAGATCAGTCCGGCCAGCCTTTGTTCTTCTCCAGTTTTTCGACGTAGTCCTTCCCGAAGTATTTTTCGATCTCCTTAAAGTAGGAGGCCTTGTCTCCAGGCGGGTAGTCGCGGGTCGTCTCAGGAGCCGCCATGTATTTCTCCGGCATGTCCGCATAAGGCCCGAACTGTGAAACATCCTTGTAGGTTTTCACCGCGATGTTCATAAGCCGCCCGTCCTGCTTGACGACTTTTTTGATGTAAATGTTCTGCACCGGGTTCCCGAATTTGTCGAAGTAGAAGGGGCCTCGGGGGGACTCATCCGCGGTCATTTTTACGTTTCGGACAGCCGCGATAAAGGCCTTGGGGTCATCGACCTTGCCGTCAATCGCCTCCATCGCCTTGAAGGCCACGTTCACGCAATCGTATCCCTGGACGGATATGACGCTGGGATAATACCCGAAGGCTTTGTGGTAGCTCTCTCTGAACTTCACATTCGCCGGCGAGGGGTCGCCATCGTAGTAATGGAGGGAAGAGTAGACCCCGAGCAGCGTGTCGCCCATTTCCGCCAACATGGGGGTGAGGGGAACATTGGCCTGCCCCAGGATCTGCGGATAAAGCTTGTCCAGGCCGAATTGCTGCCACTGCTTGAAAAAGGCCACCACCTGAGCCCCGCCGCAATTGCAGAGCACGGCATCATATTCCTTGGCCATTCCCGCAAGTTTGGCCATGATGGAGCTGAAGTCCACGGCCTCAACCGGACTCCAGATCCGTTCAACCTTTTCGCCGCCGTTCTCCAGAAATCCTCTGATGAAACCTGCGGCCTGATCCCACGGATAAGCATAATCCTGCCCCACGATGATGATTTTCTTATACTTTAGATCCTTCGCGCAGAACTTGCCGAAGTCAAAGATGACCTGCGCTCCGGTCCAGCCCGGGCGAACGAGGCTGTAGGTGGCTTTCCGCATGGTCATGTCCTCGGGCGCGGAGTACCCCACCAGGACGGGCACCTCTGGATTGCGGGCCGCCCAATCCACCGCGGCCATTCCCTCGTGGCCGAGGCAGGGTCCGATGATCATATGCACCTTGTCCCGGTTCTTCAAGGAATCCAGCTTGGTCCTCATCACTTCAACGTCAGCCTTCGTGTCCTCAGTGAAAATCTTGATTGGCGTACCCTTGAATTTGTAATCCTTCTCGGAAAGCGCCAGTTTGACCCCATCGAGATTGTTTTGGCCGAACATGGTCGCCCATCCTGTGGTGGGGCCGATCACCCCGATGCGAATTTCGCTGACTCCATGCGCCGGGCCGAATGCCCAAAGGACTACGAAGAAAGCCACCATCAACTGAATAATCCTTTTTCTAGCCATCGCGCTCCTCCTTTGGTGATTAGGGGTTTCTAACGACGTCAGGCTTCTTTGAGAAGCCTCCGGGCCTCCGCTCCGGCTCCCGGCTTCGGGATGGGAAAAGCCGGTTATTCCAGTACTTCATCAAGGTTCCCACGATACCCTGCCGGGCGAACAGGATCACAAGCATAAACAAAACGCCCATGATCAGCATGTAGCGCTCGGTTATTCCGCTGAGCACCACATCCAGGGTCTTCAGAATGGCGGTGCCGACCACTGCCCCGAGCAGGCTGTTGATGCCCCCCAGAATTCCTGCCAGAAGAGCCTCCACGTTCGAGGGCAGGGAAACCGTGTTGGGGTTGATCAGTCCAGTGAAATACGTGAAAAACACACCTCCAAGGGCAGCCACGAGCGACGCGAAAACGAAGGCTGCGTACCGCAACAGGTGCACGCGAAATCCCAACATCGCCATTCGGGACTCACTGTCTCGCACACCCCGCAGCATGAGACCAAAGGGCGACCGCTTCAGCGCCGCCAGAAAAGACATAGCCCCGCAAAAGAAAATGAGCTGGAAAAAGTAGAAGGCCGTCTTTGACTTTTCAGTCGATATTCCAAAAACGGTCGGTGCGTAAATGTTCGTGATTCCGGTGTCCCCCTTGGTGATCGAGGACCACTGGCAGGCCAGCGCCCAGACCAGTTGGCCGAGGACCAGAGTGAGCATCAGGAAATAGATCCCGCGCACCCTGACGACCAGCAACCCGAAAAGCCCCGCTGCAAGGACTGCAATGACAAGCCCTGCCAACGGGGGAATGGGAAACGGGAATCCATAGCGGGACTCCAAAAGAGCAACCGTATACCCTGAAATCCCAAAAAATGAGGCCTGCATGAGAGAAACCGCTCCCAGCTCACCAGCCAGGAAGGTCAGACTCATCGTGAGCATCCCAAAAAACATCACCCGTACGGACATCATCACGAAGTACTGGGAGCTGATCCAGGGAATGGCGATGATGATTCCGCCAACAAGGGCGCTGAGGAGCGCCCTCCTGAAACGATAGCCGCGTTCTTTTGTCATCTTTCCTTGCCGAAAAGCCCCCGAGGCCTTATGGACAGAACGATGGCCACTGGGAGAAAAAGTACAAAAAGAGAGAACTGCGGGATGAAGGCTGTCGAGAAGCTGTGAATCAACCCGGTGATCAGGGCTCCGAGAATGGTGCCGCCCAGGCTTCCCATGCCGCCGATGATGATGACAATGAGGGTCAGCGTGAGGATTCTCCAATCTTCTCCCACGACCAGGACGAGGAAGGTCCCCCCCACCACCCCGGACACGCCCGCCAGGAAACCGGAAAGCGTGAATACAAAAGAAAAAAGGCGCTTGACGTTAATGCCAAGCGCCGACACCATTTCAAAGTTGTCTACACCGGCGCGAATGGTGACGCCCAGTCGGGTCTTCTTGAGGAAAACCCACAAGGCCCCGATAATGACCAGGGCCAGGCCCACCGTGAAGATGCGGTATACTGGATAAATCGTGTCGATCAGAGGAATTGAAACAGCGCCGCTCAGGGCTTCGGGAATGCTGATCGTTCTGGGGTAGCCCCCCCAGATGACGAGAACCAGATCCCCTACGATGATAGCGACCGACAGCGATATCAACGTCTCGATAAGGTCGTTGCCTCTCGCCCAACGCAGCAGGAACCGCTCTTCAATGAAAGCCAGCGCCGCCGTCACCACCCCGCCTGCAAGCACTGCCAGCAACCAGCTTCCGCTGAACTTCAGAACGGATAGGCCGATGAATCCGCCCGCCATGTAAAAGGCCCCATGGGTCAGATTGACCACCCTCATGAGACTGAACGAAAGGGTCAGGCCGCTGGCCGTTATGAACAACAGTGCTCCGAGAGTCAGACCGTTGAGTAGTGACATGAGAATGAGGGTAGACATGCAACCTCTTTATATGCACCCGGAATTATGCGGCGGTCTTGCCATCTTGACTGTCTTGGGACCTTTGAGCGGCAGAGAGGTCGTCCCGCTGACCCCAAGAAGGTCTCCGTGAGGAGTCTCACGCGACCTGACAGAGGCAAGACCATCGTCATGTTGATGAAAATGCCCCTTTTTTTCCCTCTTCAAGCGTACCACGCCCTCCGCTGCTGCGTCAACCATTTCTTCCATTGCGCGCGTCCCCCGGACACAGCGCGGTATTACTTAGCCAAGGGAAAGGCCGACGCCACATGGGCGTACCATCTCCTCGCATGGTGAACGACTCTGGCTCCAACCTTGATAAGCCGCCCCATGATCGAGTCTCTGGATTGGTCCGAGGATTATCTAAGCTTTAAACAGCTCTCCTCTGTACGTAACCGATGAGTCTCAGCCAATTTGTCAAGATTTGCAGATCAGATGTTGAACAGGAGAGCCGCAGGCGGGGGAGGCAACCGCTCGTCATGATCAAATAATGGAAAAGCCGGAGCACGAAGCAAGGAGCAAGAATAGTCGCAACCGGTCGTCATGATCAAATGATGAAAAAGTCCTTGGCGGCAGGGGGAGCGGAATCGAGTATTTACTTTTTCCTGAAAAGGGCCGCTATTTCCTGGGCGCCGACGTCCCGGTTCACCAGCTCGAAGGATTCATAGCCTGGCAGGATCCTGCTGAAGCCATAGACCAGGTAGTAGACCCCAGGGCGGCCACGTTCGGCGATCTTTTCGGCAAAGACGTCGTGGAGTGTAATGTAGGTATAAAAAAGGTCTACGTCGACGAAATCTACCCCTGCCTGGGACCGAACCTCATCAAAGGTCCTGTCGTCGAGAGAGTCTCCCTGGATAAGGAAAATATTTTCGGGCGGCAGGACTGCGCCTTCACTCCTCAGAAGGGAAATCAACTCGTTTTTTCTCGGTCCGTATTCGGAAAGAATTTCCGAATCGATTTCCAAACCGATGGAAAGCCTGACGAAATAGCTCATCAGAAAATTCACCCTGCCGTCCCCACACCCCAGGTCGGTGAATACGGTGCTCTGAGGTCTGATAATCCCTGAGCCGGTAAGGTCCTCTATGCAGGCGCAGAGTTTGGAAAGGTCCGTTGTCTTTCGATAGCCGGCGTTGCCGAAGCAGCCGACCTTGCGCCCGTCAAAGTAGTTTGCCGTGAGCTCGATGGTTCTGCGCAGATAGTGCAGTCCCATGGCTTTTTTGCCTCCTGACATTGTCACAAGGCATCCCGCGACCGCCCAGCGCGCACGATAGACCCTTCCCGGGGATGCCTTCCGGGCTATGCATCACTCGTCGCATAGGGTTGTTTATAGTCTATCATACGAGACCCACGGCGCCAGCCCGTCCGGGGGACGATGGGCTGTTTTGAAACGCAGATCAAAGCGTCGGCTCCACACGCAAAACCCGCGCCGACCCACACCGTTTGCGTCTTTCAGACGCGGTGGGCTCTCATACTAAGCTGCGTTCGAAGAGCAACGAATAACCCCGAACTGAGCGGGGAAAGTTTTTTCATTTTAAAGATACCCTGCACCCCGCAGGATTTCGGCCACGCGCGGATGCGCGGCCGCCGCCGCAACGCAACATTGAGCCGCGTAGCGGCGAGGGGGTGTGGGGGGCACGGCTCCATAAGCGCTCAAAGAAGCAACGCATGAACATTGCCTGTA
>PLSV01000403.1:0-24136 GCA_003165235.1 Syntrophobacteraceae bacterium
CTCTGCGCCACATCATGCGCAACGGGGCCCGCTTTCGAAGGGGGCGGGATAAGTTCCGGGATGCCCGGAATAAAGGGCGCCGTAGACATGGTGCGGCTCTCCGATGACGGCGTAACATATCATGTAATCGGTCTTGACGACGATCCTTCGGCCGGTCCCATAGGGATTTGCGGCTCGGGCGCCATTTCCGCACTGGCCGAACTGTTGAGGAAGGGATGGATGAGCCCGGATGGGAGGCTGATGCGGACGCAGCCCACCGATCCCACTGACGCCATTCATGAAAAGGCGTTCATCATAGCTCACGGCAATCCTCGCACTCATGGAAAGCCGGTGGCGATCACCCAGAAGGACATCCGGTCCTTGCAGTTGGCCAAATCCGCTGTGGCTACAGGCGTCCGGTTTCTCTGCAATCAAGCGGGTATTGAAAAACCGGATCGGATATATCTTGCCGGGGCTTTCGGCAATGTCATTTCGCCGCAGGACGCCATCACTCTGGGCGTAGTTCCTCCCATTGACATCCGCAGGATTCACGGGGTGGGAAACGCGGCGGGACTGGGGGCATGCAAGGCCCTGTTGGACGTCCGTTGCCGCGAGAAAGCTGGAGCATTGCTCGAAGAAGTCATGGTTATCGAAATAGGTGAGAAAAAGGAGTTTCAGGACCTGTTCCTTGAAAACCTCGGTTTTCAGGGTGCCTGGAGCTAAGGCATGAAGAGGCCTCAACACTTTTTAAGGACCGGCCGCCAATTCATTCCGGCGATCAGTCCATTCAGATCATTTTATTGAATGTGAGAGATGAAATTCTGTCCAGCGCTGTCTACTCGCTCGGATTGGACCGATCTTGTGAACCGCCGGTCATGCTGGCGCATTGATCGTTTTTCATTGAGAGCCCCGTCAAGATCGTGTCAAGTTTCTCGTCCAAGTGACCAACCGCCACGCTGTTCTTATGGGCCATAACAATAATCTTAACGGACACCAAGAACACCCCGGCTTCCAGAAAGAGATCGTGGGTCAGCCCTTTTATAAAGAGTGAGGAAATAAACAGTCCTAGAGTAATGAGCGCTATGATAAATGATCCGATGTCCATATGCCTCTTCATGGTTCTGTTCCATCAGTCCCGCATCGGAAGACGATTACGCCCTGCCGGGATTGGGCCAGGCGCGCATCAATATCACCCAGCATCCCGGCAAGACACCGGTTCGAGCTGTTATTTCGGGAGATTTTTCAGCAGCCATGCCATATTCTGACCAAGAACTTTCATGATCTGGATGCCTTCTTCGTCTTTTTCCACTTCCCCCTTTTCTCTCCCAACGCCTATATTCCAATAGGTCGAGCCCGGCACGATCATCTGAGAATTAAGGAAAAGGTGGTTGATTGTGTCAAAAACGTGGATAGCCCCTGCTCTTCGAACGGCTACTATTGCTGCGCCCACCTTGCGTTTAAACAGGAAATCGTTCCATCGGGACACAAAACCCGCACGATCCACTAGGGCCTTCATTTCCGGGCTGACATCGCCGAAATAGGTCGGGGAGCCGAGAATGATCCCGTCGGCCTCGATCATCTTCCGTATACATTCATTTGCGATATCATCATTTACGGCGCATCGCTTATCCTTGTTTTCCCCACACTTGTAGCAGGCTATGCAGCCGTGGATTTTCGTTCCCGCAAGTTGCACGAGTTCCGTTTCGATGCCCTCGTTTCTGAGTTCAGCAAGCACGTACTTAATGAGAATTGCGGTATTGCCGTCCTTGCGCGCGCTTCCGTTGAAGGCCACCACTTTCATTTGCATTCCTCCCGGTTCACATCAAAACTACGGCAATCGAGTCCAAAATTTCCGGAACAACCCCCAAGCCATCAAAACTATACGACTCCCCGATGAAAATTTATTCAGTTCTTCACGCATTTCTTTCAATAAGACTATGTTAGCGCATGAGAATCCGTGCATCAACCACTATGGCGCCATCGGAGCGCACGACAACTGGATTGAGGTCCAGTTCCACGATCTCCGGATGGGAGAGCGCGACCTCAGCCGCTTTTTCCATTAAATTGAGGAGAAGTCCTCCATCGACAGGAGGAAGGTTGCGGAATCCTTTCTGCAATTTGGGCCAGCTTTTCAATTCGGCGAGCATTTCACGGAAATCTAAAGTTCCTGCCGGGAGCAGTCTAAAAGCCACATCCTGGATGAGCTCGAGGGAGACTCCGCCAAGGCCCAGGCTTATTACGGGTCCGAACTGGGGATGGAGCTGAAAGCCGATGAAAAACTCGGCCCCAGCGGGGGCCATAGGCTCCAGAATGATGCCGGCCTGCCTGTCGATCTCATCTCGCAGCTTCTCAAGTTTTTCAAAAGCCTTTTCTACGTCCCTTTCATTCTCCATATTCAAGAAAACGCCGCCCACTTCGGTCTTGTGCGAGTATAGCGAGGAAGAAAGTTTGAGCGCTACGGGATAGCCCAGGTCGCCAGCGCCCGCTTTGGCTTCCTGTGCGGATTTGACCGCCCTCACTGGAATCATGGGGACGCCTGAGTCTGCAAGCAGTCTGTTCGCTTCATGTTCGGGCAGAATCATCTCGCTCCCTCTCGTTTCAGGAAATGATAGCGGAAAAGTAAAGCGTTCAGGGCCGTGGCGCCGTCCTCGGGGGTCAAGTATGTGCAGATTCCTTTGGAATGGAGCGCCGCCATATGCGGCGCCGCCTCCAGTTGGTGAGCCATGAAGACAAAAACGATGGTCTTATCAGCGTATTTTTTCGCCAGGGATTCAAGCTCTATGATCGGCGTCCGAATGAGAGGATTATAGCTCCAGACAAGCAGGTAGGCGTCGAAATCCTCAAGGAGAACTCTCTCCAGCACACGGGCATAAATATGGGGCTGGAAGCCGGGTCCGGTGAGGTCTACAGGATTCTGGAGATCGACCGGGGTCTTCTCGCCGATGATCGATCCGACGTCTGCCTTCGCTTCCGAAGAAAGGTCCGGAAGCTCCCATCCTGCGCCCAGCAGTTTGTCCATAGCCACGATGCAGGGACCCGCAGTGAATGTGAGAGCACACATACGAGGACCGCGAGGCGCCCTGAGCATACTCAATGCTTTGCCTGCCACAGCGGCGTCGAATGCGCTTTGCGCCTCAAATGCGCCCGCCTGTTTGAACATGCTCCGATACAGCCCGTACTCTCCGGCGAGGCTTCCCGTGTGGGTGGCCGTAGCTTTGGAGACTCCCTCGTTCTTCCCTGCCTTGTAGACTACGATCGGTTTTTGCAGCGCCGTTTTCTTCAATGCCTGGTAGAGGCTTCGAGGATGCTCGACTCCCTCTATAAACAGCAGAAAGGTCTCCGCATTCGGATCATCCTTCAAGACCTCCAGATAATCCTCGAAATCCAGCACAGTGCGGTTGCCAACTCCGATAAAGTGGCTGAGTCCGCAATGCAGACTTTGGAGCGCATTACCCATGGTAAGTCCCACTCCTCCACTTTGCGACAGAATCGCCACCAGACCAGGCCGGGCGTCCAGGTGCCAGAAAATGGCGTGGAGCCCATGGTGGAAGGATGAGAACCCAAGGGTATTGGGACCAATCACGACCATTTCGTATCGGGTGGCCACTTCCAAAAGCCGCCTGTCCAGCGCCTGGCCGCCTGCGCCAACTTCCCTGAATCCTCCCGCTACGATAGTCACGGCGGGAATACCGATTTTGGCCGCCCTCTCGGCCATCTCAAGAGCCATATCCTGGTTCAACAGCAAAATGGCGAGATCGGGAGGGGGATCAATTGATTCAAGAGTCGGATAGCACTTCAACCCCAAGAGCTCACTATACTTGGGATTTACGGGCAGGACATCCCCCTGGAAGGAGGCGCCTATAAGGTTGTGGATGGGGCCAATACCGACAGAAAGTTGTTCCTGCGAAGCTCCTACCACGGCGACGCGCCGGGCGTTGAGGGCCTGCTTCAGCCTTCCCAGCATGAGTGGAGACAAAGGCATTGACGCCTCCCGACAGGTTTAAACGCTTGACATTGTCATTTCGAATAATACATCAACCCGGCCACCAACGAATCTCGAAGGGCGCTTCGTGTTCGTCTGACACTCTGGAAACCTCTCAGGACACCTTCTAAGCGCATAGAACCTTCCCATATACGATTCAAAAACACAAGAGAAAGGTCAACGGGGCCGAGTTGGGGCAGTTTGATGACACGCCTCCTTCCATGCAGTCAATGGTCTCATTTCCTCGCCCCAGCGTGTTGGATGGCGCTCAGGCGAACAGGATGCGATATTAAGGAGCCGGAGGCATTGAAAAAGGCGATCCCCAACACTCATCAGCTTGAGATTGAAGATCACCTTTTTGCGATTATGGTAAAAGATTCCGGAACGGAAAAAACAGCGGAGGGAGACCCGCATCCCTTACGGACGACCGGGATCGGCGGCTTTTCCGTTCAGATGCCGCCCATGTGCTGTTCGCGGTAATCCTTTATTGTGGCTTCGTCGACGAGTTCCCTGAACTTGGCGACACACGCATCGTCCAGGCATGCCTTCGGCCAGATCAGCGGAATCACCTCGGTGATTAATTTTTTCTGATCTGCTTCGCCAAGGCCCAGAATAGCCGATTTAATTTCGTCCAGAGTCATGATGAATCCTCCTTCGCAAAAGAATTCCTGTTAATTCCCCGAAAACCCGAACACCACCCTGAATAATGCATTAAGTTAATCACCCACGGCTGCTGAAGCTGCGCTTTGCACCCGGATTCCACGCGCAAGACCTGTTGGAACACCCGGAAAGCCAATTCAATTATTCATAAATTACCTTTAGCAGCTTCACTAATTTATCATCTCGCCATTGAGCCAGCTCAGCCAGAGATTTCCCTTCAATTTCGCGTTTTATGCCTTCCGCAAGCTTCGATTTTGCGGAACCTGATATCGAGGTCCAGGTTTTCATGTCTTCCCAAATCGGTGTGAAGCCTTTCTTGGCAATTGTGTCTATAAAGCCTTCCAAGCCGCCTTCCCCCCCTCCCAAGTGATAAGTGAGGTGGCTGCCCATCAGCGCCCATCGAATCCCTGGTCCGGCGCATAGCGCCTTGTCAACATCCTCAACGCTTGCCACATCATTTTCCACCAGGTCTATTGCTTCCCGCCAAAGAGCTGCTGCGAGCCGGTTGGCTATGTGGCCCGGCACTTCCTTGTTGAGAATGACCGGCGTCTTGCCCAGGCCGCCCATGAACCGGCGTGTGGCTTCAACGGTCTCTTGAGAAGTTTTCTCGCCCCTCACTATTTCGACCAGGCGAACGATATGCGGCGGATTGAAAGGATGGGCGATTATGCACCTTTCCGGCCTTTGGGTTGCTTTTTGAATCTCCGACATAAGCAGTCCAGACGAGCTGCTGGCCAGAATGACGTCAGAATTAGCGACGGCATCCATCTCTCTGAAGATAGACTTCTTGACATCATAATCCTCAGTAGTGGATTCCTGGACGTATTCAACATCTTCCAGCGCCTCAGACACACTATTGACTATTCGGACCCTTTTGAAAGAAGATTCCACTTCATTTTCGGCCATCAGACCGTTTTCAGCCAAAAAGCGCAATCCTCCATCAACCCTGTCAAGTATTTTTTCCCTGATTTCCGGAAGGCTTTCGTAGGCATTAACCTTACAACCTTTGGATGCAAAAAAAACTCCCCAACTCGAACCTATGGTTCCTGCACCGACGATCGCCACATTTTTTAAGACCGACATAACAGAACGCCTCCTTTGCAAAACCGAATTGGTTGACCCCTGGAAGTATTGCGGCTAAGCCAATCTACGTCCAGCGGCAGCAATGACAGACTTTAGTTTTCGCGTCATGCCCGACTCATGATTTATGGTCATAGATCCTACCCATATGCGAATAAGAAACGCAAAGGGTTTGCGAATTTTACGATTGATAAGAGCGGCGGCTCTTCGGAGCGCCTCCACACCCCCTTTCTTCGCTTTGGGCTCTGAAGGCAGGGGAAGAACCTCAAGAACCCGGGCAGTTTCAGAAGCTCTCATATCGGTGGAGAGCAGGAGAATTTCTTCCAAACCGTTCCAGGCGATCATGGCCCGCTAATTGGATCGCGAACGTTAAATACCAGCGGCTCCACCTGAACGCCGTGTTTGCAGGAGAGTTCATCCTTGAGATCCAAGAGCCGGTTTTCCCTGCGCGCATTGACCAGAAGGTTAACTCCGCGGGCGGCCAATGCCCTAGCAATAGCCCCGCCCATGCCGGCGGAAGCGCCTGTAACCAATGCCCATGAACCCTTCATAACAGTTCTCCGTTCTCCTTTGAGCGTATTGACCCTATGACTCTGAAACTAATGATCGAATCCCAATGCGCAACCATCTTCGGGCAAATGCCCCTCTCCTTCACTCAGGTAAGTTTACTCAACAATCAGATAGTTGGCATGAATACAGCATAATAGATCTCTCACACATGCGGGCGCCAAGCGACAGACCTACGGCAATTTCGTTGACAGCCTGCGTGAGGTGTTTAGCATCTACTTGAAATGCCGAGTTTTCCACGCTCACAGGAGCGCCGACCAGGGTCTTGCGCTTCACCGATATTGAAACAGTTTTTTTCCCCAAATTAGAGGCCGCCAAGCGTCTTGTCACGAAAGGCTTGAAGAATGGGAACCGAGATTTTCGAAGAAATGTATCAGGGTGTCCCACCATGGGAAATAGATGGGCCTCAGAGCGAGATTGTGCATCTTGCCGAGCAAGGCGCCATAAGGTCTCCGGTACTCGATGTCGGCTGCGGGACAGGCGAAAATGCGCTGTATCTGACAGACCTTGGTTTCGAAGTCGCCGGAATCGATATTGTGCCGACCGCTGTAGAAAAAGCTCTGAGCAAGGCGAAGAAACGCTCGTCGCCCGCCACGTTCCTGGTCTGGAACGCCTTGCAGCTTCAAGAGCTGCATAGAAGATTCAATACAGTTATCGACTCGGGGTTTTTTCATGTCCTGCCTGACAAAAAGCGTCCCGTCTTCGTAAAGAGTCTTGCGTCCGTACTGGATGTTGGAGGATGCTACCTGATGATGTGCTTCAACGAGCATGAACCAGGCTCCTGGGGGCCCAGACGAGTAACCCAGGCTGAGATTCGGGAGAGCTTCAAACAGGGCTGGGTTATCGATTATATCCGTGAGGCGATATTTGACACAAACCTTGGCGCCCGGCGATGCAAGGCTTGGCTTTCTTCGATCACATTGGCTGATGGCCATGTGATGAAATGAAAAAATACAAATAAAAGCATTTGAGGTTCGGATTGTGAAATCCGGCAAAGCAGGGTAGAGAATCCGGTCTTTTAGATTGGATATCGAGGTCCGAGCAGGAGTTGGGGTTCTTCAACCCCCGAGGACTATTGCTCCCACCATCTGAGCAGGGCGCTTCCCCACGTAAAGCCGGCCCCGAAAGCAGCCAGCACCAGATAGTCACCCTTTTTCACCCCGGGGTCTCTTTCCACCACAGCTTCATAGAGGCCGAGCGGAACGCTGGCTGAAACCGTGTTTCCGTAGTTGCCAATGTTTGCAATTACCTTTCCGTTTTCGATACCCATGCGTTTCGCTGTGGCTTCTACGATGCGGTTATTTGCCTGATGCGGGATCAAAAAGGTGATGTCTTTGCCGGTAAGGCCGTTTTTTTCAAGAATCTCGGCCGCAACATTCGACATTTCGTTTACTGCCGCCTTAAAAACGTTACGACCATCTTGAAAGACGAAATGTTCCTTGTTATCCACGGTTTGGTGCGTTGCCGGCCTGCGACTTCCTCCACCTTTCATACAAAGGTATTCCCCTCCGGAGCCGTCAATATGCAAAATAAAATCGAGAATACCAAATCCTGGTTCGGGGCATGCTTCCAAAAGCACGGCCCCAGCAGCATCTCCGAAAATAACGCAGGTGTTCCTGTCGGTGTAATCGATGAGGGTGGTGATTACGTCGCTGCCTATGACAAGCGCCCTGTTGACTCTTCCTGCCTCTATAAGCTGGGCCGCAGTCGAAAGAGAGAAAAGGAATCCGGAGCATCCGGCTGACAAGTCGAACCCCCAGGCATTTTTTGCCCCAATCTCATTTTGCACGAGGCATGCGGTCGCGGGAAACATCATGTCGGGAGTCACGGTGCCTACAATGATGAGGTCAACCTCTTCAGGGCCTACTCCGGCCCTTTCGAGGCATTCCCGTGCGGCCCGAACCGCCATGTAGGAAGATCCCAGACCCGGTTCCAGAATACGGCGTTCCCGGACGCCGGTGCGGGTTACGATCCATTCGTCACTGGTGTCCACCATCTTTTCAAGATCGCTGTTTGTAAGCTTCTTTTCAGGCAGGAAGCGGCCGACTGAGCGAACATATGCGGTGCGTTTAGCCATCAGATCAATACCTCTACATTACCCCCTTGTAGTATCCACCATCTATCTGAATGGAATCACCAGTAATGAAGCCGGCCCGTTCGGAGGCAAGGAAAGCGATCAGTGCGGCCACTTCGTCAGGTTTGCCCATTCGCCCGAGGACCATTTGAGATTCCCATTTGCGGATAATCTCTTCGGGTGTTGAACCCTGTTTTTCCGCCACATCGATCGAGAGCTTGCGCACGCGTTCGGTGGCGATATATGCCGGGCATACATTGTTGACAGTAATGTTGTAGGGCGCCAGTTCGTTGGATAGTGTTTTGGCAAGTCCTACGACGCCAATTCGCATCGTGTTGGACAGAATTAGCCCTTCGATCGGCTGTTTTACGGAAACTGAGGTCATGTTAATTATCCGGCCCCAGCGTTTTTCCATCATAACGGGAACGACTTCACGGGTCATGGTGATCGTGCTCAGCAGATTGAGGCGAAAACCAAGCGTCCACAATTCTTCGTCAATTTCCAGGAACTTTCTATCCGGAGGACCACCGGAATTGTTCACCAGGATGTCCACCGTCCCGAAATGCTCCAGGCCCTTGCGGATGAAATTCCTTGCATCTTCGGTCACGGTCAGGTTGGCGGGAATGCCGATGACCTCGTTACCGGTAATCGACCGAATTTCTTCAACGGCTTTGGGCAGTTCCGGATCGTCCAAAGCGCAGACGGCAACTTTGGCGCCTTCTTTGCTCAGTTCGATTGCAGTCGCTTTGCCGATTCCCTGGCTCGCCCCGGCCACAAATGCAACTTTGTCTTTCAATCCAAAATCCATATTCCAAACCCTCTCACAGAATGAATAAAAAGCGATTGCAGGCCCATTAAGACAGGCCACGGCGACACCATATGATATCTTCTTAATTTTGCAAATTGAATGCGGAAATCGATAGCGGAATGTTAGATGAGATTAAACTTTGTTTCAATACCAATCTTGAGGTGGGCGCTTTTTAAATTTGCTGAAGCCTGGCGGCCTTTTTCCAAAATATCTCCGGAACCCTCGCAAGATTCTCCGGACTGATAAAAACATGCCTGCAATGGCCGGCTGTTTGGCCTCAGCCCAGTTTTTGAAAATGGAGCGGGGAGTGTGAAGCGGGAAGCGCTTCCTGTTTCTTGCTTCCCGCTCCACGCCGAGTCCACCGGGCTATTTTCCCGACTGATAGGGGTCCCAATCGAATCCCCAGATTTCGCTGGTGAGCGGAATTTTGTATCCCCTTCTATCATTGTAGGAAGGATACCTTCTGTCTCCGTTTTCCCCGCAAGACATGGAGACGGGGAATTTAGGCGCAATCAGTCCGTGCTTTCGCGCTTCTTTTTCCAACCATTCCCGGTCGTCGGGATGGGCAATGGAGATCAACGCGGCCGCCCTCTCGTAACCGCCGAGTCCTCTCAAGTTTACGATGCCATACTCTGTGCATACATAGTTCGCCAGTTGGGCAGGCACATCCACGGTCGATCCTTCCGGGAGGAAAGGCACGATCCTTGAAGTTCCGTGTTTGCTTCTTGAGGTCATGGATGCAACGCCCCTGCCCCCCTTAGACATCGCGCAGAAGCTGACAAACTGAAAATATCCGCCCGAGCTGGAGATGGGCCGTTTTTCATAAAAGCCGGCGCACTGTTGTCCAAGAAGGTCAACGGCTACGCAGTTGTCAATGGCGATCATGTTGTCGATTCGGTTCAGGATCTGGAAGTTGTTCGTATAGCTGATGTCATAGACAGCCAGTTGCTGGTTGCGATGGACCGTATCGTAGTACCATTGCACGTCCACGGGGAAGGCAAAGGTCCACACGCTCTTGTTCCGGTCGAGATTCTTGTATGCATTGGTGACCTGGCCGGATTCGATCAGCTTTATGAGACCATAATTGAGCATTTCCGTGTGAATCCCGAGGTCTTTAAAGCCCGCGTTTTCCATTGCCGCCACGCAAGCGGAGGGAAGTGAGCCGATGCCGAGCTGAACTATGTCACGGTCTCGCATTATCGTCATGACGTGCTTTGCAATAGCTTCTTCCTCCGGCTTTGCTTTGATTCCGCGCTCGTTAATCTGAGGCCATTTGAATTTTTCGCAGTCGACTTCGACCCAGTAATCTATGTTGTCGATATGTATGGTATTGAAGCGCCCGCCTTCTGCCCAGGGATAATCGCTCCTGGCCTCGAAAACGATTTTCTTGGCAGTCTGTTGGAATATGTTGCAGTTGTTTGTGCCGTAGGACATGTTGAAAAAGCCGCGCTCGTCCGGCGCCGTCGCCGCATTGAACCACCAGTCGATCCCGCGCTTTTCGCGCGCGGCATTGATGAACCTGTAATGGTGGGCCCACATGCCGTAGGCCCAACCCCACTGGGCCCAGTCGGTCACGCCATTAACGTCTCGGGCCTTGCGGTTCCACGGGAAAAAGAAGAATTCATGGTTGCAGTGATATTGCTGCTGGGGATCGATTTCCTGCAGTTCGTGGTGGGGATAAAACTGGGCATACATCCAGAATTCGATATCCCTCAGATCAGCAGGACCAGGCCCCAGCCTCCTCGCCACAGCGTCGGTGCAGGCAGTTGAATCTCCACCTGTGCTTCCGTTGCATATCCAATCTCCTGATTTTACCATTTCCGCAATCTGCTGCGGGGTCCTCTTTTTGTCGCGAATCTTCTGCTGAATCGGTGTTGTCATGGAAGACCCTCCCTTTAGATATCGAAAATCGGATCACCTCTCATCTTCCTCGAAATGCCGTTGATTTAACCTGCTTAGCCGGCAGATTTGGGCGCACTCGCCTGCTGGCCGAATCGTTCGGTTTTTTTGGCAAATTCCTCTCGAGTAAGCTCACGGGCAATGATAAGCCGCCGCACCTCGCTTGTGCCCGCCCCGATTTCGTAGAGCTTGGCGTCCCGCCAAAGTTTCTGGACCGGGAATTCGAGGCAGTATCCATAACCGCCATGGATTTGGATGGCCTGATCACAAACCCAGGTAGCTGATTCAGCAGCAAAAAGGATAGCCGCTGCGGCGAGCTTGGTAAGTTCAGTGCCTTTGCCTCCCCTCGCGGCTCTTTGAGCGGCCTCCGCCGCCCGATAAACGAGGAGTCGTGAAGCTTCGGTGCGGGTGTACATGTCTGCGAGTTTTTGTTGAATCATCTGGAAACTGGCGATGGACTGGCCGAATTGTTCACGCTCCACCGAATACTTGATGGAGTAGTCCAGGGCCTGCTGCGCCATTCCAACGGAGCCGCCCGCCAGAACTATCCGCTCGATGTCCAGACCGCTGGTCATCACGTGGACGCCTTTGTTCTCCACACCTACAAGATTTTCGGCCGGCACTTCACAATCCTCGAAGACGAGTTCGGCCGTCGGAGAGCCGCGCATGCCGCATTTTTTGAGCTTCCGCGCCACAGAATAGCCAGGGAAACCCTTTTCCACTATGAAGGCGCTTATCCCCCTCGCCCCCAGCTCCGGTGAGGTCTTGGCGTAGACCAGAAGGGTGTCGGCGACAGGACCGTTGGTGATAAACATCTTGTTGCCGTTGAGGATGTACTTGTCCCCCTTCTTAACCGCACGGGTCTTAAGACTCATGGCGTCCGATCCGGCGCTCGTTTCCGTCAAGCCCAACGCGCCGATTTTTTCTCCGGAAATCAGGGGCGGCAGGTACTTTTCCTTGAGGTAATCGCTCGCATTCTTGTAGATGTTATTGGCGCACAGGTTGGAATGCGCCCCATAGGACATGGCCAGAGAGGGGCAGATGCGGCTCATCTCTTCAATGGCCAGAGCTTGCATCACTACATCGCCGCCGAGTCCACCGTATTTTTCACTGATGGTTATTCCCAGGATGCCTATTTCGGCGCATTTATGGAAGAAATCGGGGGGGAACCAATCCTCCTCGTCGATTTTCTCCTGCAACGGTCCCAGTTCATTTAGACTCCATTTGTAGACAGTTTCTTTGATCATGCGTTGTTCATCGGTAAGTTGAAAATCCATGGTGCACCTCCGGGAAAAATTAGCAGTGGTTGTAAAAACAGCCTCTTCCAACATGTTGGGATGTCTATCGATCACCCGAAAAGGCCTGGCCTCGAGGTGAAGGAAAGACATCCCACAGGACGAAAACAACTTAACTGCAGAGTTGACGGCGCGTAGCCCGCCTGCTCACTGGCCGGACTTACCGGTCACAAGTCCCAGGGGATCGACTTCCTCCCTGAGAAGCTTCAACTCGAGATCGGTCGGTTCCGGAGTTTCGGACAATACGTCACAAAAGAGCATCTCGAAACCGGTATTTTCGATCACCTCCTCTTTGGTTATCCCCGGGTGCAGGCTTTCCACGCACATTCGCTTGCTTTCAGGATGGTATCCCATCAAAGCAAGCGTGCTTATGACCTTATAAGGTCCGCAGCCGGCAGGCAATCCCACTCGCTCCCTGGAGCCGGGGCCGGTGAGATAGCCGGGGGTAGTCAGAAAATCCAACTTCTTGACAAACCTTCGCTTGTCGTGAGGCGTTATAACAAGCGTCATCCAGCATAGGCAAGCCAGATCGTTTGCTCCCCCACTGCCAGGCAGGCGCACCTTTGGGTGGTTGTAGTCAGTTCCGATCATTGAGGAATTGATGTTCCCATACATGTCGATCTGCGCCCCGCCCAGGAAGGTATAGTCAACAGTGCCCCTCTGGCAGGCCTCGAAGACTATATCCATGCCGGAGAGCAACAGAGCGTCGGTCTGCGTGCTGGAGTCGGCAACGGAAATAGGCAGCCGCTGCAGCTTCGGAGCAACGCTGCCGGCCTCGAACAGGATGCTCAGGTTGGGCGCGGCGGTCTTTTGAGCAAGCATTGCGGCGGCCAGCGGCATCCCCGTGCCGATGACCGCAGTCCTGTTGTCTTCGAGTTGGCGGGCGGCAACGCACACCATCAGTTCCATCAGGTTGTAGCGGTTACTTTTTGGTTTCATAGTCTTCCTCCGCTCGCAGGCATGCGCTTTTCTTCATTTCGCCGCAAGGGTTCGAGTTCGTGGAGCTCAGCCATCCGCGCTTCCCCGCCCTTCAGTTCCAAGTATTCTTGGAAATTACTGACCCCGTAGATGTACTTGTCGAGGAATTGCTTGAAGGTATCGGGATCTCGCTCGGCTTGCATCCATTCCGCAAGGTGCTCTTCATCGGAAAAGTACTCGTAGGGCATGTTGCCCGGATAACTGCCATACCGAACATGACAGACGGCATCGACAAGCCAGAAAGGCAGAAGGGTTTGGAGCGGCTTTTTAATAATCTCGTCGGTATCGACCAGGTGCTCGGTGGAAATGATAACGCGCTTAGAAGAGCGCCCCACCTCGTAATCAGCGATCGTGATCCCATCGAGTTGGCAGTTGCCATAAATATCCGCCCGGTGGACGTGGATAATTCCAACGTCGGGATAGAGCGCCGGGAGGGCCAGGAGCTTTTGCCCCGTAAAGGGACACTCGATCGTTTTTGCCGCGCTGTATTTCATGACGTCAGTTCCAAGAATCACGCGAGCTGGCAGGAAAGGCAAGCCCATCGAAGCCGCCTTGCAACGCCATGCAAGGGCGGCATTGGACCATTCGGTCATTTTGACTGCGCCGCTCTCCATGTATCGGCGGGCATTGAGAGAGAGTCCCCTCATTTCCAACCCGACGATGTAGGCGACATCGCAGCGGTTGAAACACCGGCCGGCTGCAAGGATCTGGAAGTCATGGGTGGCCGTGTGGCCGGACAAACCGAGGTTCTTTTTGCCCTGGCGCACGATTTCATGAAGGACTGCGGAGGCGATCCTTACCCCGCCGAAACCACCGGAAGCAAGGTAATCACCATCATGTATGAACCGGCTCACAGCATCCGAGACACTCATCAGCTTGTTCGTTTTGGTGCGCGGTTTCTGCCTGAAGAAATCCCGCGCCTCATCAGCATCGGGGGAAGAGAAAAGTTCTCCCTGTGGAGTCATAGTTGGGACTTGTTCATTCATTGTATCCTCCTTCAGTTAGAAGAGCGCGCAGCCTACAAACGCATTTTCCAGCCCCCAGGTCCGTACTTTTCAGGCAGAATGGTCGCTGCCGGCCATTCCGGGGGCACAAGCTGGCCGGGTTTTTCGCCGACTTTTTCTATAAGTTTTGCGAGACCCGGACGCGCGTATTGCGGATGCCCCTCTTTCAGGGTCCGGCCGTTAATGACGGCTTCCGAACGGAGCCTGCGGCCTATGGTTTTCTCCATCTTGGCCCCGAGCCACAAGACACGATTCACATCGTAGCCGTGCTCGATTCCCAACTCGTCGATCATGACCAGGAGGTCCTCCATGGTGATGAGCCCCACGTACCTGGGATCGTAATAATAGTCGCCCGTTCCCCTGACGGGACAATCATCGAGGAAATTGGTCGGCTGTCCGCCCAGACCGCCGAGGGTCCCCTCGAAGCGGCAAATACCGGCCTGGAGGGCCGCCAGGATAGAGGCCGAGGCGACGCGCTTGGTCTCATGGAGATGGCACAGATGCGCCGCAGGATCGGGCATGGCGTCAAGGACCATGGAGAAATAGCGGTAAACTTGAGCCCCAGAAGCGGAGCCGTCATGGTCGGCATGTTCGATGTCGTAGGCGCCTATGGACAAAAAGCGCTTTGTAAATTCCACAGCATCCTCAAGCCTGGTTGCGCCGGTGATCGGGCTCCCCCAGATGGTGCTGACGGTGCCGCACATTTTCATGCCGAAATCGGCTGCTTTCTGTATGCAACGTTCAGCCTCTTTCCAGTATTGGGTCAGAGTCGTGCCGGAATTGGCGAAGTGGTGTTCGGGATCCGTAGAGACCATCATCAAAAGCCGATCCGGACCGATTCCTCTTTTTTTTAACTCAATTGCCGTGTCAACGGCCGGTTCGCGAATCGTCACGGCAGTCATCACGACCTCATCGTAATTGACCCCCTTTCTTGCGCAGCGCTTTTTGAATTCATCACTCCTCAGGGCGGTGAGCACCTGTTCGGCATCCCTGAACTGAGGAATGCCTTTCGGACTTCCCAGATTGGTCACCTCAATTTCTTTTGCTCCCGCAAGGATCATCTCCTCGGCATAAAAAATCTTGGCGGCCGTAGAGATGAATTTTTCTTCATGTTGAAAGCCGTCGCGCACGGTTATGTCACCGATGTACGCCTTCTTCGGCATTCTGGGGAAGATTTTCCAGTAATCGTATTCCGTCATAATTAACATCCTCCTTTTAGTCGAGTTGATCTAGTATGCTAACGGCCAAAAGTTCTTTACTTTCAGACAAGCCTAAACCTTCAGATCGCCCCACTCGGTTTTCCCAATGGGTGTGCGGTAGCAAAGCTCAAGGGCCCTTGCCAATTTGTCACGCGCTTCGCTGAAGGTGATGACGCCGTCATGGAACAAAAGAGAACCGGTCAAAAATGGATGCCCTTCGGCATCGTAGCGATCTATCATCATCTTGCGGAAATCCGCCATTTGTTCCTCATCCACCGTTTGGCCTTTGTCGATAATGTTTTTTCTGCGGACACTTTCCACAACGAACGCCGCTGTCTTGCCGGACATAACTGTCGTGCGGCCTCTCATATTCGTGAAGCAAAACACCGGTCTAAAAGCCCTTCCGCACATGCCGTAGTTTGCCGCCCCGTGGTCGGGTCCGATGACGTACTGGATTTTCGGGACGTTGAGCACGCTGCAGGTGCGCACCATGTCAGATCCGTATTTGCCTATGCCCGCCCATTCTTCCGATTTGCCTATCATATAGCCCGGCGATCCCTGCAAAAAGATCACCGGCAGCTTCGAGTTGCCGCAGCGAATCATCCATTCCGTCGCCTTTCTGGCCGCTTCGATATAAATGACGCCGTTCGCATTGGATGCAATGACTCCCACGGGCATGCCTTTGAGCCACATCTTGCCGGCAGTGACGGTTTCACCGCGATTGAGGCCGTAGGTGGGTTTGTATTCATGGAAATAGCTGTCGTCGGCAATACACTTGAGGGTATCCTTGATTTGGATCACGCTGTATGTATTGGCTGGAGACGAGCGCATCATTTCCTTATAGTCAAACTTTGGCTCCACGGATTTTCTTCGCTCGCAGTTAAGGGTCTGTGGAGGTTCGAACTCGATAATGTCACGGAGCTTCTGGATCCCTTCTTCCTGGGACTTCACGCAATGGTCGCAGCCGCCTGAGTGCTGCGTATGGACATAGGCCCCTCCCAGGTCTTCCATGGAAACCGTCTCGCCGATGGCCGATCTCACCATTGGGGGGCCGGCCAGGAAGGCGAAAGCAAGCTTTTCTATCATGATGGATTCAGAAGCCAGATAAACGATGTAGGCGCCGCCGGCAGTATTGCCGCCGGTTGAGAGGGTGTATTGTTTTATGCCCATGGCGGACATGCGGCACATGTTATAGAACATGCTGCCAAAGTGACCGTCGTCCGCAAAACAGCCTAACTGCAGCGGAAGGTTTATGCCGCCTGAGTCTGCGATGTATACGCAAGGTAATCGGAGGCGCTCGGCAATCGCCTGGGCCCTCATGTGTTTTTTCAGCGTGATGGGGAAATAGGTCCCTGCCGCATAGCGGTTTTCATTGGCGAAGATCATGCAGTCTTTACCGTGAACAGTGCCGACGCCGGTTACTACGCCACCGCCGGGAATGTGCCCCCTTTTTTCCGAGAGGTAGACATCCCCTCCGTAAAGCTTTATCTGTCCGATGTTGTAGCCTGCGTCCAATCCAAGCTCGAAAAAATCCGTACCAGGATCGACCAGCATCCCGATGAGTTCACGCATGGGTTTCTTGCCCTGCTTGGCAAGACGTTTGATCTGCTCCTCACCGCCGATGTTGTACGCCTCTTTACGGTGCTCCAAAACGATAGCATCCTGTTCTTCCCAGTGACTAAGCCACCTTGCGCGATCTTCCTCTTCCATAATAGCCCTCCCCGAGAAAATGACTCCTGATGTTAGATGTTTATCCCGCCTTTGGCGGAATTGAATGGGCAGTCTTAAATAAGCAAAGACAACGTGAAATGCCGATTAAAAAAAGGGAATGAAATTGACCTTTATCTTACTTTTATCAATTCAATTGATGCCGGATTTGTTCAGATTTTAAGCCCTGCAGGGTTAAGACGAGCTACAGGACCCTGATAATTACAATTTGCCAGGTTGATTTTCGCCTCGCTCAGCGTCTCGCCGGAAAGGCCACTCGACCAAATGCGGCTATGGAGTCTGAGTCCCATGAGTCTTTCGAGGAAACGGCCGCATTGAATCAAACGGTCGATATCTATCCCCGTTGAGATGCCCATCTCTTCAAAGGCGTAGACGAGGTCTTCGGTGGCCAACCCGTGGGGCTCGCTCTTTCCCAAAGACTTTTCCGGGATGGCCGTTGTGAAGTAGCTATGGACGCCGGCTCCTCCAAGGCTCGATTTAAAAACGCGTATGCCCGACTCGTAGGCAGCCAGAACATTCGCTAACCCCATTCCGCGGTTCTCATAGAAATGAACTGCGAGCTTTGACGCATCCACCTCCTCCATACACATCCACAGATGTTGCCGCACCGTGACCGGGCTGGCCATTGCAAGTTCGTCGTTGAGGCACACCAGACAGCAGCCCAGTTGGACCAGTTTCGCCACCATGGCGTACAACTTCTCGCAGTGGGTTGCGTCTTCTCCCGGATAACCGAAAGCCGCACCTATGTACGCACTGACTTTGACCGCATTTGCTTTGGCAATTTCACAAATTGTGCTGATTCTTTTGAGTTGTTCGGAGATGCTGCGGTTAAGCGTGGAATAGCTCAACCGGTCAGTCAGAAACACCCAGACCGCGATTTCATCGGCTTTGCAAGCGATTGCGCTGCGGCATCCGGTTTCGTTGGGGACCAAAACCCGGCATATTCTCTGCTGCCCCTCCCTGCCCCTGCTGTGCCGGATTCCGGACAGCACGTCAACGGCATCCTTCATTTGAGGCGCATCTTTGGGATGTACGAAAGAAGTAACCTCCACCTTCCGGAAGCCGCAATCAAACAGCATATTAACCAAGGCGATCTTCTTCTCGGCAGGGACGTATTTCTTGTGGTATTGAAGCCCCTCTCTGGGACCAATTTCAATCAGCTCAATATCGGGTCGCATGGGTCTGTCTTTTGTTCAGTGTGTATTCGCTACACCTGCGGCAACGGCTGGTTTTCGCCAGGAAAGGGTCCTTTTCCGAATCGGAAAGCCCCGGTGTTTCATTCGATATTTCGGGAACGGGCTGTATCTACTGGCAAGAACTGTTCCAAAGGCTTGACAGAACGTAGGGACGGGAATTAAGAGGCGCTGGAGACAAAAAAGTAAGTCAGGCTTCTCTGTCCGAAACTGGTAGCCTCCCATGTACAGGCTTTGCGGGGCGACGCATTCCAATCGGTCATTTCCGGAAGGACTCCAAGCCAGAGAGAGGCAGACAAATGGACGCCAAAAGTGTATACTTGCGGAGACAGCCGAGTTTGGTGTTTCCTTTTTGACACAAGAGCCTTTCGATCTTTAACAGGTTCATGATATCCCATGCTTTTTGAGTTTGAGGTAAAAGGACCGGCGGCTTAGGCCCAGAGCCTGCATAGCCTCAGTCCGGTTTCGATATCGACTCAGGATCAGCTCGATCAGGTCCTTTTCGAAAGCGTCCATAACATCCCTGTAAATGAAGCCGGGACGTAACTCCTCCGACTCGTGACCCCTTGGGGCAAGCCTCTTATCGAGGGCCGCTCTTCCCTCCGAGAGCAGCAGATAATGGGGCAAATCGCTGGGGTTTATGACATCGGAATCGGTCATATTGAGGGCGTAGTTGACCACGCTTCGCAGTTCCCTTGCATTGCCCGGCCAGGCATGGGCATAAAAGATATCCATGGTGGCCTGGCTGAATCCGGCGTTCTTTTTATAACGATCACACAGCACGGAGAGGAAGTGCTCGGCAAGCAACTCTATGTCGCGGCCGCGTTCTCGTAACGGCGGCACATAAATCGTCATCGTATTGAGTCGATAGTAAAGATCCTCTCTGAATTTCCCATCCAACATCATTCTGTCCAGATCCCTGTTGGTGGCGCTCAAGACCCGTGTATCAACAGGTATACACTTCTGATCTCCAACCCTTCTGAACTCTCCCTCCTCGAGAACCCTTAGGATCTTGGCCTGTGTGTTCAACTCGAAGTCGCCAACTTCATCAAAGAAGATCGTCCCTTTGTCGGCAAGATCAAACAAGCCCTTCTTGCCTTCCCGTCTGCCGCCGGTAAAAGTGCCGGAGGCGTAGCCAAAGAGTTCGGATTCGATCAAAGTGCTTGGAATTGCTGCGCAGTTTATGCTGACAAATTCATGGTTGCGCCGTTGGCTGGACTCATGAATTGCGCGAACCAACAACTCCTTTCCGACCCCGCTTTCACCCATAACCAGGACCGAGAAGTCCGTTTTGCTGGCCTTGTACGCCATGTAGAGAGCGGCCTTGAAGCTGTTGCTCATTCCAACCAGCTTGCGGAATGGAGAGGGCAGGTCGGTCCCCTGTGCGATTCTGGCATCCAGGTATGACTCGACATATCGTTGTTTGGCGTGAACATCCTGGCGGGTGACGTCTTGATCGACCCTGTTCATAATGGTGACGGAACAGGTAAAATTATCAGCCGAAGGGATAAGCAAGACCGAGCAAATCGCTCTGGTCTTAAGAACCTGAACATACTTTTGAATGTGGAGGATTTCCGTGCGATTGGCCATCACCTTAAGGGTGAGTGAATCCGGTTCAAAATCGCAGAGCTTGCGATGAAGGATTGTCTCAGCAGGGAAGCCCATGATCCGGGAGCAGGCGTCATTGAGGTAAACAACGGTCCCGTCCCTCGATGTAATCAGAACGGCATCGCCGATGTTTTTGAGAATATGGAACTCGCTATTGGATAAAACAGACTGTATGAGGTCATCCTCAGCGATACTTTCCAAACCCACAGATGTTCTCCCGGAACGGATTCAGATGAGCCGCATATTAAGCGGTGCGAAGCGCGGGGCGGGGAGCGCTCTTGGCTCCCTGCTCCGGCTTCTTGATGCTTTTCTTACATTACTTGCCCTTATATACCGGTTTTCTTTTTTCTCTAAAAGCGGTCAGACCCTCCATACGATCTTCCGTCGGAATAGTCACCGCGTAGGCATTGGATTCTATGGCCAAGCCCGAATGCAGGTCGACTTCGAGACCGTAGTTCACGGCGTACTTTGCCTGCTCAATGGCGATTGGGCCAGCTTCACATATCATAGCAGCCATTTCAAGGCACTCGTCGATCAATTTCCCCGCAGGCGCCACCTTGTTCACTAAACCGATCTCAAGGGCTTCTTTTGCGCTGACTCGCCTGCCGGTGTAGATCAGCTCTTTGGCCTTGCCCCGTCCAACAAGCCGAGGCAGGCGCTGAGTTCCGCCACCGCCCGGTATTATAGCCAGCCGCGTCTCGGTAAGCCCCATAGTCGCATTTTCGGAAGCAATGCGTATGTCGCTGGCAAGCGCCAACTCAGTGCCGCCCCCCAGGGCAATCCCGTTTACCGCAGCTATTACCGGCTTGTTCATGTATTCAATGAAGGTAAATAAACGGCGAAGCGTAAAAATGAATTGTTTCACCTGGACCGGAGGCATGGTCACCCTCTCTTTGAGGTCGGCCCCTGCACAGAAGGCTTTTTCGCCGCTGCCCGTCAGGACTATTACCCGCACTTCCGGGTCCCATTGAAAGCTCTCCACCTTTGCTCCAAGTTCCCGGAGCATGGCGAAATTGAAGGAATTCATAATTTCGGGCCGATTGAGCGTTAAGATACGCGTCTGTCCCGATCGCTCTTCCAAAACCAGTGGCTGTTCCATTTTTCCTCCCTGTGTATCAAGAGATTGCCAGACGCACGGACATGCAGCACCATATCAAAGCCGTGCGATTGTGAAATTCTCCCCCGCCGGGATGACGAAATTATAAGCAATTTTCAGGCCTTTCTCCCACCAGCGAACCCTTTTTCATCACAATGTTAAAAACCAGGGGAGTAGATCGCCAGGCGCAACGGTTCTTACACTTGTGTTCGTTGAGACCGTCAGCGCCCTTGCGCCCTACACATAGAAGGGGCGAAAAAACACGGTCCAAATCGCTCACCCATATTGTTAAGAATTATGCATCTGAGCTATTCAGGAAGTCAAGCAAAATTAGTTTGACCGTTAGCACGGGCCACAGGGTAGACAATTAGACTGCTCGCAATACCCTCGCATATGTGTAACAGTAAAATCTAAGAAATACATTTCAACTGAGAGCGATATTGGATCATAGAAAAGGATTTTAGATATCTTACCTTGGAACACATATAAATGGTAATGTTATTAACGTTGTATACTGATTTTATATTGTATATTATAGAATTTAATCATTAATCGCACAGGGATGTCGGATATTAAATGAAGGAAAAGGTGGATGCGGCGCATAAATCATTGGAAAGCGGCTGCGCTGTATCAAAAAGTATACAAGGTGAAATTCAAGAAATGTCCACCTCCTGGAATTAGTCCAGCATCGCCTTGATCGCATCCAGGACCGGATTGTGTCCTGCCGGGTCTTTTTTTCGGTCGGGCTTCGCAAGATGTCTCTTTACGCAGTCGCACTGGCTCCATCCTTTCAAATTGTACCGGAGATCGACATCCTTCCATTTCGGATGACCGCTTTGAATCAGCCGGTCCAGATTGTCCGAAAGGACCCTGGCGAACCTGCCAACGTTCTCACAATTGGCCGATTTGGATTCGAAATCGTACGAAATAAGGACGGCTTTCACTGCGATAGTGTTTACCGGCTTATCCTGCCATGGATATGCGCCCGCAGGGATTTGCGCTCCAGGATAGAAGTCCAAAATTTGGTTGTTCACAACCGGAAGCAGTTCGAGGTTGTCTTCCCGTTTGATGTTTTCGGTAAACAACTTAACGGGAGCGCCGGCCACATAAAACATGGCGTCTATCTTTGCCTGCTTCAGTTGAATCAGTGCTTCGTCCGCACCAATATTGAGCATAACTTTGGGTTTGATCCCGGAGACTTCAAAAAGCAGTTTGGCCGTCAGGTAAGCGCCACTTCCGTCTTCTCCCACAGCCACGCGCCGGCCGGCCAAATCGTTAAAATCAATAATGCCTTTTCGCACAACAATGTGGAGTTCTTCATTATATAATGGGAACACCATTTTTATTTTCTTGGCCACCATCTTCAAAGTTTCGTTAGATTGAACCGTGGCGACAAACGCCAGAACATCCGACTGAACCATTCCCAACTGGGCGGCAGGTTTCTTGTACACGGCATAGATATTTTCTATCGACCCGTTGGACGGGTAAACCTTGAGCTTGATGCCGTGCCGGGCCATAAGCTCCTGCAGGTTTAAACCGAACTGATAATAAGTCCCGTTTTCGTCACCGGTTAGAATGCCCATCTCGATGGCGCAGGAAACCCGGGCCTGGAATACTGCGGAAATGACGCACAAAAAAACTGCTATGCAAACCTTCTTCATAAAAACCCTCTGCCATCGACTACTTCTGCATATCTCTCTTATCAGTGTTCAATGATTGAATTCTTGGGTGGAACCTCGGAAAGATCTCCTGAGGCCTTTTGCGAATCCATAGATTTTTGTCTCAAGACACGATCTATCAATTCTCCGTATCTCTCATTTGACTTTCCCTTAGCTGAATCCGGCCAGACCTCTCCGGCCTGATATGCATTCTTCTTCGAGGCGTCACTGCTGCCGGCGACACCGGGGACCCCGGCGCCCGGAGGGATTGCTTGAGGAGGGGCAGATACGACAGGCGATGGCGTCTCCTCCTGCTGACCGCTTATTACCGCCGCATGGGGTTCAGCCGGTTCATCGTTTGTTTCAGACGCATTATTTGAGGGTGCCGGCAGTGGCAAAACTATTGACACCTGGTGTTTTTTGGGCGGGGAGTTCTCCTCTTCGGAGGAAAAGAAGAAAAGCCAGACGCAGGCTGTCAATACCGCCAGGAGCACCAGGTACGCCATCTTTCGCGATGCCGCAGGATGAGATTGCAGGGGGGCGCGGAAAGCGACCCCGCATTGTATGCAGATTCCTCTATTATAATCTTTTTTTGTCTTCAGATAATTCCGGGCGCCGCATGAGGGACAATAAATTGCGTACCGCAGTTCACCGGATGTTAAAGGTTTTCCGCACAGCTCACACTCGCCGTTGACCCCAATAACACCTGCACATCCCGGACTGCCACACACCATACTCTGCTGAGCCCTGCCTTTCGAGGCATTTTGTCTTTCCGGCATCAAACGACGATAACCATTCGAGCGGAAAAAAGCCTTTAATGCATCATATGCCGCATCGATTTCCACCATCTTCTGTTCAGCTAATCGCCGAAGCAGGTCATCATCCAGAAGAAGATCCGGGCGCCAAACCTTTACCAACTCGATATATGCGTCTTTCACCTCTTCGGGCGAAGCGCCCGTCGCAAGTCCCAGAATCTCATAGGAGTCCTTCGGTCCACTCATGTCCGATGCCTTGTAATTTGAAACCAATATTGCATTAAATTTTCTTGTGGTTCAGGGTCTGGGGAGCGTGAGCCGCACTACACGTCCACGTCTGCTCGAAATCTCAACCGGCTTGCGGTCCCACCAGAGGCGCACCCCTCCGCCATTGCCCACCACCAAACCGACTTTGTCCATGGCTCGCCACTTCCGGGTCTCTCCGGCCTCCAACAGCCCGGTTTCGGTATTCTTGCCATCAACGATGACCTGTATCCATGTCCTCTGGTCAGCCACCATCTCGAGGGAGTGGGCCGGTCGAGCAGTTGCGGGAGGCTGGATTGAGGCAACTGA
>PLSV01000403.1:24184-27116 GCA_003165235.1 Syntrophobacteraceae bacterium
CTGAACTGAGAGCAGTATCGGGAGGAGATGATTCCGTAGGCTGCTTTTCGACCTCGGGCAACTCCTGATGCCGGGGCGGCAGCTCTTCATGACCTGATGAGGTTTTTTGCTCAGGGGTGCTGGAAGGGGTGGTCTCGGTTTGACTTACGGCCGACTCAGGAGACTTTACAGATGAATATTTGGTTTCCCGGATTTGCCAGAAAACGATCCCCAGGAAAACGGCGGCAAAAACCACGCTCAAAAGGGACCATCTCATTATGTGCCCGAAGGTTTTGCAGGACCTGGCCCCGTCCCTTCCAGTGGTTTTCTGCGCGCGATCTGCGGTCTGCTCCGTTTGGGCTTCCAAAACGGTGGAATACTTCCGGAGCAGGCCGTCCACGGCGGAAGGCGCAACCAGGTTATCGCTATTCCCCGACTCCAGCGCCTTTAGAACGGTAATGCTGATGCCGGTGCGGTCGGAGACATCCTGCAATGTCCACCCCAGGCACAAACGCTCCGTTTTCAAGTGCTCCAGGACATCTTTCATGCGGTCTCTTTCGGACTGGCTGCGGTTTGCCCACCCCGAGGCCAAGGGCAGCCCACCGGTTTGGGTGGTCATAGCATAAAATTACAGACATTCGAGGCATAGATCAAGTTAATCATTCATATCATCGAATTCGGCGAAAATTTGCCTAATACTTAAGTTGCGCTCAAGTTGAAGCAATCGAAAAGAGCGGGGAAGTGACTTCCCCTCACCCCGCAAGATTTGGTCGCGTGCGTCTGCGCGCGACCAAGCGCACGGCGCTGGCGGCGGTTGCCCAGCACTCGCTGGGNNCCCCCGGGCTTTTCAGCTTTTTTTGTCGCCAACTTGAACGCAAGTTCGTATAAGAGCTGCACTGGACGGGCTTTCCCGTATATTCGTCCATGAGGGCGGATTGAAGGTATCCGCGCTGTCCAGAGCGAAGAATTTGTAGACATAGACTAAACTATTGTGGTTAAATCCAAAGTCGATCAAGAGACTTGGCGCTAGCCGGACCCTGTATGCGTCAGATAGGCGCATATGACTTAAAAGCCTCAAAACGCCACCATTTCGGTTCTTTTGCCGCCTTATTTGTTGGAGAACATATGTGTGAGAAGGCCGATGATACAGGGGTAGTGAGTTGGGAGCTTTTCAACGCTCTGTATGAAAACCAGTATGATCTTTTCCGCAAATTGAGGTTCATTGTGAAGGCCGGAAAGGTGAACAACAACGACTCGATGGCATTGGAAATGATTGAGGATTACCTCAAGCGCAAAGAGGTTGATCTCAAAGATCTCAGACAAGCCGGTTTGGAAGAATGGCGCCGCAGGGGAAGACCAACCAGCTTGCAGCGGATCACGGCGCCGGAAATGCCGGAAAATAACGGGGGGCTTGGGCCGGGCAAGTCACTGGTTGCTGTTGTCCCTGTAAGCGGGGCCTCTTTCTGGAGCAGGGCGCTGTCCCGGATTAAGGGAGAATAGGTGTTGCACAATTTTACGGACTGATCTTTTTCAGGGCTTTTTAAGATTATGGCGGATTTCGAACGATGCCGTAAAATTCTTGGAATAAAGCACGACGCCGGACCTGAGGAAATAAAGCAGGCCTATAGAGACCTGGTCAAAATCTGGCATCCGGACAGATTTGCCGGAGATATTCGATTACAGCAAAAGGCTCACGAACAGCTCAAGAACATAATTTCGGCTTACAGAACCTTAACTGAAGATAATGCCGGTCATTACCAAGCAGGCGGAGAGCCTGACAATGCCAGGAGCACAATGCAGACGGTCGAGCATCGTCGAATCAGCCGGCGCTTTTCCATAATCCGGCGTACTGCTATCTGTTTATTCATCCTGGCTTGCTTCGGCTTTTTTTTGGCGTCTGTCAGAAACGACGTGGCGGAAATTCCTTATAACCTGGGGACTGCTTATCTTGAGTCCGGCCATTGCGGTGAAGCTTTGAAGGCTTTGAGGATCGCCAGCTTCATCAATCCGGACAGCGCCAAAATCTACTATGCCATGGGAAACACATACTACCAATCGACCCTTTATGCTGAAGCAGAGAAGGCGTACGCGCAAGTGATTCGCATCAACCCGGATCATGAAGGAGCGCAACGCCGATTGGCTCTGCTGTGCACGCGCCGGGGAGCGCATGGAAACTCAGGCATTCGATAGAGCGGCAGTGTACGGGCTAGATCTATCATTACCCAGTGGAGCGTTGGATGCTTGCCGGGCAAGATATGACGTCGTAATCACGGGGGAGGAGCGGTTCGCATGCCAGAATCCATCTTAGATGATAAAGTGATAAGTCTGCGGTCGTTCGAGTCACTCTACGATCAATATATCGGCTTTTGCCGGAAACTCAGGTTTCTTGTCAAGAGTGCGTTAGTTATGGAGGAAGAATCGCTGGCGCTTGAAATTATTACTGAGTTTCTTGACCACAAGGAAAAAGACCTCGAAGAGCTGAGAGCGGCGACCAAGGGTCAAATCAAGGGCTGGACCCCCGAATCGGAACCGGTGGAGCTTCTTTTGGGACGTCTCCTGATGCAGCACGAGGACTACGGGATCCTGCGGCGCATAACCGAGATCAAGAGGAATGGGGGAATTCAATGGCAGACGCTGCAAGCCATTATTCAAGATCAGACTATCATCAAAGACGCGTCCCCTCCAGACTCCGGCCGCGAATAACGCGGGGCCAAGGTCCGTGCGGCCGCCGGCCCCTTTTATACGAAGTTGCGTTCAAGTGAGCGCCAAACAAAACTGAAAAGCTCGGGGGTTGGGGGGACATTTGCCCATAAGCGCTTAAATAAGCACCTGGACGTATTCATGGTTGGAATTTTCTAAAGTGTTTAAGAATTAGCGTGTCAAGCCCTGAAAGGGCTGAATAATTCAGCCCAGGGTAAGCGAAAGCGCCACCCTGGGTGTGGGGTTCCATAAA
>PLSV01000051.1 GCA_003165235.1 Syntrophobacteraceae bacterium
ACACATTTGATGCATTATTCCGGCTAAGAAACCTTCTGCCAGCATAAGTTGGTGACTAACCCATTTTTCACGCCCCTTACTTTAGCATCTCCCGCGCTATAATGATCCTTTGGATCTCACTTGTCCCTTCGTATATCGAAGTCGCCCGAACATCCCTGTAGTAACGTTCAATAGGATAATCCTGGGTATAGCCGTACCCGCCAAGCATCTGCAAAGCATCGTAACAGGCCCTGTTTGCCGCTTCGGTAGCGTAAAGTTTCGCCATGGAAGCTTCCTTGGCAAAGGGTTTCTTCGAGTCTTTCAGAAAAGCAGCCTGCAAAAGAAGCAAGCGCGCCGCCTCAAGCTGCGTGTAATTATCGGCGATCATCCACTGTATTGCCTGGTTTGAGGCGATGGGCTTATCGAATTGAACACGTTCTTTGACGTAGCCCGTAGCAAAATCCATTGCGGCAAGGCCTATGCCGAGCGCCATGGAGCCAACTCCGATGCGTCCTCCAGCCAACTCCCCAACTGCGATCCTGAAACCGTCGTTCAGCTTGCCAAGGAGATTCTCCACGGGCGCACGGCAGTCTTCGAAGATCAGTTCATTTGTGGATGAACCATGCTGGCCCATTTTCTTTTCGTCCTTGCCGATATTGAAACCCGGGAAACCGGGCTCGATGAGGAAGGCGCTGATGCCCCTGCCCTTGCGGGCTTCTTTGTCCGTTACCGCCCACACGACGAAGACTCCAGCATATTCCGCGCTCGTGATGAAAATCTTGTTTCCATTGAGCACCCACTGGTTTCCGTCCAGGACGGCGGTAGTGCGCATGGCTGCCGGATCGGAGCCTGCGCCGGTTTCGGTAAGACCGAAACTTGCGGCATAATATTCTCCACCGCACAGAGGCGGAATGTACTTTAGTTTTTGTTCCCGCGTCCCTACCGCCTGAATCACTTCAGCAACCATGTTGTTGACGGAGGTTGTCCCAGCGGTTGAGGAACAGGCCCTCCCCAGTTCGGTCATAACCAGAGAGAAAGCCACCGTTCCGGCAGCCGTGCCTCCGTACTCGGTATCCACGTTCAACCCCATGAATCCCAGTTCGGCAAGTTTCCTGAGGTTGCCCTTCAAAATATCCCGGTTCTTTGTACGATCCAGCTCACCGGCTACCGGCTCCAATTCCCGTTTGGCAAATCTGGCTGCCGTATGCTGAATGATTTTCTGTTCTTCGGTCAAATCAAAGTTCATGGCGCTATGCCTTCCTTGCGGCTATCCCACCGGACGAATGCCGAGACCGCAGCGCAGCCCTACGGCCGCAACCAAAAGGCTAAAAGCGATTCACCGCAGAGCTCTCGGCTAAAGCCGGTAAAGGGTTTGTCTGCGTCCTTTTCAATCTGGGCGACGAAAATGCCCCCCCCGCCACCAAATTAAATCCCTACCTGGCCGCCATTCTGAGAGCCTCATCGAGGCGGATAAACTCCCCGTTATGCATGGGGTTTTCGATTATTGCAGGAAGCAAGCCTCCCCTAATCCCGAGGCGCCACCTGTCACCACAGCAATACAATCACCTGGACCCATAAGTCTTGAGCCTTTCCTTAAGGGCTTTCACCGGAGACCCCACGGTGCAGGATTCAAGGTTATGCGGCATGAGGAGATGGTTTTGCTAAATCGCCGCTGAAATAGAAATTCCTTTTGAGACTGTCTCTCAGTTCCCCTCTCAAGTCCGGATGCGCGATGCCGATCAGGGCTTCGGCCCGTTGTCTCCTTGATTTGTATCTCAAATCGGCGACCCCATATTCTGTCACTACGTAGTGGGTGTATGTCCTGGGGACGGTAACAGGTGTACCGGGGGGCATTTCCGGGACAATCGACGACACGAGGCGCCCATCCTTCAATTGCCTCGAGGAATAAATCAGGGTAATGCTCCTTCCTCCCTTGGAATGATACGCGCCGATCATAAAATCCAACTGCCCTCCTGAACCGCTTATCATCCTGTGTCCAAGTCCTTCCGAGGCGATTTGTCCTGAGAGGTCAACCATCAGGCTCATATTCATGGCGACGAGATTGGGATGCTGTGCAAGGAGGGCAGGATTGTTGGTGTAGGATCCGGGATGGAATTGGCATGTGGGGTTTTGATTAACGTAGTCGTACAAGCCTTGATCTCCAATGCAGAATGTCGCTACGGTCACGCCGGGATGGAGTGGCTTTCTATTATTGGTCACGATCCCCTTTTCAACGAGCTGGGGAAGACCTATGGGGAACATCTCCGTGTGAACTCCGAGGTCATGTCTGCCTTCAAGTCCCGCAACGATAGCTTCTGGAATAGCGCCTATACCCATCTGCAGGGTGTCTCCGTCCTTGATCAATTCCAGAACATGTTCGCCGGTTCTCTTCTCTTTTTCCCCAGGGGCGACCCTTCCGACAGCGGGGATTTTTGTGGAATTCTCCACGAAGAAGTCGAACTCTGAAATGTGCATCCAGTTGTCCCCTAAAATAACAGGCATCTGATCATTGACTTCCGCGATGGCGACCCTCAATTTTCCCAACTTTTTCCCCAGACGAACCGCCTCCATGGTGTAGAAATTGGTTAAACCCAGATTGATATAACCTTTTTCATTCGGAGGACTAACCATGGCGATGAACACATCCGACCAAACCGAGTATTTATCTCCAGCGTCGCAAGTCTGTGCCGGATGGAAATCAGGCAAGCGGGATTCATTTATCTTTCTCGACAGCGGCATGCCAAAGGCAGGGTGATAATTGATGCGGCCATCCAGGTTCAACATGAACTCAACGTCATAGAGCCTTGACGGGCGTACGGGAATCGTGTCGCTTATGATCACATCGGTCAATTCTTGCCAGCGGTCCAATATAGCGTCATACATTGCGGGCGAGCAGGCGCCTATGCCCAGCGCTACACCGACGAAATCACCCGACCGAATCTGCCGGGCAGCCTCTTCAAATGATACGGTCTTTTTCTTGTATTCCTCATTCCAGGACATTTTGTTCCTCCTTATGGAGTGATGTTTTACCGAAGCACGAGCTTTTTGCACTCATCCTCATATCACTGTATGCAGTGGACCACTGGATAGGTATTGGTTCGCCTTGCAGGCCAAAGGGATTAGAACACGATAGGCGATCTATCCCTTTATCTGTTTTTGAAAACCGGTTTGCGCTTTTCTATAAAAGCTTTCATGCCTTGTCATCGATCTTTTCTCATCCACGCGAGAAGGGGTGGGAATCACCAGTTCCACTAAGGCTGCAACGTATGGTGGCTCGAACCCTGTTGGAGCAGTCCGAATCACGGTAAAAGCATCATGTCAATGGCTGGAAGATGTCTGGTCCAGGGAGCCTTCAGGTAGAGATCAAGAACTGAGAATTTGAGTTGGCGCCGGGCATTGTGAGGGAGAATAACGCATCAAGTTGAGCGCTATATATCCGACCCGCAATCTGAGGATCGGATTCTACTCGAAAAAGTTTTTGGGACACCATGAAGGCCCATAGAATTATCCGACATCCTAATAAGAAACGCAAGAGAAAGGTTCATGGGACCGGTTATAACAATTTCAGGATACACCTCCTTCACCGCAGTGCATCATGTCCCAGCGGGACACCCGTTTGATTCTCCGTGACTCCTTTTCCTCTTATGTCCTTTCCATCTTGGGGAGGGTTTCCAGTTACGAGGAACTCGATATCATTCCCCCGCCCTCGCAGTCCAAAGACACCCTGCACCCTGACACTGGGAAGGCTGGAAGGAGTCTCTTCCACACTCTCTACGGATTGAGGCTTTGGGTGACAACCTCACAAAGAAGAAATCCTCAGACATCAGGTGGGCGATAATGATATATAAAGAAAAGGTGGATTTAGACTTCAGTTGCTTCAGTACTTCAGTGATTGCTCATAGTATCAGTTTAAATCCATGTCATTCGAATCCACATTCTTTGAGCTTATCTTCTTCACAAAGCCTTTCTCACCAACTTTTGCGAGAAAGTTCTTTGATTCATCTGGAACTCACCATTTTCACCAGTTTAGAGGCTCTTGGGCCAGCCATCCCCAAAATCATCGAGGGCAACTTGCCCATGTAGCAGCACTTTTTTTATAAACTATTGGGGCGTTACCGGGCTTGAAGAGGTTGAGGCCGGACCGGTCCCAGTCTTGTTTGTCGCAGTTACCGTGAATGTATAGGCAGTGCCGTTGATCAAACCCTTCACGATGTGAGTGGTTGAAGTTTTTCCGGCGTTGGCGTCAACACCGCCCGATGGATTCGATGCAACGGTGTAGCCCGTTATGGCGCTGCCGTTTGAAGCCGGAGCCTTGAAGCTGACAGTCGCCTCGGCGTTTCCGGCTTTTGCCTTTACATCCAAGGGCGCCCCGGGGGTTGTGGCGGGCGTTACGCTCTTGGAATGACTTGACCACGGACCGTTCCCGAACGCGTTGGTCGCCCTTACGGTGAATGTATAGGCAGTGCCGTTGGTCAGCCCGGTCACCGTTATAGTGCTGTCTGCCCCTGAGGCTGTCTTTCCTCCGGGGCTGGATGTCACAGTGTAAGAGGTAATGGGGCTGCCGCCGTTTGAAGCGGGGGCCGTGAAGCTGACCGTCGCCTCGGCGGCGCCGGCCGTTGCGGTTACCCCTGTTGGCGCGCCGGGGACTGTGACAGGCGTTACCTCGTTGGAAAGCATTGAGGCCGGACCGGTCCCAATCTTGTTGGTCGCCGTCACAGTGAATGAATAGGAAACGCCGTTGGTCAGACCCTTCACGGTTATCGGGCTGCGCGGCCCTGAGGTTGTCTTTCCTACGGATGTCCCAATATACGGTGTCACGATATACGAAGTAATGGGATCTCCACCGTTTGAGGCCGGGGCCGTGAAGCTAACCGTCGCCTCGGCGTCGCCGGATATTGCCGTTCCGATTGCCGGCGCATCCGGGATTGTGGCAGGCGTTACGCTGTTTGAATGACTTGACGCCGGACCGGTCCCAATCGCGTTGGTCGCCTTAACCGTAAACGTATAGGCAGTTCCGTTGGTCAGGCCTGACACGATTATAGGGCTTCCCAAACCTGTGGCTGTTATACTGCCCGGATTCGATGTCACGGTGTAACCCGTTATTGTGCTCCCGTCATTTGCCGGCAGCCTAAAGCTTACCGTCGCCTCTGCATTGCCGGCTGCTGCGCTCACCCCTGTCGGGGCACCCGGAGCTCCGAGAGGCATTACACTGTTGGAGGGACTTGAGGCCGGACCGGTCCCAATCTTGTTTGTCGCCGTAACCGTGAATGTATAATCTGTAACGTTCCGCAGACCCTTCACTGTTATCGGGCTTGCATGGCCTTCAGCTTTGACGCCGCCGGAGTTCGATTTAACGGTGTAGCCCGTTATCGCGTAGCCGCCGTTTGAAGCGGGGGCCGTGAAGCTGACCGTCGCCTGGGCGTTGCCCGCCGTTGCGGTTACCCCTGTCGGCGCGTCGGGGACTGTGGCGGGCGTTACCTTGTTTGAAGGCGTTGAGGCCGGGCCGGTCCCAATCTGGTTGGTCGCTGTCACCGTGAATGTGTAGGAAGCGCCGTTGGACAGACCTGACACGATTATCGGACTTCCCAAACCTGTGGCTGTTATGCCGCCGGGGTTTGATGTCACGGTGTAGCCCGTTATCGCGTTGCCGCCGTTTACAGCGGGGGGCGTAAAGCTGACCTTTGCCTGGGCATTGCCGGCCTTTGCACTCACCCCTGTCGGGGCTCCGGGCGCCATGTCTGACGAATCGAAGATCTCACAGCTTGAAAGAACGTCTCCGTTATACCCTCCGGCAACGAGCACCTGCCCGCTGGGAAGCAGGGTGGCCGTTTGATATTCACGCGCAGTAATGAGACTTCCGGTCTCCGTCCACACTCCGGTAGACGGATCGTAGATCTCACTGTCGAAGAGAATTCCTCCGCTATACCCTCCGGCAACGAGTGCCTGCCCGCTGGGAAGCAGGGTGGCCGTTTGATATTCATGCGCAGTAATGAGACTTCCGGACTCTGCCCACGCTCCGGTAGACGGATTGAAGATCTCACAGTCTAAAAGAACTCCTCCGTTATACCCCCCGGCAACGAGCACCTGCCCGTTGGCAAGCAGGGTGGCCGT
>PLSV01000337.1 GCA_003165235.1 Syntrophobacteraceae bacterium
AGGTACTCATTAGCCGGATGAGCCTCTAATTGGTGATGCTACATCACCAGAAAATCGATGGATTTGAGGTGGGATTTTAGAGTGACCTTCTTTCCTTTCAATCCGAGTTTCGTGCGCAGATGGTACCGGTGGGTCGTGACGGTGTTTACCGATACGCCAAGTATATCGGCTATTTCCTTGCTATCCTTTCCAGCCTTGATGAGGTTTGCAATTTGGATTTCCATATGGCTGAGATTTGCGCGCATTTGTGAAAGGCCCCTCATAAACGGGGAAGTTATCTTCGAAACATTCACGTCCAGAATATTTACGTACGCCCTCTGCTTTTCATCCAGACGACTACCCTTTAATTTGTCTAAATAAGGGAAAACCATTTGCTGCAGATTGCACAAAATATCGGCGTTGAGCTTCTCCTTGTCTCCCTCAACCCGCTTAAGGACCACGTCGAGGGCAGTGTTAGTTTCTTGAAGCTCCCTCAGCATTCTTCGTTCCCGATTGACTCTTTCTATCTTAGCCTTCAATTCCGCCAAATTAAACGGTTTTCCGATAAAATCGGCTGCGCCGGCCTGGATGATGTCGCTGTAGCTGTGCTCACTCGTAAATGCAGTCATCATGATGGTATCGACCCCTGGATGCTTTAGGCGTAGTTCCCGGAGAAGCTCCAGACCGCTCATTCCTCGCATTCTTATGTCTGAAATGACCAGGTCGAAATCATTGTGTTCCAGGATTGCAAATGCTTGGGCCGAATCTGTGGCGCTCTGGCAATTGTATCCTTCCTGCCGAAGGAATTTAAGCAGCATTAAACACATCTCTTTTTCATCATCGACGACCAGAATTCTTTCGCTATGTTCGTTTTCCATTCTTTCCTTCCGCTTTCGATTCTAAAATCCTGCAGCCTTTCTTTGCAGGCGGTTGATTGTCGCCACCCCTGCCAAAACCCGACATCCGAGGCTCGATGGCCCACCAGAAGCAGGGATGGCCGGTAAGGTCTCTTTGCGCGATCTCCATGCCGTTGAAATCTCCTGATGTTGGCCATGCCTACGTCCTGAAGGGGAACCGGGATCTGGAAATTCAAACGGATTTCTCTCTCATACCGCATTTGTGACGTTCAGAACAACGGGGATGTATTCAGCGCCTTGAGATGGAACTTAGGAGTTCCGGCATAGGGCGCAAGACCTATGCGTGATTTTTCGGCAGTCTCCATCCCGGGTGTGAGTGAGATTTCACTAATGTTTGATTTTACAGTAATCGCCGCCCCCTAAACAGCCGATTAACGTTTCAATGTCTGTCGGCCGAAAGGAGCCCGCGATGGAGAAAGTGGAGAGGAGGACATTTGTAAGGGTTCCCTTCAAATCGGAAACTATACTAAAAACTAAGGATGCCCGGATCGAGGGAACAATTAACAATCTGAGCCTTGGCGGCGCTTTCATCAATACGCAGGAAAGAATCGAGCAGGACACGGAGGTCGAAATCGAAATTATCCTGCACGATCCCCCACCCGACGTGAACGTCATTCTGAGCGCGAAGGTAGTGAGGCTTGCTCCCAAGGGCATAGGGATTCAATTTACGGGAATGTCCATGGATGTCTACGAGCGGCTGAGGGATGTTATCGCATACATTCATGGAGATAAAAGGAAGGTAGTGGAGGAGTTCCTTAAGTACATGGATTTGAAAGCGTATCTTTAGCTTGGGTCCGATGTTTTTTTGATGCTTCGATGTGACCTCAACCCATGCCGTTTGTCTTTTTCCGGAGTCGAGCGAGGAAAGGTTCCAGGCTGATTATGGCGCGGGTGTGAACGCCTTCACCCACCCTTTCACGTTCATCGTGAGCCTCCACGCGGAAAGTGAGTGTGCGGCCGTCAACAGCCAGCAGCTCTGCGCGCGCCGTCACCCTCATCTTTATTGGGGTAGCGGCCAGGTGCTTAACACAAAGGGACGTGCCGACGCTTAGTTTTTCCGGCTCGAGCAGAGGATCAACCAGGTTGCGCGCGGCCTCTTCCATCAAAGCAATCATGATTGGGGTCGCCAGCACATGGACGCCTCCGCTCCGGAGGTAATACGCAGTATGCTTCTCTTCCACGATGAGTGTTGCTTCCCCAACCAGCCCCGGTTTCAAGCTCACCATTGGTTCCTCCTTGACTCGACGGTTCGGAATTCTTTGCCAATAACAAATCCTGAGAAATATCACTAAGTGTCCACAGCGGATTATACCGGCAAAAGACGGGATTGACCACCTCCACAAGGGTTCTTACCTAAAGAGCAAAAATAAGAATCCCGACGGTTCAAAATACACCATGAGCGAAGGTCACGTAAAGAAATGGGCGATCCTGTGATGCTACACGATCCCACACGCGTGACCGAGGTCGTCGAAGTATCTGACGATACCATCCCGGCTGCGCGTCGTGGTATTTATGAACTCCCGGCCGCCCGCCGCACTGGCGCGTGGAAGGGGCGGCCTGCAGCACTGGAGCCGGCCGGTTGCCCGTTTGGGGGCGGCGCCACTGGAGAGGAGCCGAGACAATAACAATGACAGGCGCATCCCAGACCGAGACCCAAGGCGTGCGGTTTCCCGTGCTCCAGGGGATCCTGCCTTTCGATCGGTCCATGGCGCCCGCCGACATTCTGGCGGGCATGACCCTGGCTGCCCTGGCCATCCCTCAGGTCATGGGCTACACCATGATCTCCGGCGCCCCGGTGATCACCGGCCTTTACACCATTTTCATCCCTATGGCCCTGTTTGCTATCTTCGGCTCGTCCCGCCACTTGGTGGTGGGGGCTGACTCAGCCACTGCGGCCATTCTGGCCGGCGGTCTTGCCGGCCTGGCCGTCTCGGGCTCGGCCGAATACGTGGCCCTATGCGGTGTGTTGGCTTGCATGGCCGCAGTGATGCTTATCATCGCCCGCCTGATTCGCCTGGGGTTCCTGACGGACTTCTTGTCCCGCACCGTGCTCATCGGCTTTCTGACGGGGGTGGGCGTCCAGGTGGCCTGCGGTGAAATGGGAGGCATGCTGGGATTGCCCAGGGGCGGACACGGCGCCCTGGGCAGATTAATTCACGATTTCCAGCATCTCCAACAGTCGAACTGGTCCACCCTGATAACGACAGCGGCCGTTCTCATCATCATTCTCGGCGCGCGGAAAATATCCAGTAAACTCCCCGGCCCTCTTATCGCGGTCATCGGCGCTATCACCGTAAGCTGGGCGATCGACCTGAAAGCCCACGGAGTCGCCATCCTCGGCCCGGTTCCCGGCGGCATCCCGGCGCTGGGCTTGCCCCACGTGGACCTGAGCGTCAGCCTCCTCATGAAGCTCCTGCCCACAGCCTTCTCCATATTTGTGGTAATCCTGGCGCAGAGCGCCGCGACGTCGCGAGCCTATGCCACCTGTCACAACGAACGCTGTAGCGAGAACGTTGACCTGATTGGTCTCAGCCTCGCCAACGTGGGTGCCGGGCTAACGGGCGCTTTTGTGGTCAACGGCAGCCCAACCATGACGCAGGTGGTTGACAACGCCGGAGGGCGCAGCCAGTTGGCGCAAATCACTACCAGCGTTATTGTCCTCCTGGTGCTCCTCTTCCTGACCGGGCCATTGGAGTTCATGCCCGGCGCGGCGCTTTCCGCCGTGGTTTTCCTGATCGGCCTTGATTTGATTGACGTGTCGGGAATGCGGCAGATTTTTCGCGAACGGCCGGCAGAGTTCGGTGTGGCCCTCATTACCGCTGCCACCGTAGTCCTCGTGGGGGTGGAGAAGGGTATCCTGGCGGCGATGTTCCTGTCACTTGTGAGCCACACCCGGCACGGCTATCGGCCGAAAAACGCGGTGATCGTGGCGGCCCAGCCTGAAGGCTGGAAGATCGAGCCGGTGGCGAGTCAGGGCCAATTGCTCCCGGGGCTGATGGCTTACCGGTTCAATCACAGCATGTATTACGCCAATGCCGAACAGATGTTCGAGGAGGTCAGCAGGCTGGCCAAAGAGGCGAAACCTCCCCTGGTATGGTTCTGCATCGGCGCCGGCGCCGTGGATGACATCGATTACACGGCGGCCGCAGCTTTGCGCTCCATCTACGCCCTCCTCCGGGAGCAGGGTATAAGGCTGATATTTTTCGAAGTCTCGAGTGAGGTTTATGCCCAACTGGAACGGTCTGGGATAACCGGCCTGGTCGGCAAGGACGCCTTTTACACCTCCGGAGCTGCGGTGTTCAGCGCATACAAGGCGAGCCAAGAAAGAAAAAGACTATGACAGGGTTGGAGTTTGGTCTCGTTGGACTGGCGGCTGTGGCGGGAGGAGCGGTGAATGCGCTTGCCGGTGGCGGAACTCTTATCACTTTCCCAATGCTGATTGCCCTGGGCATTCCGGCCGTGGCGTCGAACGTGACCAACACCGTGGCCCTCTGCCCCGGTTACCTGGGTGGGACCCTCGCGCAGTTAAACGATCTGCATGGGGACAAGAAACGCCTTTGCCGCCTCGCCCCCGCCGGTGTGTTGGGTGGTGTCGCCGGCGGAGTTTTGCTCTTGAACACGAGTGAACATCTGTTTCGCTCGATGACGCCGTTTCTGATATTGCTCGCCGCCTGTCTGCTCGCCGCTCAGGAGCCTCTGCGCGCCTGGATCGCGCGCCGCGGCGGACGCTCACTATCGTCAAAAGCGCACGAAGCTCTGATCGTTTTGCCGGTAGCCCTGGCCGCCGTTTACGGCGGGTATTTCGGCGCAGGCTTGAGCGTGATCGTACTGGCGGTGCTCGGACTCGTGCTCGATGACTCACTCACGCGGTTGAATGCGCTCAAGCAGGTTCTAGCGTTCAGTATCAATCTGGCGGCCGCCTTTTTCTTCCTGTTCTCAGGGCAGGTGATTTGGCCGGTAGCGCTGGTGATGGCTATTGGCGCGCTGATAGGCGGGGTCCTGGGCGGACGCCTTGCAGCCTGGATTCCGCCGATCGTGTTGCGCTGGACCGTTGTCTCGGCCGCTGTTGTGATTGCCTTGCTCTTTATGGTTTGAAAGCAGATCCAGCGGTCCTTTCACACTGGTGCGCGACACCCGCATCCGGATAGGGGGGCACATGATTTCAGGGAGCTTTCAAAAGCTTCGAACCAAGATAATTCTGATGACGCTGCTCTTTTCAATTGTTCCCATCTTGTGCCTGGGAGCGAGCATTTATCATCAGTACAAAGAGGCATATAGGGAAAATGTCATCGAGTCGCTAAAGGCTCGAGTTCAAAATCGAAGCTCCCATCTGGAGACATTCTTAAATGAACGAATCGCTCAGCTCATCACTGTCGCCCGTGTTGAGTAGATCGACAGATTAAGAGATGAAGCCTTCCTGAATACGGTTTTGCAGGCTCTTCAGTCCCACTCCAAGACTTTTATCGACTTGGGCGTAATCGATCAGGATGGAACCCATCTCGCCTATGTCGGGCCTTATGCCGAGCAGCTTAAGGCAGCCAACTACAGCCAGGAGCAGTGGTTCCATGAGGCGATCTCCTCGGGCTTTTATGTGAGCGATGTCCTGCTCGGGTTTCGAAAAATCCCTCACATCTTCCTGGCGGTGACGAGAAAGGAAAGGGCGGGGCCGGCTTCGTGCGGCCCCGCCCCGATTCAGCATACTAAAGGTTGTGAAGCTCCCAGGTCCCCACAGTTTTCCCCTCGATAACCAGATTTCCGGAAACGTCGCCATTGGCCGACATGGTCCCAGTCCCGCTGACGTTGTGATCCCTAATGGTGGAGTTGAAAGTTATGTTATTGGATGATTGGTCATAGCTCCCATTGACCGGCGCGATAACATTATACTTGGGAATTTCAACGATACCGAAAAAAGCGTTTGTGCTGGGGGGAATGGCCATTCCAGCCAATGTGCCGTTAAGAACTACCCCGAAAAGCGACTTGTCGGAAATCGTAAAAGTCCCAACTTTGGCGGCCACCGTGCTCGTCAGAGTGGCTGTCCATACGCCAATAGGATTAATCTCGCCGGCGGTGTGCAAGCTCCCTGTCATGACTTCCGCTGTTCCGCCGTTATATTCAACCTGGCCGAGAGCGGTGAAGGTTCCGGAGGAATTTTTGTAAGTTCCATGGACTGTATTCGTTTTCAGGATGATAGCCCCGGGAAACGTCTCGTAACCGGTTAATGTGCCGTTAAGCACCAGCACATCTATCGCGCCGCCTTTTTTGACGTTCATCGCCAAATCGAATGCCTCTCCGTTACACGACCCCCCTGTGCAATAGACTGTGCCGATGAAAAGCCCTGGGGCCGGAATCGGATCCATTACGGTAAAGGTGGCTGTGCCGGAAACGGGTGGCGACGACCCCGTGACTGTCGCTGTGACCACGGGCATAAATGAATCGGGCGTAATTGTGCCGGGGACGCTGAGCTTTCCAGTTGAACTGATTGTGCAGCCGTTAGTGAGAGAAGTGTTGTCGAGCGACCAGGTAAAGGTCGCTCCCTTGATTACGGTGACCTTGGCTGTGAATTGCTGCGTCCCGCCCAATTTGACCGCCGGCTTTGAAGGAGTGACGGTTACTTTCGGGGTGGTGGTGGCGGAAGCCAAATCAACGAAACCGCCCGCCAGAAAGGCGCAGACCAGAATACACGCAAGCACGGCAAAATTCGAACTCTTCATAATGACCCCTTTGATTGTTGGTGGAAAACGAACTCTCTTCACTATCTAGTACATTGTCAACTTAGTTACAGTATGTTATGTCAGGCCTCCTGAGGGGGGCAACAACTATGAATAAACAATTCCATATCCAGCTTACAGATGAGGAGCGCAGAGAGCTTAAACGCCTGGTTGAAAGTGGACGCAAACTGGCCAGGAAGATTACACGCGCCCGCATTTTATTGCTTGCCGATGCCGGGAAAAAAGACCGGGAGATCGCAGAAGCGCTGCAAGTGTGCATCCAAACTGTACACAAGGTGCGTAAACGCTTTTTCAATGAAAAATCCATCAACAGCTTGGAGGAAAAACCGCGATCTGGAAAACCTCCCAAGCTGGAAGGCCTGACGGCGGCGCACATGACGGCTCTTGCCTGTTCAGACCCGCCCGAAGGCCGAAAACGTTGGACACTGCGGCTGCTGGCCGATAGAGCTGTGGAGCTTGAGTTAGTCGACACCATCTCTCACGAAGGCGTACGCAAGTTTTTAAAAAAAACGAATTGAAGCCGCATCTGAAAAAGATGTGGCGCATTGGTCGAATAACCCCGGAGTTCATTTGGCGCATGGAAGATGTGCTCCATCAGCATGAACTGCCCTACGATCCAGGACCTCCAAGAATAGATTTTGACGAGCGCCCCTGTCAGCTGATCGGCGATGTGGCGCAACCCACAACCCAGGCTCCTTCTACAAGGTTTTCAACCCTGCGGAAGATCAAGGCTGGCCTCCAGATTTGAGTTTCACTACACTCCCAAGAAGGCCAGTTGGTTGAACATGGCAGAAATCGGGCTATCAGTAATCTCGAAACAATGCCTCGACCGCCGCATTGCCACCCTAGAAGAGCTTAAAAACGAAGTTTATGCATTGGTTGAGGAGCGAAACAGGATCAAAGCTACTGTCAAATGGAGTTTTACCAAAACTAAAGCACGACAAAAGCTGCAAAGGCATTATCCAACTATTACTAATTAAGTTGACAATATACTAGCGTTGCTGAAGACTCCTCACATAGAGTTCGCATGCTACCGACGGTCGCAGCACGAGTCAAGGGGCATTTTAGGGGACATGAAATTGGGTAGATGGTCTATGCAAATACCAATGGTAGCCTGACGTTTCAGTTCCTTGACAGCAATCCAATAGGTAATACTAAATACTGAAAAGTTTATGCTTGTTGCCAATATGTTGAATTCAATGCATTTTACTATATGAGCCTGGAACATGGACAAAGTGGAGACCACGGCCCCGGAATTCCGCCTGAGAAGAAAGGAGGCGCCTTCTTGCCCTTTTTCACTGCAAAGAAATAGGGAACAGGCCTGGGGCGTTCCATAGTAAAGAAAATCGTCACAGCCCATAAGGGCCGAATCGAGATCCCTGATAATCTTGATAATGGGCTCACCTTTGTTTGAGCGATGACAATTCACTCGCTCTCTTCAGGCGCCCGGATAGTCCGGAAACTGCGGTAAAGCAGAAGGTCGTAGACTATTTTAAGGCTGCCGCTGATGAAAAAGGGAATGCTCGCAAGCGCTGCGCTGGCCAGCAACGGTCCTGCGAATACCGGCGAGAGGGAGGCGCCGACCGTTCTGGCGACTCCGGTGATGCCGGCGGCGGCCGAGCGTTCATCGGGTTCCACCACAGCCATGACATACGACTGCCGGGTTGGCACATCCATCTGCGAGATGCTGAAACGCAGCAAGAGCACGGTGATCGCCAGAGGCAGATTCGGCATGAGCGGAACCAGCATGAGAAGGACGTTCGAAGGAATATGGGTAAAGACCATCGTTTTGACGAGTCCTATCTTGGATGCGATCCAGGAGGCCGACAGAGACGATGCTCCCGCGAGAATGTTCGCCCCGAAAAAGATGCCGCCCAGCACGGCAGGCTGAACCCCGAAACGCTTGTAGAACCAGTAGGCCAAGATGCTTTGCAGAATGAAGCCGCCCGCAAACGCATCTAGTGAAAACAGCGCCGAAAGTTTGAACACGATGCTCTGGGACCGATGAAGGCCAAAGCGCTTCCTGAACTCGGACGGAACTTCGCGCGAGCCTTCCCCGGGGACCTCGACAAGGGGGGAAAGCACGCAAAAAAGGGCGGCCAGCAAAATACCGATGACGGCATAGCCGACGATTATAATGCGGTAGCTTGCAACAGGAGTTATATGCGCATTCTCTAAGAGCTGGACCAGTATTCCGGCAGCAAAGGCGCCGAGCGCGGTGGTGAACAAACCGGCCAGGTTATACCAGGCGAAGATGTTAGTGCGTTTTTCATCTGGAATGATGCTTGACAGCGCTGATTGTTCGATGGACAGAAACGGACCGACCTCATATCCGCTGGGACTTATCACACCGATAATCGCTGCAATCAGCAGGACCGCAAAATTTGAAGTCACGGCAAATAGAGTCCCTCCAAAAACCATAAGGCCCGCTCCGGCCAGAAGCATCCGCCGCCTGCCGGCACGATCGGCCCTTGTCGTAAGCCAAAGGGAGATAATCGTATCCCCGAGAAGAGTAAGGGTCAATAAAAGGCCTATTTGCGCATCGCTGAGGCCTATTTGCGCCAGGTAGATCAATAGTATGACGGAAAGAGAACCATATGCGAATAAGCGCAACATGCGGGTAATAAACAGGATGCAGCCATCTTTGGATAGTATCGCCATATTTCGATCCCCGGCCCTTCATCCTGCTTATAAATGTTCCGGTCTCTTAAGATTCTTTTCCGGTCAGTCTGAGAGTTTATCTGTCACATTGCTAAACTGCGCATAAACTCAATACTAAATGAGCGAGCAGTATTTGGGCCTGTAAACGTGGCCCCGAATGAGCGCCTCCAGGTCCGACGGCCGTTCGACCCGAGCAAGCTTGTTCTCAAATACGACCTTCGCCACCCTTGCGGCCGTTTTCACCTCGGTCTCAAGGATATTCGACTGCGGTGGGTACAGGAGTCCATGATCGAGTTGGTCCATGGTCATCTGGTCTGCAACGGCCCTGGCGGATTCTACGAACATCTCATCAGTGACCCGCCTGGCCTGTGTCGCGTAGATCGCCATCCCCACAGCGGGGAAGACATACAAGTTGTTCGCCTGGGCAGGCAACAGGGTCCTCTGCCCATACCGAACCGGCGGGAACTGCACACCGGCGGCGTAAATCGCCTTGCCTTCCGACCAGTTGTAGGCTTGCTCGGCAGTGCACTCTGCGTGGTCTGTGGGGTTGGACAGGGCGAAGATAATCGGACGTTCATTGATTTGGCGCATAGCCTCCACCACCTGTTGAGTGAAAGCCCTGCCTATGGTGCTAACCCCGATAATGGCGTTTGGCCTGAGCGAGCGTATCGCGGTCGCAAAGTCCTTCGTCGGCGCCTGAGGATGGGCGTAAGGCATTTGAAAATCGAAGAGGTCCCTGCGACTCGCCTCAAGCAGTCCGTTCACATCGAACAGTGAAATTTGGGCCTGTGCTTCTTTCAGCGAGACTCCTTCCAGAGTCATGGCTGAGACGATCAGGTTCGCTATTCCAATGCCGGCAGAACCAGCTCCAAGGAAAAGGATGCGTTGATCTTTGAGTTTTCCTCCGGTGATTTTCAATGCACTGAAGAACCCTGCCAGGGCGATCCCTGCCGTGCCTTGAATGTCATCATTGTAGCAGCACACCCGGTCTCGATACCGGGCGAGCAGGCGGACGGCGTCGCTGCCAGTCCAGTCCTCAAAATGAATGCAGCAAAGAGGGAAAACTTCCTGCACAGCGTCCACGAACTCGTCAACAAAGGAGTAAAGCTCTTCCGCCGAAGGCCTCGGGCGGCGCAGTCCCACGTATAGTGGGTCATGAAGCAATGTCTCGTTGTTCGTCCCTGCGTCCAGATACATGGGTAGAAGGCCATGGGGAGGCACACCTGCCGCTGCGGTGTAGAGCTGGAGCTTGCCGATGGGGATGCCCATGCCGTTAGCGCCCAAATCGCCCAGTCCCAGAATCCGGCCGCCGTTCGTCACGCAGATGAAGCGCACATCTTTGACCGGCCAGTTTTGGAGTATCTCCTTCACACGGCCTTTGCGGGTGATGGATAAATACATCCCTCTGGGACGACGGAAAATGTGGCCGAACTTCAGGCATGCCTCGCCAATTGTGGGGTCGTACACAATGGGCAGGAAGCGGGCCGGGTCTGACATCAGGACCCGGTAGAACAGCGTCTCATCGTTGTCCAGCAGGTTCACAAGGTAAATGTAGCGATCGAGGTCGGTAGTTTTGTGTCCAAGCTGGAGCATCACCCGGCGTAACTGGATGTCCTCGGTCTCAGTCACTTCAGGGACCAGCCCCACGATGCCGAGCGACTCTCGCTCTGCATCTGTGAAAGCAGTCGATTTGTTAAGAGCCGGGTCACGAAGGATCTCGACGCCGCGCTTTTTTTGAGGATTTTGATTCTGTGTCGTGTCTTGCCTCCCGGCGCTTCAAGCAGGGTTTTCGGAGAACGATTTTCCCGCGTGTACTTATTCATCGGCCGGCCACATACGGACGGACCATCTTTTTGGGATCGACGATCCGGTCGTAGTCGGCCTCACTTACGTAGCCGAGCTTTAGCGCCGCCTCCTTCAGTGTCATATCATGGTCGTTTGCGTAGTGGGCGATCTCTGAGGCTTTATCGTAGCCGATCGCTGGAGACAGGGCCGTGCCCAACATCAGCGACTGTTGGACAAAGCGATCGATCTGCTTCAGGTTCGGTTCCGTTCCTTCAACCAGAAATGTCCGGAAGTTGCGGCAGCCGTCGGTGAGAATGCGGACCGACTGCATGACGTTGGCTATAATAAGCGGCTTGTAGACGTTCATCTCCAGATAGCCTGAGGCCCCGCCGAAGCCCACGGCGACGTCATTAGACATGACCTGCACCGCGATCATGGTCAGCGCCTCGCATTGCGTCGGATTCACCTTACCGGGCATGAACGAAGAGCCCGGTTCGTTCTCAGGGATTTTCAGCTCGTGAAAACCGCACCGTGGCCCGCAGCTCAGCAGACGGATGTCGTTTGCAATTTTATAAAGGGAAACGGCCAGGCTGCGCAGCCCGCCGGAGAGCCTTACCAGAGCGTCGTGGGCGCCCTGTACGGCAAATTTGTTGGCCGCGCTTACGAATGGCAACCCTGTCAGGCGTGCAATCCCGGCAACGGCGTCTTCGGCGAATCCGGGCGCGGCATTGAGCCCGGTTCCCACTGCCGTGCCGCCAAGGGCAAGATTCCAGACGCCTGTAAGGCTGTCCCCGACATGCTGAAGGCCCTCGTCCAGCATAGCGGCATAACCTGACCACTCCTGGCCGAGGGTCAGCGGCGTCGCATCCTGCATATGGGTGCGACCTATCTTCACGATGTCTTTCCACAATTCGGCCTTGGCCGCGATGGCGTCGCGCAACGCCTCTACCGAGGGCGCCAGCCTTTGCCCGGTTCCGATGCCGGCGGCGATGTACATAGCGGATGGAAATGTGTCGTTGGTGGACTGCGACATATTCACGTGATCGTTCGGATGGATCGGGGACTTGCTGCCTAGAGGCGTACCGGCTATCTGACAGCATCTATTGGAGATCACTTCATTGACATTCATATTGAACTGAGTGCCGCTGCCTGTCATCCAGACGTGAAGCGGAAACTGATCTCGATGCTTTCCGGCCAGAATTTCGTCGCAAACCCCGGCAATCAAATCCGTTTGTTGCTTTGTAAGCCTGCCGCCACTCTCATTAGCGAATGCCACAGCTTTCTTCAAAATAGCATAGGCGTCTATCAGCTCGCGCGGCATCAGGTCGTCGCCGATGCTAAAGTGCTGGAGCGAACGCTGTGTCTGCGCACCCCACAGCTTGTCGGCTGGCACCCGCACCTCCCCCAGGCTATCCGTCTCGGTACGAAACTCATTCATGGTCTTCCCCTTACCTTTCCCAATTCGCGATAGCGCCACCGCCATCGCCATAGCAGCTCTTCTTTTCCTTCACTGCACTCAGTTCTTTCCTTACGCCCCTTTTTTCGACTCAATCCTTACCATTGCACTAAGCACTCCGTGTTGGAAGATCAACTTAAAGGCCAAAGCCCCGGTAAGGAAAGAATACTGCGATAATTACCAGTTCGGTATCAAGAGGATGCGTCAGCTTTTCACAAGGAAGATTCCGCCGGGCGCCTCGGCAGTTGCCCCATATTCGCAATTACGTGACGAGAGAACTCCTTCGGATTTAATAAATATTGGTTCCGTAAGAGATCGCGCTCCGCCGAATGACGACTGAATGAGGACCGTAAGGAGACCAAGGGCTATCGTCAAGCATTCTTGCGTCCCTGAATCCGTGATTTCAAATTGATTTTGAATAGACGTTTGAGCAGAATTAGTTCCCGGACTAATGCCGGTTTGCGCTTGAAACGACACCGGCAGCTTGCTGCAGCGCTATAAAATTGTGGCTTGCGTCCCCCCCTGCGCAGCATTTTCTTCAGGCGGATTTGGAGGAAGTCCCCGGATGTGCTCGAACTCATGTCGAACGAAGACTACAAGGGGTATGGCCAAAATCAAGCCGGGAATTCCCAGCAGCACCTCACAAAAAATCAGCGCGCCCAGGGAAACGGCCATCGGCAGATGCACGATCCCGCCGATTATTTTGGAATTTAGAATGTACTCCAGTTTGTGAACTCCAACCAGCAGGAGCAGGCAGACTAACGTTCCCCCCATTCCTGAAGCTACGAACGCATTTATCGTCAGGACGCTGTTCGACATCAGATTTCCCACCACCGGGAAAAGTCCGCAGAAGAAGACCACAAAAATCATCAAAAATGGATGACGAAGATGCAATGCGAAAACCACAATAGATGAGATCAGGGTGTTGATGATGGCTATAATCACCTGCCCTCCCATGACCCGTCTGAAATAGACGTAAAATATTCTCAATCTCATCTGTACAAACTTGAACAAAAAAGTCATAAGGCTGTCCGGATTTCGGGTGAATGCCTGTTCGACCTTCTCGGACTCGAAGTAGAAAAACAGGTTGATCGCCAGCGCAAAGACGAACTGAATGAACCCTTTATAAAGAGGAGTCAGACTGGTCGCCAGGAACTGCAAAATGCCCGTGCTGGCCTTTAAAATCGAGGCTTTCAATTCATCGACGTCCACATATGCCGGGAGGTTCCATCTTTGGCTTGCCGCTTTGAGCTCTTTTACAATCTGAATCTGGAGCTGGTTTGAGAGCTCCGGAAGGTTCTTCAGCATCATCGGAACGACTTTATAAGTAATTAGTATGATGGCCCAAATGACCAGGATGTACAGGACCGAAAAGAGCACAGCCTTTGGTACGAAGGGGGCGATCTTGTGGACGTCTCTGGTCATGAAATCAGATATGAAGAACAGAAAAAGGAAAGATATTGCGAAAACCACCAGATGAGAAAGAGTGAAGGTTACGGCGAGGCCGATCAAAAAAATATAGCCGATGAGATAAGGATGATTTTCAACCATAGTGTTGCGCTGGTTTTCCATCTTCCCTTCGAGACCGGACTGACTGCGGATGCAATCGACCATGTCGTCCAGCTTGTGCCTTACGCACTCATCCTTTTTCATCCCATCTACCCCTTTGCCGCTGAATTCGATAAATTGGCGAAAATATAATCCATCACACTTCACATCCGCAACAGCTAAACTCCGTCGCTGCGCTCTACGGCGCCAACTCCCAAAGGGGTCCGCCACCATTGGAAGCGCACCGACATTATGTCTTCAAAAGTATTTTGTAATTGATTTTAATTGACAATCCGGATCTGATTAGATATTGATTCGCAGATAATTTCAACGGGATTTGAGGAGATTATGCGAAGCAGGTTTTTCCACTTCAGCCTCTTTTTTAGCGGGTTCTCATTTTGAAAGCCTGCCCGTGGGAGAAAGGTAGAAGCGATCTGAACTAGAAGATAACAGCCATGGGCGGGCGAAGAGGGACCGGGGCCATGGCTTGCATTTTTCCGGGGCTGTGGATTCCACCAATCCACAGCCTTTTTTATTACCCGCCTTCAGGGTATTCTCAGTAGCAGGAGGAGTCCGGGGATGGTTTATGACATTGAATTCGAAACACTGCCCAGGGAGGCGATCGAGGCTCTTCAACTACGCCGCCTCAAAGAAACTGTGGAAAGGGTTTACGCCACGGTTCCCTTCTACCGCCGCAAATTCGATGAAGCCGCTGTAACGCCGTCCGACATAAAGAGCCTGGAAGATTTGAAGCGGTTTCCCTTTACGTCCAAACAGGACCTGCGGGACAACTACCCTTACGGGATGTTCGCGGTCCCGATGGATAACGTGGTCCGCATTCACGCTTCCTCAGGGACAACCGGGAAATCGACGGTCGTGGGTTACACCGCACGGGACATCCAGACGTGGTCCGAACTGATGGCTCGATCTCTGGCGGCAGGGGGCGCGACTCGAGGCGACATCATACATAACGCATACGGCTACGGCCTGTTCACGGGCGGACTCGGAGTACACTACGGGGCTGAAAAGCTGGGCGCATCGGTGATCCCGATATCCGGGGGAAATACCAAGCGCCAGATACTCATCATGAAGGATTTTGGTCCGACGATCCTGACTTGCACGCCCTCCTACGCCCTTCATCTGGCGGAAGTCGCAGCGGAAATAGGTGTGGACTTCGCCACTCTTAGATTCAAGTCGGGTATTTTCGGCGCCGAACCCTGGTCCGAAGAGATGAGGACCGAAATTGAGGCGAAACTCCACCTGAACGCTATTGACATATATGGTTTAAGCGAGGTGATCGGACCGGGCGTTTCCATCGAATGCCTGGAAGCCAAGAACGGGCTGCACATCTTTGAAGATCATTTCATACCCGAGATAATCGATCCGGAAAGCGGCGAAACACTACCCAACGGCGAACAGGGTGAACTGGTGTTTACATCGATCACCAAAGAGGCTTTCCCTATCATCCGGTACCGAACACGCGACGTCACATCGCTTAACCGTGAACCCTGTATTTGCGGCCGTACTCATGTACGCATGCGAAAGGTGAGCGGCCGCACCGACGACATGCTCATCATCCGCGGAGTGAACGTTTTCCCCTCGCAGATCGAGAGTGTGCTCATGGAAATGAAGGAGGTCGAACCTCATTATCAGCTCGTAGTCGATCGCCTGGATAACCTCGACACCCTTACGGTCATGGTCGAGGTCGCCGAGTCCTTCTTTTCGGATGAGGTCCGCATTCTACAGAATATTGAAAAGAAGATCTCAAAGAACATAAAGGAGTTTTTGGGAGTGTCGGCCAAGGTGAAACTGGTGGAACCCAAGACAATAGCCCGAAGTGAGGGCAAGGCCCAACGGGTGATCGACAATCGGAAAATTTAGTTCGTTTCATAGCAGTGCTGTTAAATAATCTGTCATAAGAGGAGGATGTCCGTGGACCATGTGGAACAGATTTCCGTTTTTCTGGAAAACAAGGCGGGGCGGCTTGCGGAGGTAACCAGGATCCTGACCGAAGCCAATATCAACATTCGGGCGCTCTCACTTGCGGATACTTCCGACTTCGGCATTTTGCGCCTGATCGTAAACAATCACGACAAGGCAAAGGCGGAACTCAAGAAGGCCGGCTTTGCAGTGGCCAAAACAGAGGTGGCCGCAGTCGAGGTTTCCGACCAGCCGGGCGGGCTTAATCATATCCTGCGCATTCTTAAAAAGGCCAGCGTCAACGTTGAATACATGTACGCTTTTGTCCAGCAAAGCGGCGCCAACGCAGTGCTCATATTCCGCTTCGACAATCTCGGTGAGGCGCTTAGGATTCTGAAGGACAACGATGTGCGGGTCATAACGGGCGAAAAGCTCTACGCAATGTGAACGCCGAAAGTAAGGCGGACCTGTACCGGCAAGGAATCCACGCAATCGATTCCTTCCGCTCCATATGACGCCGGCGAGTGCGGTGTAAACCGGGTCTTAGAAAAAAGAGCTTGCATCAGGCTGCCAACGGGCGCTGGGTAGGCTCCCGGTTGCACGCGGCGCAATGCTCCCTTTGTTCGCCTCGGGGGAGTTTGGCGCAGATTTCGTCGGGCGCCTCGATGCTAAACGACGACATCAGCTTCTCCACGCTACCGTGGCGCTTCGGACAACTAATCGGCTCACCTGCGCTCAAAACCAATTTTTCAAAGGTGTCGCCACATTCTGTGCATCTATATTCATAAAGAGGCATTGTTTCTCTTCCTGACCTTTCTTGCTTCGTAAAAAAGACTCTCAGACAGTCATCTCAGGGCAAACCCTGCCGGACAAAGCACATGGCGCCCAAACAGGGGATGGTCCCTGAAATCTTACGGACCATCTCTATTAGAGTAAGCATTCCCGGCATTGAATTCCAACAACCGGCCCGGGTCAGGCTTGTCATTGTCGTCAACTGCCAGCCAAAGCAGCCCGGTTCGCCGAACCATCCAGGGAGCGTCATCTTGCGCGAGTCGCCCCTCTGGCGCCCACCCCGCCTCACGACTATCTTTGAACTCCATCAGGCTGATTCCTTCCCAACGCCACGAAGTCCCTTGCAAAGTCCCTTTGCAAATCTTACAAGACATCTGAAGAACGGTTTGCCGCGTGTCCGGAATTGGAGGCGAAAGGTCGCTGGGGACAATTGAAAGAGATTATAACCACACCAGGACAATCACCCGCACAAGGTGGTCTCAGAATAGCGCTGATCTATGCAGCAGCCGGAGCGCTGTGGATCGTTTCCTCCGATCTGGTGGTGGATTTGATTTTCGGCCAATCCAGGGCGGCGCTCGCGGCGCAAACTGTTAAAGGCTGGGTTTTCGTCGGCGCCTCCGCCCTGTTCATCTATCTGCTCACCAGCAGGACCGTCTCCTCCATAAAAAAGTCCGAGAAAGCGCTCTCTGAAAGCCAACAGCTTCCATCCACGCTCTTTGAGAACCTTCAGGGAATGGTTTACCGCTGCAAGGGCGAGGGCCGCCCGCTCGATTTCGTCAGCCCCGGGGCCGTTGAGTTGACGGGATATTCCATTTCCGAATTGAGTCAAAAACGAAAGCTCACCGACCTGATTCTGGAGGAAGACCGCGAGACAGTCAGGTCGAAGACCCAGGACGCTTTGGCCAACAGGCGGCCCTTCAAGCTGATCTACCGAATCCAGGCCGCCGACGGCCGGATTAAATGGGTGCGGGAGCAGGGCCTGGGCATTTACTCTCAAGACGGCCGGCTACTCGGAATAGAAGGTTTCGTTGCGGATATCTCCGGGCGCAAACGCATCGAAGAAGCCCTGGAAAGATCGGAGGAACTCTACAAAGCCCTTGCGGAAGGCACATCAGACGCTATCTTCATGGTGGACAGGAACCGCGATATAGTTTCGGTCAATCATGCTTTTCTAAACCTTTTCGGCTTTTCGAGTCAAGAGATCATCGGGCAGTCTATAAGACTTTTACACCCTTCGGATGAAAGCTTCATCGAGTTCGCGAAACTGGCCTATTCCGCCTTCGAACATGGACCCATCAGGATGGAATTGGAATTGAAGAAAAAAGACGGAACAGTTTTCCCGGTGGAGGGGACCTTTTCGGCCATCGAGGGACCTGAGAGCGCAGTCGGAGGGCACGTAGGAATCATAAGGGATATAACCGAACGTAAAAAAGCGGATAAGGAACTCGGGGAATACCGGGAACATCTCGAGGAGATGGTGCATGAGCGCACGCGTGAACTCAAGGAGGCGCAAGCTGCGCTCGTGCAAAGAGAGAAGCTCAAGACGCTGGGCGCCACGGCTGCTGAAGTCGCTCACGAGATCAGGAATCCGCTTGTTTCAATAGGCGGCTTTGCGCGGAGGCTGCAGAAAAAATATCCCGAATCTCCGGAGGCCGAGATTATCCTGAAGGAAACCGAACGGCTCGAAACAATGCTCAGCCGGCTGCGCGATTATCTGCGCCCGGTGGACATGAAATCGCGAGAATGCCACGTGAATGAGATTCTTACCGATTCGGTCGCGATCCTCGGTCCGGATTTGAACAAAGATAAAGTGAAAATCAATTTGAATCTTTATCCCGGTCTGCCTACGGCCCACGTTGACCCGGCCCTGCTCACCCAGGTCTTTGTCGCAATGATTCGAAACGCCGTGGAAATGATGGACCTGGAAAAAGAGATAACTATGAAGACCTATTACGGCGAGCACAGCATCTATGTGGACATGATCAGCCCGGTCGCGGGGAAAAAACTCTGGGACCCCGAGCTTATGCTTCTGCCATTCGAAAAGGGGACCGGGATTTCCTCGACATTTAAGCTCCTTAAGGAAATGGGCGGCGCGCTCTCTTTTTCCAAATACGACTCAAAGGCCAAATTTACGGTTTCGTTGGTTAAATGCAATGAAGCCGCGCACGGCAAAGTGATTGAGGAGCAGCAACCGGGGTGATTCCGGCAGCGAAACAAGCAGCAGAATAACCGGGAGCACGCATCGATTCCGGGGGCTCAATTCGAGACAGTTATTCATGTCCCTTTGGGCTGTCCTGAAACAATGAAAAGACCTGTAGGCAGGGTGCCGGGCGTAAGCGGAGCGCAGCCCACCAAAACTTTTTGCAACAGGAGGTTACCATGGATTTCCGAATGCCGGTCGAATTCGAAGAAAATCTTGAGATCTATAAGAAGTTCCTCTCTGAACGCCTCACCCCTAACCTTAGTAAATGGTCCGCCGAAAAGGAGGTCCCCCGTGACTTCTTCCGCGAACTTGGCGCCCATAACTGGTTGGGGCTGGAACCGGACGGCAACGGTTACCGCGAGCACCAGGCGCTCAAAGCGGCCCTCATGCAGGAACAACTCGGGATTGTCTCGCCTGGCGTAGGGGTGGCCGTCCTGGTTCAAATCTCACTGGGCGCAAAGGGAATAACTCTTTTCGGGAGCCCGGAACAGAAAAGCCTTTACCTTCCTCCCGCCGCTCGAGGCGAAACCCTGATTTGTCTCGGCAATACCGAGTCGGGCGCCGGAAGTGACGTCGCAGGAATAGCTTCAAAGGCGAAAAAAGTGGACGGAGGATGGACACTAAGTGGAATCAAATCCTTCGTGACCAACGGCTATATAAGCGACCTTGCCCTCATTACGGCGATCTCGGACCCGGACGCGCCCAGAACCAGCCGGATTTCCATGTTCCTCGTCGACCTGTCCTCCAAAGGAATCACCCGCTCCAAGCTCCACAAGGAAGTCTGGATTCCGTCCGATCTCACGCGCATTCAGCTCAGTGACGTTTTCGTGCCGGAGGCCAACCTGATCGGCAAGCGGGGACGAGGACTTCAGCAGGTGCTCGAGATTTTCACCAACAGCCGAATCACTATCAGCGCACTAACTCTGGGTACGGCCGAAGGGGCGTTCCGAAACGGCATCGAACATGCCAAAAAGAGGCAGATTTTCGGCCAGCGATTGATCGATTTCCAGGCGAAATCATTCGAGGCCGCCGATTTTTACAGCAAAATCGAAGCAGCCCGGTTAATACTCTGGAAAACCTGCTGGGAAAAAGATCAGGGGCTCGATTTCAGGCTGGGGGCTTCAATCGCTAAATATCTTTCCGTCGACCTGGCGAGGGCCGTCGGAACTTGGGCGGCGGACCTGTTCGGGGCGGCCTCGGTTATGTTCGATCACCCCATCCACAAATACCCTATGGACGCATGGGCCTCCTCGCTGGGCGAAGGCACTCAGGACGTCCAGAAACTCATCATCTTCAGGGAAATTATGAAGTCCAGCTACGCGTGATGCCGGATACTCAAAATCAGTTTACTGGAAGAAATGAAAGGAAACGGATGAGGATAAAAAAATGGGCATTGTGCCTGGGTATTATGGCCCTTTTTACCGGATTATGCGCTCCCTCGACCAACGCCGATCTTTACTGGGAAGCTGAAACCGTCTCCACCAATATTCCAAACCAGCCTGACGGCGCCTCGATCCAGAAAAACTATTTCACCTCCAACGCCTCGCGAGTTGAATTGGGTGACGCCAAGGTAATAATCGTAGACTACAACGCCATGGAGCTCTACTCGCTCGACACGAAAACAAAAACCTTCAGTGAGCTGAATTTAAATCAACTGCCGGGGCTTCCCGGGGTGGCCGCTTCCGATCAGAAGAAAATGGCCGAAATAATGGGGGCCGTCATGGGGACCCAGGTTACTCCTACAGATGAATTGAAAACCATCGCGGGCTACAAGTGCCGCAAGTATAATGTGCGTATGGCGGTGATGAACGGAGAATACTGGGTTTCAAAAGATGTGCGGGGCTACCAGGAGCTGAAGGCCCTGGGGGCTAAAGTGGGCGCCATCGCGGAGCGCAATCCAATGCTCAGGCAGATCGATTTTACCGGCATTGTCGAAAAGCTTGGCGGTTTCCCCGTTTACACCGTCAATCATGTCATGGGCGGAACTCTTGAAAGCACGCTCAAAAAAATCGAGCAGAAGTCTCTGGACCCGGCGCTGTTTATCGTCCCCAAAGACTATGCTATGAAAAAGAGCAGGTGAGCCCGAAGCAATCAAGCTGGCAAGCCCCTTCCGCGCATCTTTTGGGATGAGGCGCCCGGCCCTGAGGGCTTGGATATCCAATATCCGTCATCTTAGACGGAGTTGCGCTCAAATCGGGCGCCACAAGGGAGGGCATAAAGCCCTCCCCGACGCACAAGCCGCGCGACAATGCTGTAGGGGCTGGGATTATCCCCGCCCGGTCTTGATCTTGGTATGAGACGGACTGTGGCGCCAGCTCTCCTTCGCGTATTCTTCAAGCCCTTTGGGATCGAATCCGGCAATATAAGTCCACGCAGAGGTTTGCGAGCCGCCGGGCAGAGTTATGAACACAAGCGCCCTTATGTAAGTTGATGGACACCCGGGCTGGAATTCCTCGAAGCTGTCCAGGAGCGGCAGCCTGGTTTCGGGATCGTTAAATATGAGCAACTCTCCCCGGACCTTCCCCCAACTGTAAGCGCCTGACGATCCCGGGCCTCCGGACTGCCTGCTTTTTAAAAAAGACTCGAATTTTTCCTGAGTTTCAATATCAGCGGCCACGCCGGCTGTCCCGTATGCGAGGATGTCCTCATCGGGAAGAGTCATCGCGGGAATTTCGGAACTGAGCTTGAAAAGCTTTCCCTGAAGCCATGCTGGAGAGGTCCGCAACACACCGGCACAGTATGCGTCATGATTTGGAAAGCCCCTCTTCAGGGTCCCGTACGCAAAGACCCGCAGTTCCGGCGTCATCACAGTTCCAGGCGATGTCAACGTTGGATAATGAAAACTTGACGGCTGCAAAGAGACAATACAATTGCCGAGGATGCCTCAGCGGCAAAAAGAAGGGCGCCCGAAGACGCCCCTGTTCTTACTTGGAGGAGGCACGCCTGCTTGGTCTTCTGTTGAACCTTCGGTGTGGTCTTGGCCGCAGGAAATCCACCCTGATATATTCATGTTTGTTTACAAATGAAACGAACACCCGGTCTATGTTAAGCTCCTTTTGCACTACCGCCCTTATCAGGGCCGGGTCGGAATATTTGCTTATTCCGTGTTTGCGGTAATCGTCGGTTTTAATGTAAAGAGACATCGGGCAATCTCTCCGCCAGCCAAAATTGGGGGCTTCGCAGTTTCACTGGACAGGTTAAGCTTAATTAGAAAAGCCACAGGACGAAAAGGTTTTTCAAAGCCCATGGTCTTTCCTGGTTTTTCCCCCTGCTTTTATGTTAACAAGTTATAGGGATTTTTCAAATACCAGGAACCTGTCCTTAAACTATACAACATTTCACCCTCTCTTGTCAGCTATTTGCGATGGAAAATCAGAATTCGCTCAAAAATACCGGCGGTAAGCTTCAGGGGCTGGTTGAACGGATCACGTTCACCTCCGAAGAGGATGGCTATAGCGTGGTGAAGATAAAGGCTCCCGGATACAGGGACCTGGTCACGGTAGTTGGAAACTTTGTCTCACTGTGCCCTGGCGAGACGCTTCTGATGGAGGGGACCTGGAGCGCCCATGCCCGTTTCGGCAGACAGTTTCGAGTCGATCGCTACGAGACGACTGCGCCGTCAACGGTTCCGGGAATAAGGAAATATCTGGGATCGGGCCTTATACGCGGGATCGGACCTAAGATGGCCGAACGCATAGTAAAGCGTTTTGCCGAAAAAACCCTGGATATCATCGAAAGTCAAGTAGAGCGCCTCCTCGAGATCGACGGGATCGGCAAATACCGCGTAGGGCAGATACAAAAGGCATGGGGGGAGCAAAAAGAAATCCGCACGCTAATGATCTTCCTGCGCTCCAACGGGGCGAGCGCGGTCCTCGCATCCCGTATTTTTAAGAATTACGGGCAGCAGTCTGTCGATATCGTCAGGGAAAATCCATATCGCCTGGCGATGGACATTACTGGAGTGGGGTTCCTCACTGCGGACAGACTCGCCGTGAACCTCGGATTCGCAGCCGACTCCCCGTTGAGGGCGGAAGCGGGCATCCTTTTTGTTTTGCATGAGTCTGCCGAAGAGGGACACGTCTACATGCCCTGTTCTTTGCTGATGGAACTGTGCCGCAACAGACTCCAGATTGAAACGCATATCCTGGAAGAAGCGTTGTCCCGGCTGAGAGCAGACATGCGTATAAAAGAGGAAAAACTTCCGCCTGCCGCTTCCGGGCAGTTCGAAGATGAGCGTGCGATCTACCTGCGCCCCCTGCACGCTTCTGAAGTCGGCGCCGCCGCACGATTCGACGCCATCCGGCGTTACAGGAGGCTGCAACCCAGGATAGATTCACAAGAGGCTCTCAATTGGGTCCGCGGGCGTCTGAATTTCTCGCTGGCGCCTCTTCAGCAGGAAGCGGTCAAGCAGGCCCTCCGCGAAAAAGTTATCGTAATAACGGGAGGACCTGGCACGGGCAAAACCACCCTTGTCAGGGCAATTCTTGCCATATACGAGCGTATCGGGGCGCGCGTCAGCCTGGCGGCGCCCACCGGCCGAGCCGCAAAGAAGCTCTCAGAGACCACCGGGCATCCAGCCGCGACAATTCACAGGCTACTGGAATTCAGTCCCCAACTGGGCGGGTTTCAGCGAAACGAGCACAAACCTCTTCCCACCGACCTCCTGATCGTGGACGAGATTTCCATGATGGACATAGTAATTGCCAACCACTTGCTCAAGGCGCTCCCTTCTCAGGCAGTTCTAATTCTGGTGGGCGATTCCGACCAGCTTCCGTCCGTTGGTCCGGGAAAGGTGCTTGGCGATATTATCGAATCGGGCAGATTCCCGGTAATCCGTTTAACAGAGATATTTCGGCAGGCCAGCCAAAGCCGGATCATTACAAACGCTCACCTCATCCGGCAGGGGGCCGTTCCCGACCTGCGGGCCGACAGCGGCCAAAAACAGGATTTCTACTTCATAAATAGAGAAGACCCGCAAGAGGCGTTGAAAACGATAGTCCAGCTCTGCACTGAAAGGATTCCGCGCCGCTTCGGGCTCGACCCCATGGAGGATGTCCAGGTTCTGAGTCCCATGCACCGTGGAGAGGTGGGATCGCAAAACCTTAATTTCGTCCTTCAGAACGCCCTCAATCCAAGGGGAATAACGCTCGAATTAGCAGGCCGCACTTTCCGTATAAACGACAAAGTCATGCAGATAAGGAACAATTACGACAAGGACGTGTTCAACGGAGATATTGGCCGCATCCGAAGGATCGATCATGAAAACGGGGAAATCCGGGTTGAATTCGACGGCCGGAGCGTAAAATACGATTTTTCCGAACTCGAGGAACTCCTTCACGCCTACGCCATAAGCATTCACAAGTCACAGGGGAGCGAGTACCCTGCGGTGGTCTTCCCTCTGCTCACCCAACACTTCATGATGCTGCAGCGCAACCTGCTCTATACGGCGGTAACCAGGGCAAGGAAACTGGTTGTGATAGTGGGATCGAAAAAAGCGCTCGCGATCGCGGTTAAAAACAACCGCATCCAGTCACGGTTCACCTTGCTCAAGGAACGGCTTTCCCCTCAGGCGCAATAGATATTCTTGTGTTTCCTTCACAAAATTGATAAATAAATCACCGCCGAGTCAGGAATTTAGTGGACCGGCTCGATTCGTTTTCGGCCTGCGGGCCGTTATGTCAACGCACGCAAAGGTCATTCCATGAAAATAGCTGTCATCGGGACGGGTTACGTTGGACTGGTGAGCGGGGCCTGCTTTGCCGAATTCGGGCATGAGGTCACCTGCATGGATTATGATGAATCGAAAATTATCCGGCTTAGTGAAGGGCAAATCCCCATTTATGAGCCGGGCCTTGAGGCAATAATAAAAAAGAATTCGCAGGCGGGCCGTCTCATTTTCTCAACCGAATACGACCCCGCCATTCCCGAGGCGGAAGTGGTGTTCATTTCGGTGGGGACCCCGGCCTCGCGGCGCGGTGACGGTTATGCGGATCTTTCATATGTCTATGAAGCCGCCCGCCAGATGGCGCCTCATCTTCGCGACTACACGGTCGTGGTGAACAAGAGCACGGTCCCGGTGGGCACTGCCGCGCAGGTCAAAAGGATTATCTCCGAAACCAATCCTTCGGCCACTTTCGACGTTGCCAGCAACCCGGAGTTCCTTCGGGAGGGGGCCGCTATCAACGATTTCATGCGTCCCGACCGGGTCGTTCTGGGACTGGATTCCAAAAGGGCCGAAGAGGTGCTTCAATCAGTCTACAGGCCACTCTATTTGCTCGAAACCCCCTTTGTCATAACCACAATCGAGACGGCGGAGCTTATAAAATACGCGGCTAACGCCTTCCTGGCCACAAAGATCAGCTTCATAAACGAGGTCGCCAACCTTTGCGAGGAAATCGGCGGAAACGTCCAGGACGTAGCCAGGGGCATGGGGCTTGACGGCAGGATAGGGAAAAAATTTCTTCACGCGGGCCCCGGCTATGGCGGCTCGTGCTTTCCCAAAGACACTCAGGCCCTGCTCAGAATAGCCCAGGAAAATGGGGTGGCTTTCCGAATTGTCGAGGCGGTAATCGAAGTCAATGCCGCGCAGAGGGCGCGCATGACTCGAAAGATCCGGCAGGCGATTGGCGGACATGAGAGCGGCAAAACCGTCGCTGTCCTTGGCCTCGCATTCAAGCCTGAAACAGACGACGTGAGGGACGCTCCGGCCATTACCATTATCTCCAAGCTGGTTGAACACGGCGCATCGGTTCGCGCTCATGACCCCCAGGCGATGGACGAAGCGGCCAAATTGCTGGCCGGCGTAAAATTTTGCTCGACTCCGTATGAAGCATGCCAGGGCGCAGATGCCGTGGTGCTGATGACCGAATGGAACGAATACCGTGCGCTCGATCTGCTTCGCATTAAAAGCGCTCTTAAAAGCCCTGTGTTCGTCGATCTTCGCAACGTCTACAGACCGGCCGCGATGCAGCAGCTTGGATTCAGCTACCACAGCGTAGGAAGAAGCCCGGTGAATGGCCGCAAATATCAGGCTTAAATGCGCTGCCGCACTGTTCTGTTTCTTTGTGAACCTTTTCCTGGGAATCAGCCTGCAGGAAACCTCACCCCGAATGGCCCGGGGGTTGTGCATCGAGTCCGCACTGGCGCGCGAAGCGGAAACCGCGCCCCAATCCTCCGCCCAACATCATTTTGCTCCTTTGTTTAAGGTTAGAATCCTCAAGAGCTATCCTCACGATCCCGGCGCATTCACCCAGGGGCTGATATTCGCCAATGGCTTCCTTTACGAAAGCACAGGATTGAACGGCAAGTCCAGTCTGCGCCAGGTGGAACTGGAAACCGGCCGTGTGTTGAAAAAATACGACCTGCCCTTCCAATTCTTCGGGGAAGGATTGACCCTGTGGAATAGGGATCTCATCCAACTCACATGGATCTCTGGAAAAGGGTTCGTATATAACCTGCAAAGTTTTGCGCTCGAACGGGAATTCAGCTATTCGGGGGAGGGCTGGGGGTTGACCAATGATGGAAAAAGCCTGGTAATGAGCAACGGCGCTGAAGAGCTTATATTTCTGGATCCTGCAACACTGGTCCGGCAACGTTCGCTGCGCGTGCTGGACATGGGCGAGCCGGTCAGCCTCTTAAATGAGCTCGAATACATAAAAGGCAAAATCTTCGCCAACGTCTGGCATGATGATTTCGTAGCAATGATATCCCCCAAAACGGGCGAAGTCACCGGCTGGATAGATATGTCGGCCTTGCGCAGGGAATTGCCGCCCGGAAGCAGCGCCGAGGCCCTGAACGGCATCGCCTTCGATGCGGAAAAAGACAGGATCTTCGTTACCGGCAAGCTCTGGCCGCTTCTCTTTGAAATCGAAGTCATAAAGCAGAATTCGACTCCACGACGAGCACAAACTCCACTCTGTCGCTCGCCATCGAGAACCGGCCGTGATGCGTTAGCGAGATTGCGGACCTATTTCCTTTTGAGAACGAAAACCTGCTTCACAGGCAATGCTCCGACCACCTCGAGGACGTTAGCAAGCCGGGAGGGCTCCGATTCCAGCTCTTCCCATGAATCCAAAAGGACGCACTCTCCGCCTTTCCTGACCAGGATGGGCACAGTCTTTTTCGATGGCCTCTTGCCTTCGAAAACCATGTTTCCCGGCTCTTCGGGCCGAACCAGTCTGCACTCGACGCTGAAGGAATCGACCGCCTGGTAAAGGGTGGAAGCCGTGTATGCATCAGAGGAAAAAGGTTCGATCCTGCCGTTGTCCAGAAGAAAAACGTTATTGCCATTTTTTTGTTCGGCTGTTTCCACGGTTTGTTCTTTTCCGTTCCTTTCAAAAAAGGAAAGCTGGCTATTGACAACTTCGGTATTGTCCTTGCGTTTCATCACAAAACTCTCCTTGAATCTTCCGGAATTCCTTAACAACTCGAAGGCCTGGCTTATTTCACCCTCCCGGGTGCGCCCGCGCACTTCATAGCAGTCCAACCGGCACAGGATGCATCGGAATGCAGGAATCCTGCACTCTTCATTTTTGCACCAGACGTATTGGGTCATTGAATTCGCTCTGTGTGGGGATAATTCAGGTAGCGCTATTCTAACCGATTAAACGTGCGAATAATACTTAAATGAAACCGTGGGAGGAGATTTTTGAGCACAAAAAATGAAATGAAATTAGCTTGATTGGGGGATTCTTCTGTATGAGAATAACAGATTATCCATCCGGAAAGTCGGGTGAGCGCAGGAGAATTTCACCTTAGGAGAGACTATGACACAAACTGGAAAGACCAGTCGAAGAAAACTCTGGCGCCCTTTTATCCTGTTTCTGGCGCTGATCGTGGCCTCATGCGCCTCTACAGGCAGCCAGGAAAAGCAGGAAAAGCTGGACAAGAAACTCGAAGCTTCGCTGAGGGTCTCAGTCGATGCTTTCAACAGCGCCTTCAGATGGGAGGATTATACGGGGGCGGCCGCTTTCGTGCCTAAGGACAAAAAAGAACAGTTCTGGGTCGAGGTGGACAAATTTAAAGGCAAGATTCGTATCGTAGAGTTCAATCTAAGGGAAGTCGAACTTACGGATAAGAGCGCTGGGGCCAACGTAATCATGCACTTCCAATTCTGGCGCCTCGAATCGCCGACCGTGCAGACCGTCACCTTCACCCAGAAATGGCATTACACCGAGAAGGACAAACAGTGGAGGGTGAGCGATAGCGGGTATGGAGCAATTGTCAAAACCAGGGCAGCGTTCTAACCGGTCATCCGGAAACAACTGATGAGGAGTTCGTGAAGCCCGGGGAAAATGACTCTCTGTCTCCTGCGCATATGGCCGGTCGGCAACCTTCCCCGGCAAGCGACCCGGCGACGCTTTTTCCTATACCCTTACCGGCGCCTGCAGCAATCGCCACTTTACCCTTGAGGTCCCAATCCACGGCGCCTTCCTTTTCGTTTCCGGTTTTGTCAGCCGCTCTATGTCCTATGTGCCGCCCGATTATAACTCTGATTCACATTAGCTTGGCGCGCCCACATCCTGGATGCGCAATTGTCACAAAAATGCGGCCGGCCTGTCACTTTTACGTAATAACTGAGTGACACACTCATCATGAATAACACAGCAATGTCAACGCCGGACCTCCCGGCTGTTCACTTCGAGTTTATTTGCTCGCCCGGGCTCCGTCAATCGGACCGCTCGCCGGAAGGGGCAGCAGCATGAAACATAGACCGAACCTTGTATGCATGTCGTTAATGCTGTGCGGGATTATGCTGCTCTCAGTCCACAACAGCGATCCCGCCGCCGCGGGGACACAACGGAAGGTCATTCTTTTCGTATGGGACGGGCTCAGACCCGACAGCGTCACACCGAAAACTACGCCGAACCTTTGGGGAATGTCTCAGGGAGGGGTTTTCTTCCATAAAAACCATTCGACTTATCCCACCTTCACTATGATGAACTCCGCATCGATCAACACGGGCGATTTTCCGGGTAAATCAGGTTTCTACGGCAACTGGGTCTGGCTCGGACCGAACACCCTCCAAGGCAAGGATTTCTCAAACAGGCCCGTCCATTTCAGCCAACCGGTATTTACGGAAGACTGGAACATATTGACCTCACTAAACGCATATTACAGCGGACACCTTTTCCTGGTCACTCGCCTGCTGGAAGCTGCGCAGGCTAAAGGGCTCAAGACTTGTATAGTCGGCAAATCGGGCGCCGCCTTCATGTTCGACCTGACGCGCGCAGGGTGCGGCATCGACGAGAATATGGCATTCCCTGAGCCGCTTGCTGCCGAACTCCAGAACAACGGCTATCCTCTCCCCGAAAACACGCCGGTGATGTGGCCCGGCATCAAGCTTGGCGCCAATAACGGGCGCCCGACCGCTTCCGGCGCAAAATCGTTTCTTTCCGACGGCGTGACCTTGGACCCCACAGCGGGCACGACCAGCATCTTCTACAGCGCTGATCTTTATATGCTCGACACGTACCTGAATTACATCCTTCCCAATAAGGACCCGGACCTTTCCGTCATCTGGTTCCGCGATCCCGACTCCACCGAACATTTGTACGGCCCGGGCAGCGCAGCCTGCACGGACTCCCTCGCCGGGATGGACGCCATGCTCGGCCGGATGCTCACAAGACTCAAAGCGCTGGGAATCTATGACAACACCGATATCATGGTCGTCTCAGACCACGGTCATAGTTCGGTAGCCGGCGACGTCTCGCTCTTTCCTCTCCGGGATATCCGGAGCGGAGCGGCAGTGACGACAGGCGCGAACCCCGTTGGCGGCTACTCCGTCTCGGGCGACGTGCGGCTCGCTCAACTTCTCACCGATAACGGCATAGCGGCGAACGTCTACGACGGCTCCGGCTGCATAAAAGACCCGGTCATGTCCGGTATGCTGCCGCAGGGCGCCCGGGTCTACCCCACCCTGACCGATACAGAGGGCACGGTGTGCGGCAAGGGACCCGGCTACCAGTATAACACGAGAAGCTTTGTCGTTCCGGCCCCGCCGCCCGAGGACGCTGTGGTCATAGCCGCAAACGGAGGAAGCGATTACCTGTATGTGGCGAACAAGAACGTTAACACGGTCAAGGGCATCGTCTCATTTTTGCAGTCGCGCGAAGAATTCGGCGCCATCTTTGTCGATGACAGCTACGGCGCTGTCCGGGGAACATTCAAAATGAGCACGGTCAACCTTGAGATGACGGGGAGAAATCCCGATATCATAGTCAGTTACAATTACAACGAAAACGCTGCCGTACAGGGCATGAAGGGGACCGAATACGAAAGTATGCTAGGCAACAGGGGTATGCACGGCTCATTCAGCCCCGTGGATGTTCACAACACCCTGATCGCCTCCGGCCCCGACTTCAAGTCCGGTTTTCACGACCATGTCCCTTCCGGCAACATCGACGTGGCGCCCACGATCGCCCACCTGCTCAGCCTGAATCTCCCGAATACCGACGGCAGAGTGCTGTATGAGGCCATCAAGAATTCACGCACGAGAGTCTGGGTCACTCTCCCGCGCTCCGTCTTGACCTCCGGGCCCGTAAAGGGCCTGACCTTTTATAAACCAACGGCTATCATGAACGCCAACTGCATGATCGACCACGGAAAATCGAGCTACAAAACAGAGCTTGTCACCTCAACCGTCAAAGATTCCACCGGAAAGAGCGTGACCTATTTCGATTACGCAAAGGCGCTGAGGCAGTAACGCCATCATCCCCGGTACCGCTGCCGAAGGTTTGACCATGCCACCCAACCGGCCACGGAGAATACGAATTGCTGCGATGACCTCAATTCGGGCCATCCTTATGGCGCCCATGTGCTGCCTGGCCGCCTTCCTGGCGCCTGCAGCCCATGTATCGGCAGAACCGCTCCGCATACGGGACATCATAAAGCCGCCGATCAATTTGTCCATCAGCGGGACCTGCCATTCGGACCGGGAAAAACGATTTTCGGTCGATGTCTCACCAGATAGATTCATCAAAACCTACAGTGATGGAGTGACTATCATCGGGGTGAAAGGCGAAGATGCGCCCGTCTATTACATCATAGACAGGAATAAGAAAACGGTGTTGAAGGTCTCCCAGACTAACCTCTACAAAATAGGCGTTTTCTTCAACTGGAACAGCATGACAACCCTCGTAGACCTGCCCGGCGACACCGCTGTCACTGCTCAGAATGAAACACAGGAGGGTTGTGTTGTGTACCTTGTCGCCGGCGCTGACGCGGCGATATGCGTTGACGGCGACTATCACATCCCGCTACGCATGTCGCAAAGGGGCGCCACGGCAGCGCGGGTGACGTCCGTGAAGCCATTGCGCACGGACCTGAAGACCACGGCCGATTCTCTGATCCTCACATGCAGGCAGGTGCGCTACACTTTCCTCGATGTGGACTCTGACATGGCCCCCGACGCGGACTGAGGGGACATGATGCGCTGCGGGGCATCTACCGTCAAAGGAGGACCTTCCGATGATAAGCGAGGTGGTGACCATCCCGGTCACTGAGCCCGAGAAAGTCTCAGGGACCCTCTCTATGCCCGATTCCGGCGCGGACACTGGAATCCTTTTAGCGCACGGCGCCGGAAATGACATGAATCACCCTATGCTCTCATTTTTGGGTGATGGACTGGCAAAAAAGGGGTATCTAACTTTACGATTCAATTTCCTGGGATATCCCCTGCACGCCCCAGGCAGGAAGGACCGGGTCCTGGACGGGCATCTTTATGAGATTCCCATTCCAATGCTCTTTTTCGCCGGAACGAGGGACCAGCTTTGTGACCTGCAACTCCTGAGACAAGTATTGTCAAAGGTGATTGTCCCGTGGGAACTGGAGGTTATCGACGGCGGCGATCACTCATTTCATGCGCCAAAATCTTACGCAACGGATCCAACTCAAATTTATGAGCAGATTGTTTCCAGAACGGTTCAATGGTTGAGCGGGCGAGGATTTTGGATGCGAAACTCATTTTACATCCGCCAATACACAACGCCCCCTCATTTGAAGGGGGAAGCCTTATTTTACCCGCCGGAGCTTCTTAGCTGGTTTTGCTCTTGTCCAGCTCGCTCTTGAGTCTTTCGGCTTCCTGTTTGTATCTTTCGGCTTCCTCTTTCAGCCTGGCGTCGCTTGTGGGTCCCTGGCTTTCCCCGGCTTTATGGAAGGGGAGCTTCTCTTTTACCTCATCGTAGCCAAGATATGCGGCCATCAACCCGCCGACCAGCAGGATAAGGGGAATCGCGCCCAGGATGATTCTAAAAACAGCATGATGCCAGATAATGATGCCCAGAAGACCAAGAAACGCCGAGGCGACGCCACCCACAAAAACCTTCATTTCCTTCCTCCTTCAATTAGGCTGGAGATTAGACATAAAAACCTGAATAATGTGTAAACTTGATCACCGGCGCATCCCGAGCCTTTCGGAATCAGATTCAACCCGAAAAAGCTCTTAAAACGCGCAAAGTCCATAAATTATAAATATCCCAATCAAAACACGCAAGTGGGAATGCCTGTGAGACCATTCTAACTGGTTGGCGTCTATGTCTTGCGGCTGTCTTCCTTGAGCTTCCTTTCCCAGTAGCACGAAATCCCCAGACCCTCCAGACCTGTCTTGAAACAGCGGTTGCATGAGATGCACTTTGCATTCGCGGCATCTCCGCCCTTCCATCGCCTTATGAGATTCGGCTCGCGAATAAACGGGCGGGCCATGGAAATGTAATCCGCCTGCTTCTCCTTAAGAATCCGCTCGATTACGGGCGCCGACCGTATGCCCCCAACAATTATGACTGGAACCTTGATCCTTTCTTTAACGTACTGGGCAAAGTCCGCCAGGTAGGCTTCATCCTGTTCTTTAAAAATCAAACTCTTCGCACAATGTTTATCCGGGTTCGAAATCGAGCAGCACGCGCTTACCTGGATCGCATCGATTCCGTCATCGGCGAGACGTCGCGCAATTTCCGCCGATTCGGAAAGCTCCAGACCGTTTCCGACAAAATCCTGTGCGCTGAGCTTGAACATGACTGGACAATCTTTCCCTACCTCTCCTCTGATTGCTTCGAGGATCTCTCCAACCAGACGATACCGGTTCTGAGGACTGCCGCCATACATGTCGCCGCGCCTGTTCCATGCAGGAGAGAGGAACTGGTTGACGCCAAACCCATGAGCGCCATGAATCTGAATACCGTCGAAGCCGGACATGAGAGACCTCCTCGCTGCAGCAGCATGAGCCTCCACCAGTCTGGCGATATCTTTCAGGGTCATCTCCCTGGGGACTTGATCTTCCGCAGAATACGCAATGGCGGAAGCACCCCATAATTCATCGCCTTCCCCGAAAAAGAGCTTAGTGTTGGCCCTTGCTAAACAGTGGACGAGCTGAGCAGCGATTTTGCCGCCCTCTTTGTGCGCCGTATCGACGAGTTTCTTTAGCCCTTCAACCTGTGAGTCGTCGTAATTACCCAACATGTAAGGCAGACCCTGCCCATTTGTCATGACATACTGGTAACCGGTCAAAATGAGCCCGATGTCTCCCCTGGCCAGGTCACCATAAAACTCCAGAGCCCGGTCGGTCACATAGCCTTTCCGGTCTCCTACGCCGCTCCATGTGGAGGACCTGATGGCCCGGTTAGATAGTTCCAGGGATCTGATCCGGGTTTTTTCGAATAGCAGGCGGTTATCGGCCATCGCGAGCCGGGACCCCACAACTACCGCCGCCGTCGCCGCGAGCCCTGTTTTCAGAAATTTTCGACGCGAAAGTGTGTCGATCATAAATCTGCGCCCCCTCCGGCAGTTCCATTTTGGGAGATTTACTCAAAATCAATAGTATAATGGATCTCTGTCAAACCAGCAGGAAAGCAGCATAATAGCATGTCGGCCGAACATCAAGGACAGATAGACAGGATCGCCTGCACCAAAGAAGAAAATGGCTTCACCATTGCAAAGGTGAAGGTCCCAGGCTGGCGGCGCCTTCCTTTTGAACGGGGCAACCGATAGTTTGTACGCAGAGGAGACCTCATGTGGGGACTGGAAGAACTAAAAATGCACAGGGAAATAATTGATCGTCTGGACTGGGAAATGACACCGGAAAAGGCTGTTGAAACCTATCTCGAATGGGGGACCGGATGGACTCGCAAGGATGATTTTGTTCGGTATGCCGGTCAGGAAGCTCTTTATTTTGTAATCTATGACTGGGAAAAGCCTGCTCAGGTTACCCTGATCCGCAGAACTATGAAAGAGGCCGATGAAATCGCAAAGATTCACGTGCCGGCCGAGATGGTCCGCAGGGCGGTTGACGCGGCTGGACGCAAGCCCGGAGTTGGAGTTTACGCCATTACCGATGAATTGAAGGAGTGGCTGAAGGATGCCCTTGGTTGCTGAATTGGGCTGATTTTGACCTGCTGTCTGATTTCCCGGGGTCAAGCCATGCTCTTCTCTGAATTTGCGCCTTGCGCCTTCAGCCTTGCCTCATTCAAAAATTTTCTTGCGAAACCTGAATGCGACTGTAATATGTTTTGGGCGTAATATTCACATGCTTTGCTCCCTTCCCATTGATTGCCCCAAATCGAGGAGGCCTAATGACAGGATTCAAATTCCTGCTTTTTGTCGCTTTGCTGGCCGGATTCCCTGCTCTTGCCTACGCCGATTTGTATGAAGGCCAGGCGGCTTTGGCTGAAGGCAAAACGGCTTATGACAGAGGCGATTATGTTACAGCTTTTCGAGAGTTTAAGGGTGTGGCGGAACAGGGGAATGCTGTTGCGCAGTTTGCTGTAGGCTCCATGTATTACCGTGGTGAAGGCGCGCCCAAAGACTACCCGGCGGCGGCGAAGTGGTTCGGTAAGGCTGCAGCGCAGGGACACGCGGGCTCACAATATGATCTGGGAGTGCTGTATGCTGAGGGCCAGGGCCTTCCACAGAATTACGCCGAGGCTATAAAGTGGTGGCGTATGGCGGCGGACCAGGGATACGCTGATGCGCAACGCAGTCTGGGAGCGCTGTACGCCAGGGGACTGGGCTTTCCAAAGGACTACTCCGAAGCATTTAAGTGGTATCGCAGGGCGGCGGACCAGGGAAACGCCGACGCGCAACTTAATCTTGGAGCGATGCTCGATAAGGGTCAAGGCGTAGCGCAGGATTATGCCGAGGCTGCAAAGTGGTGGCGCAGGGCGGCGGAACAGGGACTTTCTCTGGCGCAACGTAATCTGGGATGGCATTATGCGCGGGGAGACGGCGTTCCTCAGGACTTCGTCCAGGCGTACATGTGGTTTGCCCTGTCGGCGGCTCAGAACGATCCGGAAGCCAAAAAGTCCAGAGACGAACTCGCCGGGCATATGACGCCCGCCCAGATCGACGAGGCGCAACGCCTTGCGAAAGAATGGAAGTCCAATCGCCAAAACTAGGGCTTGCTGCAATCGTTTATATGTTTGCGGGCGAATTCTGAGGTTCAAATCCTCGCCCGCCTGTTCACAAACTGCCTCCTCTTTTGATCTGCGTTTGAAAACGTCCAACAGATCCATGTTCGCCGCGATGCACTTCTGAGCCAATTGCTAATGGCGGGACCGCCATTGTTTCGGGTCGCGGCGGCCATGAAAGACCGCCAATATGGTTATAAGACTTTCCGAAGCAATATAGAATATCCCGTATGGAAAACGACGGATTAGCAGCCGGCGGATGTTCCGGTACACTACTGGATACATTTCCGGGCTGTTCCTAATTAACTCCATACCACTTTCCAGACACTCAAGGAAATCCGCTCCGAGACCGCCAAACTTTTCTTCATACCAGCGATATGCTTCCTCAATGTCGGCTTCCGCCTCAGGGCGTATCAGAACCGGGCGCTTCATTTCGCAGCCTTTAATCTATCCCTGGTTTCCTCCCATGATTTGCCCTGGTTCGGGGCTGCATCGTGCAAGGCAATCCTGCGATCCAGTTCTTTTTTCTGAGCTTCAGTCACTTCCATCAATGACTGGTCCGCGGCAATACTGTCCCATATTTCTTCGACTATGAGCATGCGCTCAGCCACGCTTAATTTTTTTATTTCCGAAGGCTTTAAGGATCGTTCCACGTCTTTCCTCCTTTCCAGCATTTTTCTAAAAGCTAATCACGCGGGGTGGGCCGGAATGGCGTCCCTCGGCAAAGAACGCTGATGCTTGCCCCAGAGTCCTGCAAATGTGGGCGAGTCTCCCGTCCTTTCCTTCGGCTTATTGTAGCCCAAAAGAGCACCCGACTCCAGTAGAGTATCCTCCGTCTTGAAATATCCTTCGACGACCCCTCACACGCTGAGTACAACATGATCGGCTCTCGCGGCGAAATTGCACCGTACTATGCCGAGTCCCTCCGTACGACTCAAGCTTTCCGTTACGAAGGCTGAGACCTGGAAGAATTCACGACCCAGCGCTATGCACTTGGCGGCTCGGCTTCTCCCTCGTCGGGCAGGTCTAAGCCTGAAAGCCACTTATTCCGGTTTATTGGGTAGCCGGGGACTGTCGCCAGTCCCAGGCCCCCTTGGAACCGTGCATGCGACTTTCACCGCACACGGCTCGAGCATCTCTAAAAGGCAGCCCCTGTGAGGCGGCCCGGTTGTGTTACTTCCCGGTTGCACCGAACTTGGCGCGGAATTCACGGGCCGACATGGCTGGAAGCAGCTTGCCTTCCTTATGGTGTCTGCGCCGTGCAAAGTAAGCGGCGTCTTCAGGCATATAAGGGTTAGCTGCGGCCCGGATTTTCACGTGTCTGCGAATACCAATAGATCTGACCCGAATCAGTTGATAGATTTTGGTCGTTCCCTTGGATGTCTTGGCTTTGACGGCAAAGACATGCTTTTGTCCCGTGGCTGACCGATAATGCCGGATCAACCAGTTGGCGGGCTTCTTTGGATGCCGCCTTTGCAACATACGCCAAAGATGTTCGAAGACATAGTTGTCGATGCGACTAAAGGCTGCCGATGCCACCACATGACGATGGTAGTTGGCCCATCCTCTGAGTGCCTGGTTGAGCGCCTTTATCAGTGCCGGCATCGGTGCGCCGACGTGTTCACGGATCAGCGTTCCCACCTTCTGCTCCAGGGCGAGGACTCCCTGTTCGGATGGCGTGATGTGCAGCACCCTGCCATGCTTGCGGAGGGTTTGCCCGAGGAACGTAAATCCGT
>PLSV01000019.1:0-579 GCA_003165235.1 Syntrophobacteraceae bacterium
GCATCGCTTCTGCTTCAGTTTTCATCTGGAATCACCACTCTTCGGGTTCGTAACCTTCAGGTAATTCTTTTCCCGTTCGGCGCTTAAAATCAGCGTACATAATATCCCTAACATCCCAATCCGCAGGACCAAAATCAGCATAAGAAAAGAAATACTTCAAAAATTCCAATTCAGTCGCTTTTTCTTTCATCTGGAATCACCACTCCCTCTCTGAGTCCCCCTCGCCATGCGAGACTCTAGTTTGTCGTAATTAGCCTTCAAAATATCCGAAGGCTTGTATCCGTAATATCGGGCAATCGTACAAGCGAAAAATATCACGTCGCCCTTCCAATCTGTCATTTCTTTCCTCCAATCCTTTGATCTATGAAATGTGACGCCTGTCCCTGTGTAAATCCCTCGGGCCACGCTTTCCCCTTGTACAGTCGGTTCAACATCTTCATCTGTGCAACCGTCGCAGGCTTCGTCATCCAAGCCGCACTTCGGTTGACGAGACAGACTGACGCAGGAGCTCGTTGCCGAATCTGTTGGTCGGCGCATGCGAACGCTTCCTCGATGCTCTTACGAACACCGTGGAATAAC
>PLSV01000019.1:601-4867 GCA_003165235.1 Syntrophobacteraceae bacterium
CGGAACTCAGAATTTTCCTCGACTTCCTTTGGAAATCTGACTTCAAACAAGTTGACCTGCTCAATAAACTGAGTAATGTTATCGAGCAGTTTCAGTTTAGTGAAATCCACATTCGGATTTTCTTCCTGCATCGCCTCAATCAGTTCGACGGCTTCCACGATTCCATGCCCTTGCAGATCGAGATTTGCGGGCATTCCCATAAGCATTGGCAGCGTGACAAGCGAATGGTGTCCACATAGGTCCACCATGTCCATGACTATGCCATCTGTCTTACCAGGGAACAATCGGGTCAGTCGTCCGCACATTTGTGCATATTTGACGCTAGACGCTGTAGGAGCCGCCAGGACGATGCAAGAGATCGAGGGGTCATCGTAGCCCTCAACCAGCAACGAAGCGTTTACTAGGACGCTCCCAGCCGTGTTCCTGTGCCATACCAGCTTCGATTCCCGCTCAGAATCGACGCCCCACACTGCTTTGGCGTTCACCCCACTGTTGCAAAACGCAACAGAAAGATTCTGGGCGTGTTGAATGCCTGCCGAATAGACCACTGTCTTTCGGTGTTCGCAACGTTCTAGCCACGCATCGACTACTCTTTGGTTTCGTTCCGGAGAGTCGATTGCCTCTTCCAGTTCGACTCGATTCAAATCACCATCCGTCATGTGAACGTTCGTGATATCAGTTTTCGTGACGACTCGGTAACCCCTGATCTTGACGAGAAAACCATCGCTGATCGCCTGGCGCAAAGAATAGACATACGTCATCTTTTTGTAAATCTCGCCTAGAGGCTTTCCATCAGCACGAGTCGGAGTGGCTGTAAAACCTAACAAAAGTTTCTTTGTATCTCCCAGAACTCCGAAGGCTTCAAACACTCGCATGTAGGAGTCTGCGCAGCTATGATGCATTTCATCGCAAACCACTTTATCCCATTGGCTCATATCATATTTTGCCAGTCGAGAGGTTCCTTTTCTCCCTAAAGACGCTACACTCGCTATGACCACGTCCGCCGCAGATGGATTAGCTTTGAACTCTGCCATCTCTTTATCGATTCGTAGGGACGGGTTTACGGCGTGCATCGTAGTAATGGCTTGTGATATCAATTCTTCAGTATGTGCCAAAACCAACAGCTTCCCTGGCAAGCGAGATTTCAAGGCATCGTATAAAGCCGAAAAAATAACAGTCTTTCCTGTCCCTGTAGCAAGGCTTAAAGCCTGCTGTCTCCATCCTTGATCATAAGCGGTACACACGGACTCATTGGCCTCGATTTGATAGGGTCTTAAGGTTAACATGGGAGCCACCCTGACATTTTTGCGCGGTGACTCCTTGTATTTTCGTGACAAAACATAGCAATCTCTTGCAGACACGAGTAATCGAACAGAGTATTGGGGCTCGGGTAGAATACGTACTTCCGCCAAGCACCATACCAGTTCACTTGTCCGAGAGGAATCGAATTGCCCTTAGATTTTACATCCCAGATGCAAGTCTTCCCGCTCTCAGTTCTTCCGACAAATTCGTAGTCAAGATAACTATCCGGCACGTTTCACCCCTACCCACGAAATATGTGGTACATCGACCATCCAACATTCGAGTGACGCAGGCGGCGGGGTACTTCCCCACGTGATCGCCTCTCCAGTACGGAGCAGTTCGAAGTGTTCGTTCGTAGACGCAACAAAAACGATCATTCGTAATGGCGTATAGGACTCGGGATGTTGCGTATAGCCGCCCAATGTTGCGTTTACGACGGTCTTCTCGACGATAGTTGCGACTGGCGTCTCAACCATCCGGTCAATGACCTTGTTGACTTCGGCGATGGCCTGTTCGACTTCAGGATGCGGTGTTCCCCACTGATCTTGGTCGTTCATAATCTCCCCCTGTTTGTGGCGCTCATAACCTTAGTGTTGGCAAGTTGTTTGTTTCTCTCTCTCAATAAAACCCCTTGTAATTCTGCAATCGTAGTCGTCGGATTGTTAGCCAAGAACTCAATCATTTCTTGTTCAGAAGTATTCGGGAAAAACCTCATATACAACATTCGTTTTTGGTCCGTTGATGCGGCGGTGAATTCTATCCTAACATCTGTACGACCATCCCTCAATAGAGCCTGATCGATTTTATCGATGTGATTAGTTGTCATGAAAAATAAAGCCCCATTTGCGGATTGTGCCCCATCGAGGGCATTTAACAATCCTGAAAGACTAAGGCCGGTCATAAGGTTTTCCAAACTATCTTTCTTATCCTTATCAAGACGTTTTTCAGTCGCTCCAGCACAGTCTACATCTTCAAGTAAAATAAGTGCATTTGAGGGTGCGGTCAAAATCAATTGTGAGAGCATACCATCTGTCACATTGTTCAGATTGATGGAACAAACTTTTAAGTGAAAGTGCTCCGCAATCCCATTTATCAGACTTGTTTTTCCCGCCCCAGGCAAACCATGAAGCATGTAACCCCGACGATAAGGAATACCCATAGACATATACCAGTCTTTAGACGTTTGAAAAAACTCAATATCCCGCACCAGATTCTCTTTAACCCTTTCGGGTAGAATCACAGATTTTAATGAACGTGGGGCGTATGAGGCTAACGATTCCCATTTCTTATCTGAGTTTATCGTAAACATCTCACTTTTATCGTGGGTTTGGTCTAAGTAAGATTGACGACATTTACCCAACAAATTTTGCATGATTTTGGGATTTCGACCTAAAGTCTGCAAATGAAAACACTCACGCCGTTTATAACTGGTCGTATTTTCCGTTCGTGTCAACGTCACCCTTAGGGGTCGTCTCATATACCACAACCAATGAGCACCTGGACCTGGAGTAACAAAAACCTTATGGTCTGAACCATATGGCGTATATGCATCGAGCAATCGAGTCCTTCGGCTGCTCGGTTGTTCCTGAAACCACCATTTGAACCATTCAAAACTATCAGAGTCATCTGTGACACTCATTTCGACCGTAGTCTGGCGAACAATCCCATTCCAGATCGTGAGGGGGACCGCTTTCAACATTGCAATCAGAGAACCTACAGCCATAAGCAGCAGTCCTCCTGCGGCAAGTTGTCCTTGTAATACGTTATGTATCAGCGGCCATAAATGGTTCATATCTTCTCCCAATGCCCTCTGACGGGCCTCTGCTCGGGTGGGGCTGTCCATCCATCCCAGACCCAAGTCTGTTTTTTGCGTCCGATCTTCTTGCCTTCGGACCATTCCTTATGGGAAATATAGTTCTTATTGTAATTCTGTTTCTTTCCACGCCTTGAATCGCTCATGGTCACCCTTTCATAAACTCCAGAAATGTTACAACCAGCGCCTGCAAACAATCGTTGCATAAATCTGCCGTGTAAGAGATTTTGGTTATTGGACATGCCCAGCCCGAGAATTCAGGGAAACTTACATAACTCGGGCGGTTGTTCTGCGGTTTCTTACAGCGGTCACACATAGTCCCCTCAATGTGGTCTTCATCCATTCCAAAACCCAAAGGTTCAAGATCGGGATGATCCTGTCGAAAGCTTTCTCGACAATCTTTGTCTGCACAGAAAAAGTAGATTCGCCCATTTGCTTCAAGCACACCATTTGTTCCAATAGGTTCCATTTCGTAAAGTGCTGGTACTTTCATAAACCCTCCTTAGGGTGAGTATCTCTCAGCTTCTATTTTGGTAAGAAAAAAATGGATTCCCCCACCGCATTCGGTCCAACGATCATCATTCCATTTGTCACAACGGACAATCTCGCCTACTCGATATTGTACCTGTGGATTATATCGACTAATGCCGACTTCCGCACCAATCACTTCTAGCACTTTGACGTGCTCGGCTCGGCATTTTCGCCCCGTTGCATTGCTACGTTTTGCCGTATTGCCAACAACCAACTTTACAAGCACGCCGCTTCTGCATTTCTTCCAGCCCCAAATTGGGCCTGTTTCTGGGAGAATAGACGATTGAGCGAGAACATACTGGATATCGTGTGCTTCTCTGAGGTCCGCTCCGCTGAGGTTCGCTAATCTGAGGTCCGCTCCGCTAAGGTCCGCTAAGCTGAGGTCCGCTAAGCTGAGGTCCGCTTCGCTGAGGTCCGCTTTGATTCCCCCGGCTTCCCCACGTACCCACTTAGCATGTGCTTTTAGTATCTGTTTTAATTCTTTGGGTTTCATTTGGGTTTCTCCTTTAAGGTATGTGTACAGATGAGCTTAGCTCAGGTTGGTAGATGTATAGTAAGAGCCACCAAGCTTCACGCGGTCACCAAGCTTCACGCTGTCACCAAGCTTCACGTAGTTGCCA
>PLSV01000164.1:0-24704 GCA_003165235.1 Syntrophobacteraceae bacterium
AAGAGTTGTATTGAAGAAAAAATTTTCTTCTGCCGATTTATACGCAAGGAGCAGCGGAGAAGGTCGCATTTGAAGCAGCAGCGGCTTACGCAGGATGGGGAATCAGCCGGGCGCCAGGAGGGCCGGAGCGGTTGTTCGTGAGGCCGCAACTTTCCGGCCGCCTGCAAAAAAGGAATACATATCGGGCGAAAACAGGAGAGGATTTCTTATGAAAGATCAGCCGGGCGAGGCAAATCGGATAGGAAGTTTGGGACTGGAGAGGGAAGGAAAGTATCTCACCTTTTCTCTGGGGGATGAAGAATACGGAATCGGCATTTTGAAGGTCAAGGAAATAATAGGGATGATGAGGATTACACCGGTCCCGCAGACGCCTGATTTCGTTAAAGGGGTGATAAATCTCAGGGGTAAGGTGATCCCGGTCATTGACCTGCGGCTCAGGTTCGGCATGAACGAGAACGGCTATACCGAGCGCACATGCATTATAGTGGTCGAAATCGACGGTTCGGGCACAAAACTGCACATAGGCGTGGTGGTGGATTCGGTTTCTGAGGTGCTCAANNGAAGACACACCGAGCTTCGGGACCACTTTGGCGACCGACTACATCCTGGGGATGGCCAAAACGGGCGGAGGCGTGAAGATACTGCTCGATATCGACCGCGTTCTGAGCCAGAGCGAAATAAATTTTCTGGACAAAGTGGCCTGATTTTCAATCTTCACTTTTCTTTGTAACGCCAGGGCGGAAAACCTGAAAAAGTCTTTACTGATGGAAACCGGCCATCAGTGTGGGAAGGGCTCCGAGAGGCAGTGTAGGGAATGGAAAACAATGTGTCGGATCGCCTGTTTAAGCAGTTCAGCCTGCTTGTTTACGAACAGTGCGGCATCAATTTACACGAAGGCAAAAAAGCGCTTCTGCAGGCAAGGCTCAACAAGCGGCTGCGACTGACCGGGATCGATTCATACGAAAAATACTTTCAAATCATAACCTCTGGGGCGAATCCCGGCGAATTCGTCAATTTTCTCGATTCCATCTCGACAAACCTCACCTATTTTTTTCGAGAGTCCCAGCATTTTGATTTTCTGGATCAGGTTGCCCTGCCTGACCTGATCGCTAAAAAGCTAAAAGACAGGGATCTCAGGATCAGGATATGGAGCGCGGGGTGTTCGACAGGCGAGGAACCATACAGCCTGGCGATGTGTGTGCTGGCGCACCTGCCGGAAGTCGCGAGATGGGATTTCCGGATACTGGCGACCGATATATCGACACGCGTGCTGGAAACTGCAACCCGTGGGATTTACTCCGAGGAGAAGATACAAAAAGTTCCACCTGCACTCCGGCAGGCGAATTTTCAAAAGATGAGCAACAAAAATGGGAAACCTGACTTCCAAATAGCTCCTCATATCAAACGGACCGTCACTTTTCACCGGCTGAACTTCAAAGAATCTTATCCTTTTAAAGGACCGTTTGATTTCATTTTCTGTCGAAACGTAATGATCTATTTCGACAAGAAAACGCAGGAGGAACTTGTCAACAGGATAGCGGGATTTCTCAGCCCCGGGGGTTATTTTTTTGTCGGCCACTCCGAGAGCCTGACGGGACTGGTGCATAAGCTGTCTTATGTGAGGCCGGCTATATACCGTAATTAGTCAGGGTGCATGTGATGGAATGCCGGACGGCATCTAGTAGAAGAAAGTCTCAAATGAGAAGAATAATCGGAGTGGCGGATATGGCGGTCAGCGACTCGCCGGGGGAGCTCCTGATCACATATTCTCTGGGTTCCTGCATTGCTGTATTAGTTTTCGACCCGCTGGCAAGCGTGGGCGGAATGCTTCATTACATGCTTCCGGAGTCTTCGCTCGATCCGGAAAAGGCCAAGAAGAACCCATGTATGTTTGCGGATACGGGGATTACGCAACTTTTTAAGAACAGCTACGTTAAGGGGGCCAGAAAAGAGCACATGGTGGTGAAAACAGTCGGGGGCGCACAAATTCTGGACCCAAAAGGCGTTTTCAATATCGGCAAGAGAAACTATCTGGCGATGCGCAAGATTTTTTGGAAAAACAACGTGGCGATCGCCGCTGAGCATGTAGGGGGAGAAATCAACCGCACTGTGCGGTTGGAGATGGATTCCGGCAGAGTAATTGTGAAGGTGGGGGCCGGAGCTGAGATAGAAATATGATCTCCGAATCAAGTGATAAACAGGAAGACTTATCCGGACGGAGACCGGCAAATGTCCGGTCTCCGCAGGGTGCGCGAGGGGCGCCATGTCATACAACGTTCTAATAGTAGATGATTCCAGATCGATGCGTAAGGTCATCTGGAAAATTCTTCGACTGTTGGGGTTTGATCTCGGAGAGTGCCTGGAAGCTTCAAACGGGCAGGAAGCTTTGGACATTCTGGAGGGCAAGTGGATCGACCTGATTCTGGCCGACGTAAATATGCCTGTAATGGACGGCGTCGGGTTTATCCGATCCATGAGGGAAAAGAATATCTGCATGGACACTCCGGTGATCTTTATTACAACCGAAGCAAACGAAGAGAGGCTCAATCAATTGATGGACCTGGGCGCCAGCGGTTACATCCGCAAGCCCTTCCGACCGGAAGAAATGGGGGCTTTTCTGAGTCGCATCATGGGGGAGACAGATGGTTTTAGAATGGGAACCAGTGTTGAAGGAAGTGATTTCTGAGATCCTGGAGACCATGTTTTTCGCAATGGTGGAATTCCAGGATTGCGGACGGGGAGACGGGCGTTTCGACTATGAGTCGGAAATCGAGCTTCAGAAGCACGAGGGGCGTATCGCCATTTCCCTGCAACTAACTGAAGAATTCGCCAGGATGCTGACGGCTGGCTTTCTCGGCATTGATGAGAACCAGGTTAAGGATGAGGACCTCCAGGACTGCATGAAGGAACTGGTGAACATGATCGGTGGCGGATATCACGCCCGGATCAATGATGGGGCCTGGGAATTGGGAATACCCAGGGTCTGGAAGATCGGGGCCGACTCGACGCACAGGGCTCAAGCCGCCGTACGGCTTGATTTCAGCTTTTTTGAAGAACCGGCTGGCTCCGCCGTTCTGAGTTATCTGCCCGGTTGAGTCCAGGGTCGTGAATAATTCAATAAGAATCTGTCAGGCAATGAAAATGAAGCAGATAAAAGTACTCATAGTTGATGATTCGGCCATTGTGAGAAAGATCTTCTCACTGGAACTGTCTAAACACCCGGATATTTTGGTTGTAGGTGTGGCGCCAGATCCATTTGTCGCCAGGGATAAGATCGTCAATCTAAAGCCTGACGTCATTACTTTGGACATCGAAATGCCGCGGATGGACGGGTTGAGTTTTCTTAGGAAGTTGATGAAGTACCATCCGTTACCGGCAATTATCGTTAGTTCACTGACTCCGGCCAACAGTGAAATGGCCCTGGAGGCGTTGGAACACGGGGCGGTCGAAGTGCTGGCCAAGCCGGGCGGATCATACTCGGTCGGCGATATGAGCGCACAGTTGGCTGAAAAAATCCGGGCGGCAGCCTGCGTGCGCATGGGCGCCAGTACGCCAATGGCGGAGCCTATCGTAGAGAACAACGGCCCCGGGCTCAGTCTGGCCCTCAAGCGGTCAACTCATAAGGTCATTGCAATGGGCGCATCGACCGGGGGGACCGAAGCCCTGAAATCCGTTCTCATGGCAATGCCCGCCAGCTCCCCTGGAATCGTGATCGTTCAGCATATGCCCCCGCGCTTTACAACGACTTTTGCGGAGCGGCTTAACGGCTTGTGCCAGATCGAAGTACGCGAGGCCAAAGACGGGGACGCAGTTCTGCCTGGGACCGCCCTGATTGCGCCGGGCAACTTTCATATGCTCCTCAAGCGTGTCGGCGGCACTTATTACGTAGAGGTAAGAAACGGCCCGCTTGTTTTCCACCAGCGTCCGTCGGTAGACGTGCTTTTCCTCTCGGTCGCCCGCTATGCAGGGGCCAATGCGCTCGGTGTGATTATGACCGGCATGGGCAGGGACGGCGCTGCCGGCTTGCTCGAAATGAAAAAGGCGGGCGCATATAACGTCGCCCAGGATGAAGCGAGTTGCGTGGTGTTCGGGATGCCCAAAGAGGCGATCCGGTTGGGTGGGGCCGATAAGGTCGTATCTTTGTCCGATATACCACGAACTTTGATGAATCATCTGACTTCGGGAAAAAGCGGTATTGACAGTACAGCACCGACCGCAGGCAAGGCGAAAGAGATATAAAGGAGGTGGCGTCCATGTCCTACAAGGACTTGACAGTTCTTATCGTTGACGATTTTCTTACAATGCGGCGCATCGTCAGAAAGATTCTGCGCGATCTGGATTTTGAAGACATTATCGAAGCGGAAGATGGAACGGCAGCCATGGATGTCCTTAAAAGGACGAGAGTCGACCTGATCGTCTCAGATTGGAACATGCCCAGGATGACCGGCCTGGAACTGCTCAAACAGGTCCGCAGCACGGACAGTATCAAAGATACTCCATTTCTGATGGTTACAGCGGAAGCTCAGAAGGAAAATATAGTAGAAGCGGTCAAGGCGAGGGTCAGCAACTACATAGTGAAGCCATTCACGGCTGCGGTCCTCGAAGAGAAACTGGCCAAGATCCTGCCGCGGTAGGGGGAAGGGTCCGGTTTGCCAGAGGTTGTTTTTTGCGATGCATTTGTGCAGTTATTCTAATCGGGGCGACTATTCATGGAAAATATAGTTAACCGGCTTGCCAACGGAGTGATTGACGGTCCTGACGATCTAATGGGAATTGGGGAATGCCTGAACCTTCTCGACGATCTCGAGGGTCAAATTGGGCAGGCAGGGCCGCTGGCTGGAACTATTGACAAAGTAAGGCTGATCTTCAAGCGTCTCATTCTGGAGGAGTCATCCGATCCGAGCGGCGATTGGCTGGAGGTTCAAAAGCTTCTTGGTTCCCTTGTCCATGCCGGGTCTGTGGAGAGCGGCGAAGGGGAGATCCCTCGGATAATGACGGAGACCGCTGCGCAACCAGACGAGGGCGAAGACTTTTTTGCGTCGGCGTCCACGGATTCAGGCAATGGTTCGGGGCCGGGCGAATCGGCCCTCGATCTGGAGAGTCTATTAGATGAGGAAAACGACGCCAAAGTTGACGAGATTGCCGACCCTGAGCTGCTGAGAGACTTCATCGAGGAAGCCAAAGAGCATCTTTCGTCGATCGAGCTGAACATGCTTGGCCTTGAGACGAACCCGAAAGACATCGAGGCGATAAACGCCGTATTCCGGCCATTTCACAGCATAAAAGGGGTCGCTGGTTTTATCAATTTGATTGAAATCCATCGTCTGAGCCATGAGGTTGAGAACCTGCTGGATTTGGCGAGGTCCGGCAAACTGGCTATAACCGACTCGGTGATCGATATAGTCCTGGGGGCCACCGACATTCTTAAGGGCCTGCTCGATGAGCTGGAAAATGGCGAAGGAGCGCGGAAAGATCCCTCGCCGTTTGTACTTAGTTTTATGGAAAAGGTTAGAAACTTCAGTGGCGATCCCGTGGTCGACTGTGAGATTCCAGTCATGAAAGTTGGGAAAATCCTGGTTGAGCATGGGGTCCTGGAGGATGAAGCAGTTGAGGATATCGTCGAAGAAGGCAAGGCAGAGGGCAAAAAATTCGGTGAGACGGCGATCGACAGGGGGTCCGCCAGCCCCCGGGAAGTCTCGAAGGCATTACGGGAGCAGCGGCACACGATAGAAAACGCAGCATCTGTCAGGGTTGACACCCACAAGCTCGACAACCTCGTCGATATGGTTGGAGAACTGGTCATTGCCCAGTCAATGGTGCTGCAGAACCCGGAAATACTGAAAGTAAGCGATCAAAAACTCCAGAAGGACAGCGTTCAACTAAATAGGATCACCGCCGAGCTACAGCGTATCAGCATGTCGATGCGCATGGTCCCCATCAAGAGCACTTTTCAAAAGATGATACGGTTGGTTCGCGATCTTTCCAAGAAATCCGGAAAGGAAGTCGTTCTGAGAATGGAAGGGGAGGAGACCGAAATCGACCGCAACATGGTCGAAGAAATATATGAGCCCCTCGTGCATATGATCAGAAACTCGGTTGACCATGGAATCGAGATGCCCGAGGACCGCACCCGAGCCGGCAAAGATCCAACGGGAACGATTTTTATTTCCGCCGAACAGAAGGGCGGCAACATCGTAATCGAGATAGAGGACGATGGACGGGGGCTGGACGCCAAGAAGATTCGCGATAAAGCAATTGAACGGGGGATAATCGGCGCCACAGATCAACTCGATGAAAAGGCGATCTTCGATCTGATTTTCCATGCGGGATTTTCGACTAAGGACAAGGTGACCGACGTATCGGGGCGTGGGGTCGGGATGGATGTGGTAAAGAAATGCGTTGAGCGCCTCCGCGGCAAGATGGAAATCTCGAGCCAGTTCGGCAAGGGGTCATCGTTCCATGTGAAACTGCCGCTCACGATGGCCATTATCGACGGGATGATCATACAGATCGGGGCCGAACGATATATCGTGCCGACAATTTCTCTCAAAGAATCCCTCAGGCTGTCGAAAGAGGCGTACTTTACCGTCCAGGGGAGGGGAGAACTGGTTAAAGTCAGAGACTCCCTTATGCCGCTCGTTCGCTTGCACAGCTATTTCAATGAAGAACCTAAGCACCGCAACCCCTGGGAGGCATTGCTCATGGTGGTTACCGAGGGTCAGAATTCATATTGTCTGCTCGCCGATGAAATTGTCGGCAGGCAGGAGGTGGTGATCAAGAGTCTTGGGGACATGTTTCAGCAACTGCCGGGGATCTCGGGGGGCGCCATACTGGGAGATGGTAAGATTGCATTGATAATCGACGTAAAAGGGATAATCAGCCTATACGAGGAAAGCAGAAAATGATGGCATTGGAATCGCAGGACTGGAATAAACTGATCAAGTATCTTCAAGACGCCGAGGAAGGCGTGTGCGCTCTGGTCACCGGGGATGGCGAAAAAGAGATGGAAAGATCTCGAGGGTCTCTTGTGTCATTTCATAGAGCAGCGGCCATGCTTGGTTTGGGGGGGGTGGAGAAGGCCGGACTCGAACTCGAGAAATTCCTGGCCGACCAAGTGTCGCCGGGCGCAACAGACTCTATCGCCGTCCTGGGATTCGCAGTAAGCTCGGTTATTGACCAGATGCGGACTTTTAAAAACGGCAGCGGGCCCCCCGAAATCGATTTGAACGAACTACTGGAAATATTGAGACCATCGGAGACGGCAGCGTGGGTCTCCGGCGGAAATGAATCGCCTCTCGAAACAATGCCTGAGACATCCGGGAGCATGGATGAAGCAGGTCTTGAGCCTCTTGAGGGAGGTGCAGAAAATGTAGGTTTCACTAACTTGATTGAGTTGATGAGGAGTTGGGGTGGTGAGTTGTCCGTGACCCCTGACGGAGACTCCGGCGGTAAATTCACCCTTACCTTCACGCGTTCGGCCGATTCACTGAAAGAAATGGAAAAGCTCCTCAGCGCTCCGGACCCTACGGCTGGGCCGTACCTGTCTGCAGAAGACGCCGGGATCGAGAGTCTGATGACCAAGGGCAAGGACTTCATAAAAGCGTTTTCCAGCGGCGATCTGGCCGGTGCGCAGACTATCCTGCTGAACCTGGCCAACCAGCAGAGCGACTCCTCGGGCCTTTACAAAGAAATTGGAGGCCTGGCCAGGGGGCTTCACGATTCAATACGCGGTTTTCTCAGCACTCTTGACCCATCCCTCCATGAGATTGTCGAGGACAAGATACCGGACTCCGGGAATCGTCTCGAACACATATTGGAGATGACGGAAAAGGCGGCCATAACCACCCTGGATCACGTAGAAAGCATGCAGGAGCGGCTTTCCAATGAAATGGAACAGCTCTCGGGGTTGCGCGGGCTTCTCGGAGGACTCAGAGCGATAGGTGATTCGGCCAGGAAAAAGCTGGACCAGGGCGCTCAAGCTTTGGACGCCATGGAAACCATCATTAGCGAAAACCGTTCAGACCTGGATACAATCCATGTCACGCAGGACTATCATGATTTGAGCGGTCAGATCATTCAAAAAGTAACCACCCTGCTCAAGGACATGGAACTAAAACTCGTCAACCTGATCCGCACATTCGGGGTAAAGACTGAAATTAGCGGGCAAAAGACCGGCGTCGAACTCTATGGTCCGGCGCACGCAGGTGTGGAAAACGCGGTGCACTCTCAAGATGAGGTTGATTCCCTTTTGGCCGAATTTGGATTTTAGATTACTCTCGGCGCTCAATTTGCTCCCCGTGACTTTGCCGGGATATCCGAATTGGGCGCCGGGCAGACCGAGTGAAAAACTACCCCGCCCTTTTCTCCAAAGGTGCCTGCGAAGTTTTCGCGATATACTTGAATATCTGTTTGAAAACACCTTCGAGAATTTCCGGAGCAATAAAGTAGCCGGGCATTTCCTGATAAAAGGAAGAGGTGATCTCCCTGGCGGCAGAGTCGATGTCGAGGGCATTGCGCGTGAAGGTTTCGTACAGGCGCGCTTTCCATCCCAACGCTTCCTTGATGGTTTCAGAGACTATTGTCTGAGCTTCATCTCCGGTTACGTAGCCGTAGTGGTCGGCGCAAAACACGTTGACTTTAAGAGTCTTCAGCTTTTCGAGGCTGTTCAGAAACTGGTCGATGTTTGTGTTCATGGAGGGGAATAATTTGTCCGAAAAAGGTATGCCCATTGCGTCGGAGGCGAACAGAACGCCTTGATCGGGTTCGTAGGCCGAAATTGAACAGTTGGAGTGCCCGGGAGTCTCATAAATTTTCAGAACGACCCGGCCCAGGTCAATGATGTCGCCCTCCCGGACAGTGAGTGGCGCAATATCGTCCCGCCACTCGAGATCGAAACCCTTGAGCGATTCATTCCTCTTTCCGGCGGTCAACTGGTTGTAACTGTTTATAAATTCGATAGCCGCCGGCTTCTCGAATGTCTTGAGGGCCGCTTCCGATGCAAGTACTTCAATTGCCGGGTATTTTCTCTTGAAATAGGGGACCATCCCAACGTGGTCGAAATGTGAATGGAGAATCAAAAATTTGGTGATTTCTCCAGGGTCAATCCCAAATTCACGCATTTGGGTCAAAACATCCGGAAGAATGAAGCTCAAGCCGCCGTTGATCAACGCCGCGCCGTCGCGCCCCCGGAGCAAATAGACCCCTGATTCCTCAGCGCCGAGCCACCATAAGTTACTATCGATTTTGCCGGGTTTTCTAATTCGCATCTCATTCCCCCCCAAATTGCCGCCAATACCGCTTGGCCCCTGGCCTGCCGTTCCACAATGGGAACTCCCCTCCGCTTCAGTTATAATTAATTTAAGTTACCATGTAATATATATAAGTACAGAAAAATTCCTGTCGTCAACGCATGCGCGCTCTACAGGCGGTTCCGGCCAGTTTGGAAAACCGAACGAATACGTTCAATTTTGTGCGCCTGGACAAAACACTTCAAAAAACTGAAGTGATTGACTAAGTTATATACTTTGTGATGGGGTTTTCGTGATTTCTGGCATATTGTTTTATGGTAAGGTATTGTTTTAACATGACAAACAAGTATATGGCGATGGGAAGATCCGCTGCAAATGAATTGGCCGGGTGAGCCTTTCCCACCGATTCGTCTGCCGGGACTATGGATATTTGGAGAGGAGTTGAACAGTGAGCAGCATAAAAATTTCCGAGGTGAGATTGACCGAGGAAGAAATAGAGGCCGCCGTCGGGGTGCTACGGTCCGGAAATCTTCGCCAGGGTGAGCAGTGCGAGGCTTTCGAACGCGAATTCGCGCTTAAGGTGGGGTCACGTTATGCTTTGACCTGCGCCAGCGGGACGGCTTCCCTTCATTTAGCGTACATGGCGTTTCTCAGACCGGGCGATGAAGTGCTTGTGCCTTCCTTTACCTTTATGGCGACCGGTTCGGTGGTGGCATTGAGCGGGGGGACGCCGGTGTTCTGTGACGTCGACCCCGATACGCTCCTGATCGATCTTGAGGATGCTGAAAGGCGCATTACCGATCGCACCCGCGCCATTTCACCGGTGCACCTCTTTGGCAATCCACTCGATATAGCCGCTGTCAGCGATCTTGCAGCGCGTCACAACCTGGTTGTGGTGTGGGATGCGGCCCAGGCTCATGGCGCGACCTGCAGGCAGCGAGATATCGGTTCATTGGACGATTTTGCAGCCTACTCCTTCTATCCTTCGAAGAACATGTTTGTCGGGGAAGGGGGAATGGTGTGCACAAATAACGCAGAATATTACAACAAAATGCGGTCCGCGCGCAGCCATGGTGAAACCGGCAAGTACTATCATACTGCTCTGGGATTGAACTACCGGATGACCGACGTGGAAGCGGCCATCGGGCGCAAACAGCTCGGCAGACTCGATGAGATGCTTGTCAAAAGAAGACTGAATGCGCAGATTCTGACAGCCGGCCTGGCGGACGTTCCCGGTCTTCGGCCCCAGAAAGTCACCGATGGAGGGGCACATGCCTGGCATCAGTATTGCCTTTTGGTCGATCCGGAGGAATTTGGCGCCAACCGCGACTCCCTGGCGGAAAGACTCAAGGAAAAACGAATCGCCAGCGGGGTGCACTATCCACGGGGCTTACATCAACAGCCTATCTTCGAAAAACTCTATGGTCCATTAAAGCTTCCGGTTACGGAAAAAATAACTGAAACGATCCTGGCTATACCCGTACACCACGGTTTAACGCCGGATGACGCCAAAACTATCGCGGAGGCGATAAAAGAAATCAGGTTGAGATCACATGGAGTAACGCATCACACCTGAGAGTCGACAGGACTGTCTGAGGCTGCATACTTTCTGACAGCCACTTTTGTTCAGCTTATCATTCCACAAAATTTCGATCGGGTTCTTTCATGGCGGGCGTAAATACCGAAAAGACCACGAGAGGGTCTTTGCCCGTGTTCCTGGTCGAGTGGACCTTATTCATAGGGTTAAAGTGAACCGAGCCGGGTTTCACATCAATCCACTTATCATTCACAAGCATTTGTCCCGATCCCTTGAGCACATAAACGATTTCATCATGCGTCTTGTGAAAATGAGGCTTCACTTCCGCCCCTTCAGTGAATCTTATCACGAAGAAACTAACTGTATCGTCCTGGGCGACATTGATCATCTGAATCTTGTCGTCAGGTTTTAGTGGGTTCGCATTAAGAATGTCATCGACTTGGGTAAGAATCTGGTCCGCTGTATTTACAGCCTGAGCAGAACTTATTGCAAAAAATGAAAGGACCAAGCACGCAAGAGCCGCCAAGTAAAAGATCTTTCCACCCCTCATACGATCTCCTTCCTGATACCTTAAGAGTTTGTTTAAATTTCCAGTTTGCTTTCAAACTATTTCTGCCTTGAGTCCAACATATGGTGAAATTAATGGCTTTAACCTCGCCCGTGGACATAGGCGGCAAAGTGATGAGTAGTTCCCTTCCGGGAACTTTGGGTAGCACATTTTGTATGGGATTTCAACCCAAAAGAGGTGGATATGGCAGGCGAGCCTCAACGCGGTGGTGCGTTGCTTGTTCCGGCCCTGAATAATGCCTCAACCTTACCACCAAAGGATCTCGACGGGCATTTCGAATCCAACGGCGAACCGGGTCGGCCCCCTTTGGGTGGGAGAGGATTTGAACCTTCGTAGTCATTTTTCCCGTGGCGTCGATGCAAAAGTAAGCTGCCACCAGCCGATGACTCAGGCGGCTTTTAACGTGAAATCCGCATGCACGGCATCAAACGGGAAGTCGAATAGACCCTTGTCGGTCTTTTGCAATATGCCGGTGTTCAAAAGCGCGTGCACGTGGCTATGAACCGCTTTTACGTCCCGTCCCGACCTGCGTGCTGCCTCACGAACCGTTATTGGTCCCGCACCGGTCATGAGTTTGAGCAACCCCCAACGCTTGCCTGTCAGCACATTGAAAAGAAGCGCCGGAGAGTCAAAGCTTATGAAGGTCCCTTGCCGTTCTCCCCCAATGCGCGCAGGAAGCGCCGGAATGACGGTTTGTGCGTCTGCACCCTTTACAACTTAGTTGGCCATGCGTCAGAATATCTTTTCTGCCGCATATTATGATATCTATTCGGTATCCCCACAGAATTACCTATTTTACTTTATTTGCTTCCGTTCACACCGGCCTTAATAGCTCAACTTACCAGGAGTTTCATTTCACCAGGGTTTTTTCCCTGATTTTCATGTCTGCGCCACAAGGCAGCTTCGAGAATTGTTGACTACGGCCTAAGGACATGGTGGTTTTTGGAAATCTTGGCGGCGTTTCGAATCAATGCGTGGAGTCCAAAGCAGATCAACTTCTGATAAGAGAGGAGCAGTTATGAAATTCAGCAGAAGGCAGTTCCTGAAGATGTCGATGCTGGCCGGGGCTGTCGCAGGTTCCGGTTTGCCGGCGACCTTTCTATTCCCTAAAAGAGCGTATGCTTTCGCGCAGAGCCCCAGGATACCGAAATTTGCGAACGGATTGCCCGGACTCGGGCCGGCAGGGGCCAACGCCCTTGGCAATTATCTCCCGGTGGCCACACCGGCATCGCAGAAGTTCGAGGGGCGCCTGACCGACGTTTACCGCTTCAGCGCAAAGCAATTTACCCAGACCCTGGACGCCAGCCTCCCCGGACCGACCACCTTCTGGGGGTACGTGCAAAACGGCGGAGCACAGCAATACCTCGGAGGAGTTATCATTGCTAAAAGAAACCGCCCGGTGCTGCTTTACATGAGTAATCGGCTTCCAAACAAGTCGATCATACCAACCGATCCCACCCAAATGACAGTCAATGGGAAAGGCGGGACCACCATGGTTGGCTCTCTGCCCGTGAATCGCATCACAACCCACGTGCACGGCGGACTTACTCCCTGGATCAGCGACGGAATCCCAGCGGCATGGTACACTCCGACCGGACAAAGAGGGCCCAGCTTTATGAATGTTCCGGGCACAAGCCCCGCTCCGGGAACAGCCACTCATTACTACCCCTGCCAGCAGAGTTCCAGGCTGTTGTGGTACCACGACCATGGCGACGGGATCACGCGCATAAACGCTTATGCAGGGCTTGCGTCCGCATTCCTGATGACCGATGATTTCGAGACGCAGTTGATAAACAACGGCACGCTTCCCGATCTTGGGATCCCTTTAATATTGCAGGATAAGGGATTTGTCCCGGAGAATATTTATGCTTCGGATCCTACGTGGCAATGGGGTGGACCTGGAAGCCTGTGGTACCCGCATATCTACGAGACGCCTCCTATACCCGATTTCACAGTCTCACCTCTGTCCAATACCTATGGCTCCGGCAGGTGGGAATACGGTCCGGCCGATGATGAAAACCCCATGATTCCCGAGCCCATGCCGACGCCGGTCTCCATCGTGCCCGAGGCTTTCTTCGACACGACCCTTGTTAACGGCGCGCCCTATCCGGTCCTTACACTGCCCCCTAAAAGATGCCGCCTCAGAGTGCTAAATGGCTCCCAGGCCAGGTTCTATCACCTGAATTTCTACCTGGAAGGCGCCCCTGGCGAACCCGATTTCACCAAGCCTCTACGTCCCGCAACCAACCCGGTAATTCAGATCGGCACCGAAGGAGGATTTCTCACACAACCGGTGGTGCTTTCAAACGGGACCCCATGCCCGATGCTCAATCCCTACCCGGTCAGCAACGCCGATCCCACGGGCGGCGCCTCGGGCTTTTGTCTCCTCCTTGGGCCGGCGGAACGCGCAGACCTGCTGATCGATTTAAACGGGCTGCCCGGCGCAAACATCATCGTTTACAATGACGCACCCGCGCCCTTCCCGGGCGGGGATGCCCGAAACGAATACTTCACCGGCAATCTCGACCTCACAGAGTTAGGAGGAGCGCCTCAAACGCAGCCGGGATTCGGGCCCAATACCAGGACGCTCATGAAAATATCCGTGGCGGGTGGAATCGGGGATACGACGCCCACCAGCACCGTCCTGGCGCAACTGAGCTCGTCTCTGAAAAACGCCTACCTGACCGGAGAGCAGCCGCCGCTGCTTTACTTCGGAGCGGATGAATCCGTTCCCGGCCCGGTCCCCTACACCGGAAAGGTAAGCAGACAGCTCACGTTGAACGAGGACTACGATGAATACGGCCGTCTCATACAAAGACTGGGCACGACAACGAGCCTGAGCGCCAATAACCAGGGTCTGCCAACCTGGGGACTAGGCTATGCGGACCGCCCGACGGAAAAGCCGGCAGCCGGCGCCACTGAGGTCTGGGAGGTATTCAATTTGACAGGAGACACCCACCCGATCCACTTCCACCTGGTGAACCTCCAGGTTATTCAACGGGCAAGTTTCGATGCAATGACGCCCATATTTGCCCCCATTCCGGGAACCGAGCGCCTGCCCGACGCAAATGAGCGGGGGTGGAAGGAGACTATCCGGATGAATCCGGGCGAAGTGACTACAGTCATTGCAAAGTTCGACCTTCCGGTCACGCCTTTCGTCGTTCCCCCGAGCCCGAGGACCGGTGGCCACGAGTATGTGTGGCACTGCCATATCCTGGAGCATGAGGAGCACGACATGATGCGGCCGCTGGTGGTTATCTGACCGGCGGCGATATACGGAGCCGCCGCCGGATCGTTTTCGGAGGCGGCCGTAAAACCCAATCACGGGTCTCGACGCTCCGCTAAGCAATGCTCCTCGAGGCTAAAGCCGGTAAGAAGATCTTACGCCAAAAAGGCGGTAGATGTACCATTATGCAGAAGAAATGAGCCTCACTCATATCGTTAGGATGCTTCGGCAAGATTGCTAATCATAACCAAGAGCATGGAAGGCCCCACTGCCTGAGTTCATAGGAAGCCTCCACATGAAACGTTTTGGCAAGAAACAGCCTGAAAAGATGAGGAGCATTGAGCAACTCATTGCGGCCCAGGATGTGAAGAAGGCTGCACGTTGCGCAACAAGAGCTTTGCAACATGATCGGATCGAAACCGATTTAGCCCGCATCTAGGCATTATCCGAAAAAAGGGACCGGGAGAATTTTGAATTCCGCGCTTTTCTAAAAAGCGAATGTCTGCCGGAGAGGCTTGACGCCCTTGTACAAAAGCTTTACCGGGAGGTCTCCGCTGCAATTGATTGCACTACCTGCGCGAATTGCTGCCGGGAGATCATGCCTGTTTTCAGTGAAGAAGATATTGAGAGATTTGCCCAGGGACTTAAGGCGTCATCGAAGGAGCTTGCCACCGAATACCTGATGAGAGCCGATGAAGGAGGGTTCACTTTCCGCTGCACGCCCTGTCCGTTTCTTAGCGGCAAGACTTGTAGAAACTATGGGGCGCGCCCAAATGACTGCCGGTCATATCCCCATTTGCATAAGGAGAATGCAATGGACAGGCTCATGGGCGTGGTGGCCAATTACAGTATTTGTCCAATCGTTTTCAACGTGTATGAAGGTTTGAAAAGAGAACTCCGGCCAGGACGGCTTGCACGCTGTCGGCACGGGATTCAAGGCGGAAAATGACAGCCTCCTCACACGACCGGACACCGTGTTGGAGGCAATTCAGGCGGCTGCTAATCGCTAACGATCTCCGGCGCTTCACTCCAGAGTCTCAGTTCCCCCTGGACATAAACGAAATAGTTAGATCTCACAATATTTACTTGCATTTTTCAGCAATGTTCTTCTATTGCTATTTTTATAGTTTATTTGTTTTTGCTATTAAGGGTCTTAAACGAGAATGAACGCGTCACGAATCCCCACCGCGAAGGGAGAAATAATGTCCGGCCCAAAAGACAGCACTGCGCTGAGGCAGCTCAAGAAGACACCGACGGGCATAAACGGATTCGACGAAATTACCGGCGGGGGCGTGCCCAAGGGGCGTCCCACTCTTATTGCCGGTGGACCGGGGAGTGGCAAGACCCTTTTCGGGATGGAGTTTCTGGTCCGCGGTGCCAGAGATTTCGATGAGCCCGGCGTTTTCATGTCTTTTGAGGAGAGAGATACGGACCTTGTCGAGAATTTTTCCTCGCTCGGCTTCGACCTGGACGACCTGGTGGTGAGGAAGAAGCTGGCCCTCGATTACGTTTACATCGAAAGAAGCGAAATATTGGAGACCGGCGAGTACGACCTCGAAGGTCTTTTCATAAGGCTCGGTCATGCAATAGACTCAGTAGGGGCAAAACGGGTCGTTCTTGACACGATTGAAGCGCTTTTCTCCGGATTCCCCAATGAGGGCATTCTTCGGGCGGAAATCCGAAGGCTTTTCCGGTGGCTCAAAGAGAGGGGAATAACAGCGGTAATCACCTGCGAGCAGGGGCAGGGAACGATTTCCCGTCACGGTCTTGAAGAATATGTGTCAGATTGCGTCATCTTCCTTGACAACCGCATGATAGAGCAGGTTGCGACGCGCCGGTTGCGTATAGTCAAGTATCGCGGAACGACTCACGGCACAAACGAATACCCTTTTCTCATCGATGAGGGGGGTCTATATGTTCTGCCCATCACCTCTGTCGGTCTCACTCATAAAGCCATCAACGAGCGTATTTCAACGGGGATTCCGCGCCTCGACGCCATGCTTGGCGGGGATGGCTACTATCGGGGAAGCAGTATTCTGATAACCGGTGGAGCGGGTACGGGAAAAACGAGCGTTGCGGCCTATTTTGCTCATAGCGCCTGCTCGCGCGGCGAGAGATGCCTCTATCTTGCTTTTGAGGAATCCGAAGCCCAGATAGTGCGCAATATGCGGTCCATCGGACTCGACCTCCAGCCCTGGCTCGATAATGGGCTTCTCTTTTTCCAAGCCAGGCGGCCCACTTTTTTTGGGCTGGAGATGCACCTGGTCAGCATGAACAGGCTGGTAGAGGATTTCAAGCCCTCTGTTGTGATTATGGACCCGATCTCTAACCTGATTTCGATAGGCAATGCCGCCGAAGTGAAGTCTGCTCTGATGCGTTTCATAGACAGTCTCAAGGTGGAAGGCATAACGACCCTTTTCACAAGCCTGATTGCCGGCGAAAAAATCAATGAAACCGACATCGGCATATCGTCCCTTATGGATACCTGGCTCGCGGTGCGCGACATCGAGAGCAACGGCGAGCGAAACCGTGGGCTCTACGTAATCAAATCGCGCGGAATGGCCCATTCGAACCAGATTAGGGAATTTGTGCTCTCCTCGGATGGCATCAGCCTCATCGATGTATATGTCGGTCCGGGGGGTGTGCTGACGGGCGCCGCCCGGCTTATGCAGGATGTTAAGGACATGCAGGCCGAAAAGGAGCGTAGTGAGGAAATCGAGCGCAGAAAACGGGAGTTCGAAGCAACGAAGCTTGCGGTTGAAGCCAAAGTTTCCGTGATGTTGTCTGAGCTGAGCGCTAAAGAAAAGGACCTGGAGAAGTTTATCGAGGGGGAAGCCGCCAGAAAAGAGACGCTTGAGCGGAAGTTCGCTGACCTGGCGCGCCAGAGACATGCGGATTAGTTCGTTGAGGAGGGTTCGAATATGATTCCATTGGACGATAAGTATGAACTCAGGCTCTATGTGGCCGGTCAGACGCCTCGGTCGCTTGAAGCCTTCGCCAACCTGAAAAAGATATGCGAAGAGTATCTAAAGGGCCGGTATACCATTGAGGTCATTGACCTGCTGGAGAACCCCAAGCTTGCAGCAGGCGACAAGATTCTGGCAATTCCCACCCTGGTGAGGAAACTTCCCGAACCGATCCGAAAGATAATCGGCACGATGTCCGATACAGAGCGCGTTCTGGTAGGGCTTGATTTGCGTCCCCGCAAATCCTGAAAGGGCTGCCATGTCCAAGGATAAAACAACGACCGAGATGTTTGAAGAAGCAGCGGCCAAAGGCGAATCGACAAAATATGTGCTTACGCTTTATGTCGCTGGAATCACGCCAAAGTCCCTAAGAGCGATTGAGAGCGCAAAACAGCTTTGCGAGGAGTATCTTAAAGGCAGATGCGAACTTGAAATCGTGGATATTTATCAGCAGCCGGGTTTGGCCAGGGATGCACAGGTGATCGCCGTCCCGACTCTGGTCAAAAGCCTTCCGCAGCCGCTCCAGAAGTTTATCGGAGATCTTTCCGACCCCGAGCCGATTCTTGTAAGACTTGCCATAAAAAAAGAGCAGAAAGAGACCGAATGAACCGGCATGTTTTTGGGATAAGCAGCCATGGAAAAATATGAGCCGACCAGAGAAGAGCTGGCTGAGAAGATAACAGACCTGGAGGAGCGCCTTTTCGAGGCGGAACAGATACACCGCGCCATCCGCAATGGCGAGGTAGACGCCCTGGTGATGCGTGAAGCGGGCGAAGAGCATGTTTATACGCTCAAGGGGGCCGATTACGGGTACCGGATGCTGGTTGAGTCCATGAACGAGGGCGCGCTCATCCTTGCTCCCGATGATTCCATTTATTATTGCAACCACTGCATGGGGGAAATGCTCGGTCTTCCCATCAACAGGATTATCGGGTCAAGCCTGGCTTCTTACTTTGACGGCGGCAAACGCGAAGAAGCGACCGAACTTATCCGGGAAAGCCGCTCTTGTGGAAAAGCCAGGGCCGAGTTCCAGATCAGGCGCGCCGACGGGAAAACCCTGCCGGTAAACATTTCGCTGAGTTGCGTGAGCATCGAGAAATTCGATACACTGTGCGCCATAGTGACCGATCTTACAACTCAGAAAAGGACCGAGCAGGAGCTAAGGGACCTCACCGATAAGCTCATGCGAAGCAATGTGGACCTCGAGGACTTCGCCTTCGTCGCCTCGCACGACCTCCAGGAGCCCTTGAGAAAAATCCAGGCTTTCGCTGATATGCTTGCAAGGAACAGCGCCGGGGTCCTGGATGAAACCGCTAAAGATTACCTTAAAAGGATGCAAAATGGGGCTGCCCGCATGCGAAGGCTCCTGAGCGATCTGCTGGCTTTGTCCAGGGTATCGAGGTCGGAGCCTTTTGAGGTTTTGAACCTGAAAGAGTCTATAGATGAAGCGATTGACACGCTGACGTTACAGATCGCGAAGACGGAAGGCAAAGTGGAAATTTCCGATCTGCCCGCAATCGAGGCCGTACCCAGCCAGATGCGGCAACTGTTTCAAAATCTCATAAGCAATGCGCTTAAATTCAGGGGTGACAAGGCGCCGTGCGTGAGGATCTACAGCCAACCTGCGGATCCGGGCTGCTGTAGTATCTGCGTCGAGGATAACGGAATTGGGTTCGATGAGACATACCTGGAAGTTATATTCAGGCCTTTCCAGCGCTTGCACGGCCGAAGCGAGTATGAAGGGACCGGTATGGGCCTTGCCATATGCAAAAAGATTGTGGAGCGGCACAATGGTTCCATTTCGGCAAAAAGCAAGCCGGGCGAGGGAGCAACCTTTTTTGTAATTTTGCCGATAAACCAGGGAGGGCAGTGTTGAGATGGCGGACCGGGAATCCATTGTCATACTGATGGCGGATGACGACGAGGAAGACTGCCTGTTCGCGAAGAATGCATTTGCAGAGAACCGCCTTCTCAACGAGATTCGATTTGTGAAGGATGGCGAGGAACTGATGGATTATCTGCATCGGCGCGGCAAATTTGCCGACGCTACGGCCTCACCCCGGCCTGATTTGATCCTGCTGGATTTGAATATGCCCAAGCTGGACGGGCGTGCGGCGCTTAAGAAAATAAAGTCCGATCCCAAGCTCCGGGCTATCCCGGTGGTCATTCTCACGACCTCGGAAGAAGATGAAGACATAGTACGCAGCTATGAAACCGGCGCAAGCTCATATATTCCAAAGCCCGTGACATTCGACGGGATGGTCGAGATCATAAAGAAGATCGGCTTCTATTGGTTCGATATTGTACGTTTACCGCCAAAGTACCGGTCTTAGAAGTAGTTGGCATATCCCCCTTAATACGAACTTGCGTTCAAGTTGGAGCCGAAAAAAGCTGAAAAGCCCGGGGGTTGGGGGGACATTTGCCCCCCGAACCCTCACTATGATCGGGTTCGCGTTGAACCTTCCAACCCATGTCGNNCCGCTCTTTTCGGTTGCTTCAACTCAAGCGCAACTTAGTATCAGGCCCCCGGTTTTGCCGGAGGCATTTGACCCCGAGGAATCCGCTTCCGCTGCAACAGTTCACCAATTTCAACAAATTCAAGCCCATTCCAGATGAGCAGCTTCTCAAACGCCGAGGGGAGAGGAAACCCTTCGGGCAGGAACAGATGAAGCGCGGTGTGCGGCCAGTAGTCTACCTCCGGCTCCGCTCCCCATCTTCGCTTGTGCCGGTAGACCCCGTCATCCGTGTGGGGTCTGCTGCGCAATAGATCCACAACGGTCATGGAATGCCGCCGGGCGTATTCAAACAGGTAATAATAGGCTGCCGAAAGCGCGCCGAGGCGCAGCGGGTATTTGTCCTCCGGGATATGACCGGCGGCCAGCACGGAGAGTTCGTCCTTCCGAACCCCGCAGGCGGCGCCGGATATCCAGGAATCTTCGTGCAGGACCTGAAGAAGAAAACCTGAACCGACCCACCGTTGCAGCTCATTAAGGCTTCTCATGTGAGCGGCATCCCCGAAGCGTGCGCGTATATGCGGGACGTAGAACTCCGCATAAAAACGCGCAACAGATTCCGTATGATTCACCAACTGGAACCGGTATTTGTATTTCCTCACCTTGCGGCCGAAGTCTCTCTGAATTCCTCGTCTATGGGCCCGGCATTCCAGGCTATCGAGAATCACCCGCTGCCTGATCCAGGGAAAGGTTATAAGACCTCCCCGGGGCGCCATGGAGTTGAGCAGCCGGTCAAGCTCAATGCAGAGCAGCGTGTCGGGTGAGGCCAGGCGACGGATCATTTTGCCCAGGCGCCACAACGGCGCCCGGGTAATCCGAAATTCCCCGGCGGGTTGCGCAAGAATGCGCCGGATATACGGCAGGCTCTCGCCTTCACCAATGTAGACGAAGCGTTTACCCGGGATACCGCAACCGAGTTCGACACAGTTGAGACTGAGCGAGCGAGGCAGCAGGCCAAGCCATTTTATGACGCCTGTTAGAACATATGCCGTTTTGTTGAACGGTTCGTCTAAGCGCATCCTTGCCTTTATTCCCCTTCGTTCCAGGCTGACTTCAGACAGGCGCCGCGTTTTTTCATTTCCGCCCAGCATCCACCGCGGCATCCGTCAAAGTGGACGCAATCGAAGCAGCCCCGTTGAAACTCATTTTTCCTGAAACGGGTGAAGCCGTCTTTCCAGATTTGGGGGAAGGACCTGTCCCGGAGGTTCCCTTCCGAAAAAGATGTAGAAATCCACTGGCAGCCAATAACTTCGCCCTCAGACGTTATCGAGCAGCGCGTTAGGCCGGCTCCGCAAAAAAACGGCTTCACCCCGGCGGCGCCTGCAAGACGCCACAAGTAGGTATGCGACTCACCGAAATCGACGTTGACAGCATTGCGATGTTCCTTGATAAAGTCAACTAGACGGGACAATTGTGCTTTGCTGAGATCGTATCCCGTAGCGCCTTCAGCCCTGCCGACATTGCACACCGGCGTCAGCCGCCAGGAGGTCGCAGCCGAATTTCTAATTATTTCCACCATACCTTCCAGTTGGCGGATGTTTTCGGGATGGACGACCGTATTTACTATCCTGGCGGGAACGCGCATTTCCGCAAACAGTTCCAGGCCCTGCAGCGCGCGGACAAAAGCCTTCTTCGCGCCCCGGACCCGGTCGTGGTATTCCGGCGCGCCGTCTATGCTCGTGAAATAGAGGAAAAAGTGCAGGGTGCGCAAGGTCCTTTCCAACGCCGGGACATGCCATCCGTTAGTCACGAGGCCGAGTTGCAGGTTGCGACTGTTTGCGTAGGCCATGATTTCGCAAATGTCCTGGCGCATAAGCGGCTCGCCGCCTGAGACCACGAGCCTTTTGACTCCCATGGCGCTCAAATCGCCGATCAGCTTGTGCGCTTCCTCACGGCTCAACTCCCCGGGCCTGGCCTCACCTGACGACAACTCGCAAAACGGACAGGAGAAATTGCACCGGTTGGTCGCCAGCCATAGGACGAAGGTGAAGGGCTTTAGCATCCCGAAGTGATGGAGGCACAAACAGAAGGCCCGTTTCAGGCTTGCTGCATTTTTCCAGTAAAGCCGCCCAAGAACAGGAATTTTTACAGCCTTTCTTTCAAGAGCTTCACATAGCATGGTCAACCACTCCACTGGCGCCTGTTCCCGGTGAGGGGGCAGATGTTTTCTTTAGCGCCCGTATCGCCGTGAAATGGCCCGTCAGGCGATGCGTGGGCAATCGCTCGAGTCGTTCAAAAGCCATCAGAATACGCAGGAAGCCGCGCTGCAGCCATTGCGGGGCGCATCTTTCCAACAGACAGGCAACTGCCACGGCAAATACCCTTGGACAATGCATGACGGTTGTTATTTCAAGGACTCCGAACCCTGCTTCGATGAGAAGGTCTTGCAAATCCATGGCGTTGCAGGTCGCCCCAACGTAATAAGGGGTAATGCCGAGAAGGCTGCGAAGGCGAAAAGGGAGCGCGTTGCGGATGCGGATTATCTGGTTCGTCGGATTGTCCATCGTAATGATCAAGTGTCCTCCCCGGCGAAGAATCCTGAACAGTTCAGCAAGGCTCTGCGCAATTGCCGCTCCGGATTCGAAGTGGTCAAGTGTCGATGTGGAGACGATCAGATCGAACTCCGCATCGGCAAAAGGGAGGCGCTGCACGTCGGCAGCGACACACTGGATTCCCTCATGCCGTGATCGTGCGCCCCGCAGGATGGTAGAAGAAAGATCAATGCCCACAAAAGTTCGTGCGTGTGTGGCAAGGACTTGATACAGGCCTTCGCTGCACATTTCATCGAACAGGTCGGTCTTGAGTACGCAATCCGCCTTCCCTGCCTGGAGCCAGCGGGAAAGGAGCGAAAGATTGACCGCATCGCTGTGGGAACGCCAGAGCGTTTGCCGGTCCCGGCGCCATGAGGCGCCCACCGAATTCCAGTAACCCGGTCCATTGCCTGTCATACCGGCGTCTTCCCCGGCAAGTTGCGCAGGAAAAGCTCGTCCCGGAGATGAATTCCCAGGATTTCCATCAGGCACCTCCCATAGCCTTGTTCGCCCCTCCGAAGTCCGGGCCGCGGCGCGCCATGCTGCTGGTTACGCAAGGGAGCAGTTCCCGGCCAGCGGACCGGTTGGCGTCAAAACAGGCAATCCCGCATAATCCGCACATCCTGAGGCCTCTCTAGTTCAAGAGCCTTGAAATGAAGGCGCGCACCTTTCCTCCGGGTTCCCGGGGAATGGAATCCACCCGCATAATCCGCTGCGTCACAGCGCTGCCGAGCAGCGCACGCACGGCGCCCTCAAGCCGGAGTCGGGTTGCGGGCCAGTCGACCCCTGGCTGACAAACGACGTGCAAGCAAAAACTCTGTAAAGTCTCCTGAATCACTTGCACCTGCACTACGCCCTCTATGGACTGGAGATTTTCAAACAGGACCGACTCGTGCATGATTCCGCCCTCAGGGAGCTGTATAACTCCTGTGCGCCCCTCGACGCGCTCTATCGTCGGCAGTGTTCTGCCGCAGGCGCAGGCCGAATGCCCCAGGGTGACGATGTCCCCCAGTTTGTAGTTGAGCAGCACCGTCGCCCGGTTGAGCAGATTGGAGACGACAATCTCGCCCTTTTCCCCGGGCGCCACGGGATTTCCACCTTCGTCCAGCACCCGGACGGCGGTATGATCGATGTTGATGTGGAATCCCTCTCGTCTCTCGCACTGATAAGCGATGCGCAAAGCCTCGGCAGCCTGGTAGCCCGAAATGACCGGCAGCCCTACTTCAGTCTCAATGAAATGCCTGTCAAAGTCCGCCATCCGGTCGGCGCCATACAGTATTAACTTTGGCCGGTGCATGGGAAGCCGCCTTTCATGGGCCAGCCGGAACAGGGCGCCGATGTAGGAGCCGAAGCCGTAGATCAAGTCCGGTTTAAAAGAGTTGATTGCCGCGATGTTGTCCTCCACGCTGCCTTCCGGAGACAGGGCGCCCAGGAATGGGCCTCGTAGAAATCGCGCAACTGGAAGGAGACACTGCGTGGCGGCACGACGATCATTTCGCGGTAGCCAAGCGTGCTCCCCAGAAAATGAGCCAGAACGACACGCTGCCGGAATCCATAGGCCATCGTGAGAAATAGGGCAGCCGGATTATAGCAGATATGCCTGGCGCGCCCCGACGTCCCGCTGGGATAGATGCTGAGACTGCCGTCGCCAGGGTGCCGGCGAGAGAGAAATCTCCCCGGATTGGCCGCCAGATCTTCTCCCGTCACGGTGGGGAACTGCGCAAGATCTTCGGCCGACTGAAAATCGCAGGCCCGCAGGCCCGCATTATCCATCGCTTCATGGTAAAAGGGAACGGTTGCGTAGGCATGGGCGACGATGGCCCGCACCCGGCGGTTTTGCAGTTCACGTATCTCTTCCAGGCTGAGGAAGGGGAGTCCGTATTCGCGCCGGGCCTGCCAGAGGGTAAAGCAGTTCCAGAAGAATTTGTGCAGCAAATTAGTCATGGCGCCATCTTCTTCCGATCTTGACCATTCTCAGAACCTGTTGCGCAATGAAAACAAGCACCCCGGACAGCAACCAGAGAGTAAATCAGAATGCCTTCGAATCCAGCCAAAGGACGCGGCTGAACAACCTAAGATTATACCATAAGTAATACCAAGTTGCGCTCAAGTTGA
>PLSV01000164.1:24721-25096 GCA_003165235.1 Syntrophobacteraceae bacterium
ACTTGAACGCAACTTCGTATTAGACAGCGGAGAGGTAAAGATCGAGACCCGTGGGTTCACTGGAAAAGCCTGCATCCAAGAGTCCCAGTTCCTGAAAGACCTGCTCGGAAAAGAAATCTCACAACAACTCACACCCGCCTATTACCTGACCGGCAAAGAGAAAACATCCATTAAAAAACACCTGCCCCTTTTTGGATAACGATCTGGATCAAGTCGTCAGAATGGCGATTTGAATTTCACAGGAGGAAACCGGAATGCAAGATGAAAATATATTCCAGAAGGCTTGTCTGGTCCAACTTTCGACCGGATGTTGGCAAAGAATGACCGCTTTGGGCTCCAGTTTAATGGAAAGCCCTCTGTGTCAATATAACTGAG
>PLSV01000291.1 GCA_003165235.1 Syntrophobacteraceae bacterium
ACATGCAGAGGTATTTCATTCATGCCGACGGCCTTCAGCTGATTGGTGAAATGGACATCATTCAATAACTGGCGCAGGGCCATGGCCGTGTAGTCCAATACATCCTTGATATAGTTCGACTGAGCCAGCAGCCGTTTCTTCTCCCTGGCTCCATTTTCATAGGCTGAGATCAGATCTTCTGCGGAAACCTTGGCATTTTCACGTTTTGGAGTTGAAAGCCCTTTGCCGTAATGATTACGCCGGGAAATGATTTTTTGCGCGACAACAAGCTTTTTACCGGACAATGCTCCCGATTCATACGCTTCTGCCAAAGCCTTCTGTACGGCGGCGTCATCTTCCGTGGCTATGTTCAGTGCCTGGTATAAAGGGATTCGCCCCTTTTCCACTGCATTGACCAAGTATTCCTCTCCCTGCTCAAGCAGGCGGATAATGTCTCGAATATAGTCTTTACCAAGATTAGTCTTGGCAGCAATGGCATCATCCGCGTAACCCTCGCTTTTCAGATACTTGATACTTTGAAGGAGTTCCAATGCATTATTATTGCGCCGGGCGATATTCTCCACCAGACTCATAACGTGCGCATCTTCTTCACTTACTTCGCGAATGATAGCGGGGATTTCCGTTTCTCCAGCGGCAATGAAGGCCTCAATCCTCCCCTGTCCACACACAAGGTCATATTTCTTGCCGTTTTTAGCGTCTTTCCTGGGAGCAACTGTTATGGGCCTTTTCAGGCCGACGCTCCGAATGTTCTGCCGTATTTCTTCGGCAATGATCTGATTGCGCACCCGTGGGTTCAGGATGTGAATATCTTCAATGGGAATAAGCGCTACGGCCCCATGCTCCATGTTCCACCGCCTTGTCGAGAGANNCAGCTTTAACTGCCCATGTGAAAACTCCAGCGCGGGCAGGATATAGTAGTCCTTGATCGCCTCATTACGGGTGTCCATGCGTACCGCTACGGTTATGTCGGGATGAAGGCCGCTATCAAAACGGATTTTCCAGCGCCGGGTTCCTGCTGGAGTGGTAAAGCAACGGCTGATGACAACCGAGATAAATAGATTGCAATTCAATTCCAACAGGTAGCTTTCCGGGTCAATGGGAATCCGTCTACCGCAGAGCCTCTCTATGCTGCGAACAACTTCATCTACAATCTCGGCATGGAGGGCGCGCAATCGTTGGTTTATGACAACATACTGATAGTTGCGCTCCGGGGTATAACCGATCATCCGATAGGCCNNAATCAACGCGGAAAGGCGCCCTTGCTTGGCATGTAAGTCCCGCAGACCTTGCAATAGTTCTTCATCTGTAGTCTTTTTGTTCCGTTCCCGGTAGATCCCTTGGACCGTGTAGAAGCGCTCCACATCCACTATGGGCTCAAAGGCGCGATCCTTGCGAACCCACTCGCTTTCCGGATTGGGTTTGGCCTTGCTCTTCATCTTACCCGATGTGCGGTTGAATAAATTGTTGCCAAGGTATTTTTCATTGGTCAGTACTTCGCACACAGTCCCTCGTGACCATGGCCGGCCAAAATGATTTTTTACTCCTTTTGCGTTCAGCTGTGCCGCAATTTCAGATTCATTAGTCCCGGCAATGAACTGGTCATAAATCCAGAGCACATCCCTCCTTTCCACGTCTGGCCCCGGCATCAGAATCACCCGCTCGGTGAGAAGGCTTTTACGCTGCCCTATTGCCAATTCCTGCTTGGGGCTACCGGTCTCGTCCAGCAACATGCGCCGAAGCCCAAAGCCCGCCACACCTCCCTGCCGGAATCCTTTTGTTACCAGGTTGCATTGTCCCGCCCACACCTTCTGAGAAAGCTGGCGGCAATAGTCACTGGCGCTTTCGTCTCGAAGCAGGGTCATAATACGGTCGGCAATATTGCTGGTTAACGTAAGTGGCTTTTCGCATGACTGACACAAAACGTTTTTTCGTTCCAGTCTCATACGATGATAATCAGCCTCACGACTGTCTACAAACCGTCCCCAGCGGCTTTCATCCAGATATAATACAATGTTGAATGCGTTACGTCCTTGCTCCACATCATCAATCAAGGTCTGAAACTGTTCCCGCTTTTCTGTGTTGATTCCGCTAACACCCAGATCAGCATAGGTTTTGATAATTTCAATGCCGTATTCAGTGGCATAGGTACGTATTGCTCGTTCTTGATTTTCCGGCGACTCCACCTGCAACTCTGTGGACATACGGATATACATGGCACCCTTCAGGCGAAGGCTTTTGATTTCAGCCGGTGTATATGCCCTTCCAGTTTGTTGCATATTCCGGGTATCTCCTTAATTACAACTCAGAATATCCCTGAAATACTTTCAACCAACAAGGTCCGTATGTCTACAAAGATTCTGTGGCAGATTTGCCACAAAAATGAATTCAGCAATCGCGACTTAACGAGATTTATAGTGAAGATGCTGCGAGAGCAAGGGATTACGATAAAAAAGGCAGCTCGTGACCTCAACATACCTGTCGAACGGGCACGGAACTGGTATTACAAGGATACGGGAATGACGGCTCTTGATTTGCTTAGGATGATGCAGGAGTATAAGTTTGTCAGGCAGGCTGTTGAAAATTCATTGTCGCTCGAATTCCGCTGAAATCCGGGGCCTGATGATCCGCCAGAATATAAGGTCTCATGCCGACGCAGGCCGAACAGGAAACCCTGTCAGGAAAAGATTGCCAGTTGGATAGAGCCGGAATCAGAGGATATCGCAGCGGTAGACCAGGAAGAGTTTGAACGGCGGCAATGTATGCTTCCTGGAATGGGATAGGTTTGCGACCGTGTCTCACAAATGTTGCTGTGGTTGCGGTGAAAAGGTTGTCACTCCACTGAGGCCCACGGATTGGAAGTTAATTTTTGACGGCAAGACGATTTCACTCGACCCATCGATCGGGAACTGGGGCTTTAAGTGTCAGTCTCATTATTTTATAAGGAAAAACAGAGTGCAATGGGCGGGTCAAATGTCAAAAGACGAAATTGCTGCCGGAAGAAATTTCGATAGGCTTGTGAAGGAGAAATATTTCAACCCCGATGACAAGTCTTATGATGGTTCATCAAAGGGTCCCTCAAAGCTTGTGGAAACCGGCAAAGCGGAACCGAGTATTTGGCAGAAGGTAAAGAACTGGTGGTCACGGTTATAATTGGTTTAAATACAGAGACTTGAGAGACACCATAAAAAGGAGGAAAAGCACATGACTAAAAAACATTTTCCTAAAGGCCTCGACGATAGGATGAGAGATCAAGACGGCGAGATTCGAAAAAAACGAAGCGATACTTTGGTCAAGACATTACGAGAAGAATATGGAGAAAATGTCGCGCCAGGCTATCGATCCGATGCAAAACTCGGAACCGTCTTAAAAAGGGAAGGTTTGGAAAGCCTCAATCAGCTTTTGAATAAATAACAAACCGGCAATCAGTGAATGTTGCCTACAACTAAACGAAGGGAGGGAACGTTATTCGGTGACGATTACCTGACGATTATGGACGAAACTCCTTAATCCTTTGCATCAGAAGATTTTCACCAATTATCAGAAGATTCCGGAAGATTTAGTCAAAAAAACCTCCGCGCTTGCGCAACAGCATTCCCTGAAAACGTTCATCCACATCTATGTCAAATATCCATAGATAGTAAGGGGGTTAACGATTTCGAGATTTGACTTAACGATTCCCTTACGATTTCGATCTGGATCGAAGAACGTAACGGGTNNGCACGCCCTGCGCCTACCCGCTCGACAAGGTCCTCTTCTATGAGTATCTGAAAATCCGCAGCGATCACAGGGGCTGACACTTTAAATCGCTCCTGACATATTTTACTGGTCAGAACTGCACCTTGAACCAGCTCGGCCATTATCTGCCGCTGCCTATCGGTCAAGCGGGCCTCAACCGCAGGCAGCACTAACGATGGAATATTAGCAGGTGTTCTTATCCTGTCATAGTTGCCGTCCGGGCCGGGAAGCGTCACCACAAAGTACCCATCCTGCTGGTCAAGCTTCGGCTCATCGAGTCCGTGGTCCAGCATGGCATCGCGCATGCGGGCAAATCCGCTGCCCCTCTGCTCCATCTTATCCAAAGCTGCAAGAGTCTGGGCGATAAGAGGATTGCGCGAACAGGGGCGATAATTACCCCGACGGAGTTTTGCCAAAGTGAGGGGCTTGAGGGGGTAACCGGGACTCGCAATCTCAACCCGGTCGCGGAAGATCCGCACGAAGACCTTGCGTGAAGCATCGTCGTAACTGCGGTGGGCTACGGCGTTGAGCAGAGCCTCGCGGAGAGCCGCCACGGGATATTCGTCGAGGCGAAGATTATTGAGTCCCACGACACGGCGCGGATGGAACGTATGGTCATCGATGAATATCAGCACCTGATCCAGGGCGCGTGGCAGCGAAGCATTGACATTGAGTTGGCCCTTGGGGCGGCCGGTGATGCGGATATCGTCATAGGCATCAATGAGAATCTCGCACTGGGGGAAACGATGGGCGGGACTGGCGCCGAACAGCACGAATGCGGCGGCGGTTGCCAGAAAGGTGTCAGGAGTATCGCCTCGCACTGCAAGACCGCGGGTGTGGAGCAGCGCGGCGGGGGCAAGTTCCGGTGTGTCATCGGTGGCGGCAACCCGATGATTGAAAGCGGCGACCAACTCCTGGTCAAGTGCTGCGACTGAAACATCATTCAGTACAGTGGTCTCAAAGGCGGAAGCGGACTCGATTTGATGTTCACCTTCGCTGACCTCCGATTCCGAGGCGCTGATGCCGAACTCATCGGCCAGGGTACGAACGATCGCGCGGAGCATTTCCGGTTTCAAATCCTCACGGTCGTGGAATCGCTTATAGGTGTGTCCTGCCCGCTTTATCTCTTCGATCAGGGCACGGGTTTCCGATGACCTGCCGGCGTCTTCAGCCCCCTTGAGAAACACTATCGTCGGGATCCGAAGCTCCTGGGCAAGGCGGTATTCGTGATGGGTTGCCGAGAGTTCACCATCAGGGCGACCATATTCATTGGCGATAAGTAGAACATACACGGCGCTGTCGCGCAGTGCCTCCAGATATGGCTTTGATGCCGGACGCGATGGCGGAGGCTCCTTCTCAAACAAAACCGGTATGCAGTGCTGCAATAAAAAAGGATCGGATGAAATAAGCCCTGCAATGGCTGCCCGTTCCAACTCAAGCTCTTTCTGAACCGAGCTGATAAAAATCCGTCTTTTCTGACTCATGCAGCCCCCTCCGTCAAGACCATTAGAAACGCAACCACTTCGAATTTATCAAGCATGTAGAATTTCCTGTCAACGAGAACCTATCAACTCTTCCAAGTGTTCTGCCCACTTTGTCAACCATTCCTGTTTTTCCTTGTCATATTTGTTGCGATTGTAGATGCCGATGACACCTTTCTTGGCATGGTTCAAGATCGCATCGATAATCTCGTCCGGACAGCCCAATTCAGATAATTTGGTGGCCGCTGTACGCCGTAGATCATGTGGTGTCCAGCGGGGCAACCCGAAATATTCCGCAATGGCTTCAGTCTTTTTCCCCTCACCTGCCGGTCGACCGCCTGCCCGTTCGTCACAGACCATACTTGACAGAGCTTTTCTATGCAGGGGAGGAAAGACCGCTTTTTGATCTACTGGGTCTATGATTGCAGGTCCCGGAAAGACATACTCACTGTAGCCAGGGTTGTTACCAATGAAACGCACGGCAAGCGGAGTGAGAAACACCCGGTGACTTTCTTGGCGGTGATTGCGGGTTTTAATGCGTTCCGGCGGGATAGTCCACCATTTCTTTTCGATCTCGCTCCAAGCCATGCCTGAAGCCTCTCCAGGACGCTGAGCGGTGATCAGTATCAGTAGCAATGCCCTGCGAGTTTCAGCCGACCCAGGCGGTGTTGCGGAATGGATAGTATCCCAGACGGTTTTGATTTCTTCGTCTGATAACGTTCTGGATGTACTTGTCGGTTTTATGGAAGGGACAGCAGTTGACAGGCGTGTGAAGGGGTTGATTTCTACCAATTCGCGATCCAGTGCATAGTTGAACATGGCCCGGGCAATTTTCATGACACCGCGAGCCTGGCCTGGGGCGGTCGCTGCAATGGGGTCGATCAAGTTTATTGCATCCTTTCGTCGAATTTCTTGGGCATTTCGTTCCTTCCATACTGGAATGATATACTTATCCACAGTTCGAACCGTTTCACGAGCTGTCGATTTTGCCAGGTGTTGTTCAACAAAAACCTTATAATTATCTACCAGTTTCTGGATGGTCAAAGCAGCTTCAGGCTCTGTTGCAACCGGCTGCTCAAGCGGGCTCATGCCTTTGCCGACCATGATAGCTGCTGTGCGAAACTTTTCCCGCGCGTCGGCGAGCGTTGTCGCAGGATATTGTCCGAGATTCATGCGATGACGCTTACCATTCATGGCATAAATATACTGGAATGTTTTGATACCGGAGGGAAGGACGCGTAACGTGAACCCGTGACCTTCACGGATGCAATATTCTTTTTCAGGAGGCTTGATAGATTGAAGGTAGCGGTCAGTGAATTTCATGGAACCTTTGTGGAACCTCTCATGTGTTCGAAATAGATTTTATGACGCTTAATCGTATTGAACAACATTTAAAGCTACACGGCAAAAAAGTCAAGTAAATTAGCTTAATATGCTCTGAATGGTTAATATATATTTACTGATATGGAAGTCATTAAATGGTTTATATCCTGCTTCGGGAGCAGGGGGCCGCT
>PLSV01000126.1 GCA_003165235.1 Syntrophobacteraceae bacterium
CCGGTTAAGCCCCTGCATTCAAAGCGAAAATCTTTATCCCCTCCTGTGCGACAGCTTCCGTTTGCCGGGTCAATCGCTGGTATCGCTTCTCAATCTCCGCCAGGTACTTTTCAAGGAGACTAAAGGTCACATATTCAGCCCCGGCTCTGGTTCCGGCCCACACGAAAGGCACCCGGTAGCGGACCTGGAAAGCGAAGATACTTTGAAGTGCCGCGTGGGGATTCATCTCACTTCGATACCGGCCTTTGGACACATCGTCTAAATTGGCCTCAACCACTACAGCCGCCAGGTCATAGAACCGAAGCTTGGCAAGCTCCCGCTCGAAGCGGTCCCGGTTATCGCCCTTGAGGCAGGAAATCAAATCGTTCAGTTCCTTTCTCTCGACCCCAACGTGATCGGCCCATCCCTGCAAACTATAATCGCCCGCCAGCAAAGCGGCCCGCTCGGTTTCTGCCTGGAATCGCTCGAAGGTGAGCGGGTTTTGTTCGCGGGTGTCAATTAAGATTCGCATACCGGCCTAAGTACCATTTTCGTCTAAAATGCTCGGTTCGCTTGTGCTCAATTTTATCTCCTTGCACTTCTTGACCAGCCCTTGACCAAGGCTTTCTATCATATTGATATTGCAAGTTAATTTAGTAATGCACTAGATTCATAACCTAGTGCTCTTACTCTCAGAGCGGTTCCAGGGATACCGGCTCTACTTGTTCATATCCGTCTAATGTCATCGGGGGGAGCGCCCGCACTAAGCCCTTAGCATACTGACTCGCCCTGTAACTGATGTCAGGCTCAATAAACCACTTCGTCTTATGCGAGCGGCAGATGCACCAGCACCCAGACTCGCGACCAATAAACACAGCCCCGTCGTTGCCGCCGCACTTTGGGCACCCAAAGAACTCTTGCGCCATGAAGTTCGGGTTGCCCCGGTGAAAGTCTTCATTGAAAGGATGTACGTTGCTTTCGCTTTGCACGTTGGTCTCCATGGTTTGCCCTTCCCTGAAATTTGAATTGTTCAACACAAAACATTCTTCCTGTGTGCGGACCACTCAGCCCTTCACGGTGGGCCTGGCGCCGTCGTCAATCCCTTCGGCTTCAAGAAGTCTGCGCATACAGCCTGCGGCGCTCTTATGTTTCTTGCTGTCCACCCGGAGGACCTTTCCATTCACAAGCAACGGGAAAAAATGTTCGCAATTCACATCACAAACAATTGGGAGTCTTGGCGGGGACCCTTCCAATTCGATCACAACAATGGAAGGTCTGTCGTAATTTGCCCTGGATACGGTGATGTGCAGGGGTCTCTCAAAGTAATCCTCACTGGGCGACATCTTCATGATCTCACAGATTTCTCTTATGAACTGCGCCCGATGTTCGTTGCAGATTTTCTCGAAGTCCATTTCATAGGTGGCGTTTGTCATTCTGCAGCCCTCCCCTTTCCCGGAATCCCGGACAATCATGCTTTAACTTTGGCCATTGGTCGGGATCATTATCCCAGGGGACCCCTTTACATCGGCCCTGCTTATTCGGCATGTGCGGGTTGATTTCGAAGTGTTCACATTCGAAACAAATGATCGATTCTACTGAGACCCCTGAAAGTACTGACTCTTCCCTAAAACCCTTTGTGGTGGCCGAACTAACTATCAGGGGGGGTACTGACTCTTTGAGGGTCACAGGCAACTTGCCTCCCACAGAATCAGTACTATCAGGGGTGTTAGTACTCTCAGTACTCTCAGTAGAGTTAGTACTTACACACTTTATATATTTACCGTAAGACGTCTTCCGGACTTGCTCATCATCAATGAGATGTTTTAATAGATAATGAATGTTTGAGAGCTTTTTCCCGGTCATCTTTGCTAATTGGGCGGGGGTTACGGCCTCCCCCTCTTCCATCGCATCCAGTACGTCCCCGCGCTCCTGTGTCTTGGCCAGTGCTGCCGCATCACCAAGAATGGTCCAGCCACCGTCTGGATCGCGTTCAAGTGCAAGTTCTTGCTCTTCCACGTCCCTCCCCCGGATGTAAAGAAGCGGCCGTCCCGTATGGTCTTTTCGTAAAATCACGCATGTATCTGCGGCCCCGGTCAGTCCTGTCGAGCCGGATATAGCGTCGAATGCGTCATCTTCCGCCAACATTTTTCGCAGGTGGTGAACCACAATCAAAGATACATCCATCATATCCGCAACGCTTTTCAGCGCCTCGATGCACTGGTAGTCAAGATCGTACATCTGTTTATTAGTGATCTTCCGGCTTTTCACCTTCGCCAGGGTGTCAACTATCACGAGCTTCACGTCCGAATGATCTTCGAGCCACTTCTGAAGAAGCGGTATCCCGCCCTGGTCGATTCGCGGCCAGGTAATCGAAAGGTGAAAATTCGCAGGCCAGTTATCCCCGCAAAAGAGCGCGCCGATCCTGTTTTGAAGCCGTCGCTGTTGATCCTCCAGGCACAGGTAAAGAACACCCCGTTTCTCAACGTCAACTCTACCGAGCGCCTTCCCCCCGCAAGCAAGGGCAAGTCCGATGTTCATAACTGCATAGCTTTTGCCGATCTTGGGTTTCCCGGCCAGGAGGGTCACACCTTCGGGGATGAGCCCCGGAACTATCCAAACAGGTTCACGAAAAGTCATCCCTTCCAGGTCCGCCGCTGTGAATACTTCCGGCATAGGGGGGAGATTTAAGGGATTTGTTTTCGTCCGGACAGAATCGCCGCCTTCCGGCCATTCGTTAGGCGGTGGATCGCCGTTGACGGGTCCGGCTTCATGGCCTGGCGGTTCCCATGTGCGCGAGAAGCCCATACTTTCCAGGTACTCCATTCGTTGACGTTCGAGCCCGTCAAATTCAATGGGGGTCTGCTGGCCACACTTCAGGCTCTCTTGTATGCCTTTGTAGGCAGTTTCGAGAGAATGGACGTTCGGCTTATTCTCTATGGCGCTTCTCAGTAGGCTCCGGGCGTCCCTCTCGGAAAGCATTCCGCCGCCGGCATATCCCCCCAGGAGCTTCCCGGCTTTGAGTAAAGTGTTGTACTTCTCGCCGTCAACGCTCTGCTCGATCATCTTTCGTGCCGTATCAAGGGCGCGTTCGCCGTAGGTGAGCTTTCGCCCTGGATCGGGTGGTGAGCTGCAGGATTGTTTCGGAGCGGTCTTATCGACTGCCGGCTTGGTTCCATTCAGTGTAATCGGCAGGATTTGAGCGGCCTCATTTATATACAAGTCGGGGTCGTGACTGACAAAGCAGAGGCGGGGGAGATCCTTGACTGACGTATCAATAGGGATGGCATATTTTTCCAGGAAATATTTTTCTGCAGAATGAAAGCTTGCAAGGTGCTGCGTCCCATCGATCCTGACCCCGGATTTTAGGCCTTTGCCGCCTGGAGAATCATAAAAGAAAAGAACATATGGGTCGGCTCTGAACTTCTCTTTAAGGCTTTCGAGGTTCTCAACGTTATCCACGTCAATCTGAATTACATGACTAAGGGAAAGTAATTTTTCTGGGAGCGGGATATCCCCCTCTCGGGTGGTCAGTCTGGCTGATAGGGAAACGGCCGGTAATTGTCTTTTGCGCTCCTTGTAGGTCGCCATGTCCCCGTTGGCCACAAGTCCCCGCAGTGCCTTGATTTGTGATTCGTATTTGCTGCTCTTGACTTCCTCAAGGATTTCCCGGAGCGTGACTTCCCGGCAAGGATTCACAGCAGAGGCTTTTGGGAATACTGAAACGACTGCGTCGAGCGGGGACCTGCACGTCTTGGAGTTGACATTTTCAGCCATCAGCGGCTATCCTATAAATCATCATCGGTTTTAGGCTCTGTCCCTGCTGTTGGCGCAGCGGGGTTCTCTTTTTTCAGGATTCGATCAAGAACACTCTGGACGATCAACTCATCCCCCAGGCAATCAGCCAGGATCGTGGCGCCCTCGATCTCCGCGTCCGGTTCGATCTCTAACAGAAGGCTTCTCATTTGCACGCCTCATCTGCCGGGAGCGAATCAACAAAGGCGTCCAGCTCGCGAATGTCGAAAAGCGGTTTAGAAGCAATCCGTCGAGGTCGGAATGGTAGCGCGCCTGAGCTTATCTTGTTCCGTAAGGTTTTTGTGCTGAGCCCCAGGTAGGCCGCCGCATCGCAGTAAGGTAATAACCGGCGCTGAACCACATCGACTTTAGCGAGTCTCGCAGGCATCGGGGCCTCCGGTAATCATGACAGGGTTAGGCCAGTCGATTTGCTCAGGCCGGAATCCAAGAGCGCGCGCCAATGCCTTTTTTCCCTCAGGCTTGGCCGCCACGTACCCGCGCTCAAGTAGTGAGATTTTGGTCTGGGAAATGCCTGTCCTGCTTCTCAAGTCCCATTGGGCCAATCGAGCCTTAAATCGTGCTTCTTTTAAGTCCATGCTCCACCTCAAAAAAAGAAAGGCCACATCGTTTCCGACATGGCCCTCAGTTTACTGGAATTTTCTTAATAATCAATTAGTTGCGGGACTACAAATAGACTAACTCAGGGACTAACTTTAGTCCTTTTTAAGTCCCTTTACAGTTTTTTTATACTCACTATAAAGTTTCTCGAAATTCCCCGGCGGGAAACCCTTCCGGTCGAGAATGGATTTGAGTATTCGCCCGATCACGTCCCTCGGTGTCTTATTGACAAGGGAAATTTTCCCTTCTATGTCCGCGCAAGTGATATGCCTCCAATCGTTGTGCTCTTCTAGCACGTACATTGCCGCCTCTTCCCACTTGCCATCGCTCATATCTCGTTTTGAGCCTTTCACAAGCCCGTAAAAATCTTTTACTTCCAAACAGGCCTCATTAAAAATTCTGACGCGAGTGGCTCTCCTATCTGCTATCGCTGGCGCCTGCTCAGCCGGCTCCTTATGTTCAGGGCTGTGAGCTGTGTCTTTTGCTCCAAGATCCGCGATTTGCTCATCACATTCGCGTATCTTATCGCTCTCCACATTGTCCGATTCCTCGTAAAGAATCCAACAATCATTTTTATTCAGCGACTTCCATCCGCCGAACTTATCATGAACCTCATTCGTAAATTCGATCTTCCATTCTTTTTCCCAAAAATCTGCTTCAGGTTGAGTTTGATAAACATCGGCAAAAGATTTTTCCCATGATTCCCGGAAGCCTGTGCGAAAATAGAAATGTGCCTCATAATCCTTGTGTTTCAATCTCTCCTTTAAGGGTGCGTCGTGTGCAAGTGGCTCCCGCTTTGGGAGGCAGATTTCGAGCATGTATTCTTTGCTCGACCCGAGACGGTTTAACGGGGTGCGCGCATGATACAAAGTCACCTTCCGCACGGGTGCACCGAATGCGGTTGATTCGGCTACCCATCGGAGTACATGCTTCCGGAGTTTGTAATAATCGAGCTCTCGGAATAGCTGTGGATTAAAGTCTAGCATATTTGCGCCTCCCGTAGCGGCCCGGTGGTTTCGAGGGGCAGGGCGCCGGGAAAACGCCTTTTCACCTGGCCGGGCTATCCCCTCAAACTACTTTTAGCATTTACTTATCTTTGCTGCAAATTTCCTTGGTCAAGATTTGGTCAAGAAATGCCTAAAAATATCCCCCATTATCCCTTGTTCGCCTTGAGTGCCTAAATCGGCTCTGGCTATGGTTTCTCCGCATGTCTGAAATGTCCCTGAATATCCCGAAAATGCCCTTGTTTTAGGTTGTGGCCCCAGAGGCTGCCGGTTCGAGCCCGGTCACTCACCCTCCGTTATGTTGAAAAGCCGGTTTGCATGACTGCAGACCGGCTTTTTCATGGGCGAGTCCTGAATATCCCTGTCAACAAAGATCTGCAGTTTATACTGACTGCTAGTCCTTTTGACCGCTTGTTTCGAAAAACTTCTCCAGGCCGGAATAGCTGCTGCCGATGACGCTCTTTAAGTTCTCGCAGGCTTTCCTGTTTATGTCAACCCATTGCCTCAAGGCCTTCCTGCCCTCCTCCGGGAACAAGGTCGCCCCCTCGATCATCGTGCCCGTCTGCTCCCACATCAGGATCAGACTGTTGATCATCCCATCGCTGGAAGCTCTTTGCAAATCGATCATTTGCTTCACCATTCTGAATTGCTGGTTCATAATTCCTCCTCTTTAGCATTTTTGAGCGTGTGCAGATTACGACCGTTCATTAACAAAATGTTATTCGCGCCTGCGTTGGGCGATATGCAGGGAAGTGGACGAAGACGATCCTTGAAATCAGCCCTCGACTTCAGGCTAAGCTAATCCCCCATATCTATCGAATCAAGCGTTGTTGAAAAAATTCCAGGTTCGCTCAGATGCGCCTATCTATGCCTTTGGTTTGAAACTGCTTCCTGATCGCCGCTCTCCTCATGCTGCGGGCGCCACGGTCCGCTTGCGGGCTCCGGGAATACAAGCAGGCGGCGTCCGGCAAAATTGAGCGCCAGTCCGACCACGGTTGCCGCCGATTTTGCGATCCATGGAGCGAGTCCGGCCTTCAGTAAGGATCTGGTGAGTACAACATCCAGGATTCCCAGCGCGCATACCACGAATAAGTAAATCGCTATTTCCTTCGGCGCCGTCCATTTCGCCTTGTGCCGGAATAGCAGCAGGATACACAGCACATAATTCAGGGCGGCCGCCAGGAAAAAAGCGGACAGAGCAGAGACAACCGCAGAGTATCCAAAAGAAAAGGCCCCAAGGAAAACAGCGAGGTTGATAACCGCCGCAAAACCCCCTATGAAGAGATACGCCATGAACTGGACCGGAAGCGGCGCCTGATGCAGATTATACCGCATAATGCAGTACATCGCTCTCAAGGCGTCCCTGGGGCCGATCTTTTTGCCTTCCCCATATGTTCGCCCGTAGTAGGAAATCCCTGCTTCGTAAATGCGAAGACGCATGTGAGCTATTTTTGCGACTATTTCCGGTTCGAACCCAAACCGGTCCTCCTGGATGTTGATCTTTTGAAGTATGTCTCGCCGGAAGACTTTGTAGCCGGTTTCCATGTCGGTTAAATTCAAGTCCGTAAACATGTTGGAGACGAGGGTGAGGAAACGGTTTCCCAGGTAATGCCAGAAATAGAGCACCCGGTGCTCGCCTGTGGATAGGAACCGAGACCCCAACACCACATCGGCATTTCCGGATATGAGCGGCATTAAGAGTCTCTTTAGATCCGATGGGTCGTATTCCAGGTCGGCATCCTGAACGCAGACGAAATCGCCGGTAGCTCTAGCAAACCCGGTTCGTAAAGCCGCCCCTTTTCCCTGGTTTTTCTGATGCCTGAGCACGGTCACCTGTTCGGGATATTTCTCCGCCAGCTCGAGTGCAATAGCATGACTGCCATCCGTTGAGCAGTCATCCACTATGATTATCTCCAGCAACAGCTCTGTATCCCTGATGGACAAGACTCTCTCCAGGCACTCCCGGAGAGTCTTGCGTTCATTAAAACATGGGATAACGACACTCAGCCTTGTTTGGGAGCTTTTTCCAGGACCTCTTTCCATGATTTCCTTTCAAAGTGTGGAAGCGAGGGATTGCCTGTCCGCCGCGGCGGCCCTGCCCCTGATTCTCCGTCCGCCGAGAGAGCACGCAATCCTAGCACGCACCCTTGGCATTCACAAGAGTCCAGGCCGGAGTGAGGACAACGGATCACAGAGGAAATCAAAATCAGCCATGTTCCAGAAATCGTTCGTTTTCTCGAAACCGGGTTGACATACCGATCCTTTCAGAGATAGTTTGCTGCCACTAACTGCTAACACCCTTAATTGAGACATAAAAATGCAAATCGAGTCGATTACCCACCAAGGGCTTCAAAGAAAGAATAACGAGGACCGGCGCCTGGTCAAGCTCCTGGATAATGACTGCGCCCTGCTGGTTATTGCAGATGGAATGGGCGGGCACGCGGGGGGCGAAGTCGCAGCGGAACTTGCCCTGGAAAGCTTCGAAGGCTATAGACCAGGCGGCCCGGATATCAGCGCCGAACTCCTCAATCGAATAGAGCAAGCTCACAACAGCATCATGGAACGCTCTCGCGCATTGCCTTCCCTAAGAGGCATGGGCACAACACTGACAGCCCTGTGTCTCACAGGCAACTCGGCCTTCTGGGCCCACGCCGGCGACACCCGGATATATCACTTTCATAAAGGTTCACTCATCCGGATAACGGAGGACCATACGATCGCAGGCATGTTCCTCAAAAAGGGCGAGATCACCCGGGAACAAGCCCGGCTTCACCCTTACGGCCATGTTTTGACAAGGTGCGTGGGCTGCGAGCAGCATGAGCCCGATTCAGGCGAGTTTGCTCTGACAAACGGCGACTATGTCCTGCTTTCTTCTGACGGACTCCATGACCTTATCTCCGACGAGCAAATCGCGGCTTTTCTATCTGAAGACATCACCATAGCGGAAAAACTGGACCGGATGATTTCCGCGTGCCTGCAAGCCGGGGGCAGGGACAACATAACGGCTGTCATAGCCAGGATTTAAAGGCGTTTAAAACAACCCCGGCTCAGCGCGCCGTGAGAAATTGGGGTTAATTTCCAACCCTCAGCTCCCGGCAGCCAATCTTGGCGCCGCGCTGCACGCCAATGCATGCAGGGTGCAGTTGGAACGGTTGTGAGCCAAGACCGACGGAACCGCTCCCAGGGAGTCCACAATCAGAACGGGTGTCCCAGGGGTGGCCCATGCGAAGAGCTGCATAGCCGGAAAGATCGGCAGGTTGACACAGCCGTGCGAGCAGTGACCGCTCACGATGTCTCCGGCGTGGATCCAGACAGTCCCGTAGATTCTCAACGCCCACGGCATTGGCGCAGGCTCCCCGTAAGCATTGGGATAGCTCCTGGACCGGTGGTTCAGGTCTTTTTCCTTTACGGTGTAAAGCCCTTCTGCCGTAGTGCTGTTAACTTTTCCTACACAGATATACGTGTCCCCCACGAGCTTGCCTCTTTCGTACCAGCCTATGTAGGGCACATCTTTGACAATCAGAATGAATTTGGGCAGATCGGCCACGTCGGCGATGTATTTATCGAGCGGCGTCCAGCTTTTGAATGCAGTGAAATCGTTTGGCACTTTTATTGGTTTTCCGTCCCGGATGTCCTGCGCTATGTAGTCGAAATCCCGGGCGTTCAACTTGGCGAGTAATCTCCGGCTGGCGCTGGGGCTAAGGTCCAGGTCCCTTTGAGATATCGCCTCGAGTTCTTTTTCATTTATCACCCGCTGTGTCCAGGTCATATTTGACCCTCGACTTCGGCGATTCCCATCAGCGTCGTTTGCCGCTACAAGTCCCGACCGGATGAAGGGATAAAAAAACATAAACCCAATCATCAGCACATATAAGATCCTGACTTTCATCCTTGCCCCTCCTTTGCAACTACGGCCTCGCACTCCACAATTCCAAACCTCATAATAATCATTTTCCGATGATAGAGAGAAGCCAAGCAAAAAAAAACGGGCCGGCTGCCCGTTGGCCACGGCCCGTCATTCGGATGGAAGCCGGGTTTGCATAGTGGCTCAGGTTAGTGGAGGGCGTCTTCCCCGAAGCAAGGAAACAAGAAAGAAGACAAGGAAAAGGACAAAAAGAACCTGCGCAATCCAGGCGGAGGTCCCGGCAATCCCGGCAAAGCCAAAGATGCCGGCGATGATTGCTATCACAAGAAACATAAGCGCCCATGAAAGAAACATCGGACGTTCTCCTTTCGTCTATTATTACTTTATCGGTTTATCTTATCAGCCGGGACAGATCCCAAGAAACCATGTCCATGCTGAACATTAGTTAATTCCACTGCTTAGCAATAAGCTAAGACTTACTGATCGATAGTCAAATAAGCGCATGCTTCGCATTTTCGGCGCCATTCTCATCAACCTGCCGGGATGTGTCCGGCATCTCCAAGCCGTAGTATTTTTGATACAGTATCCGTTCATCGCGGCCGAGCGCCGCGAGGAGGAAGGTTGAATGGTTGAGGAGCGAAGCTCTGAGAATCCCCTTGCGCAGGTATCTGTCAGAGGAAGAATAGACCGGGGCCGGTAGGATTGAAATGGCGCGGCGCCCCTTCCCTATTTTCCGGAATTTACTTGCCAGGTCTACATCTTCCATCAGGTAGCTGCGCCCGAAGCCCCCCACCCTTTCAAATGCCTCCTTTCTGCAAAAAAAACCCTGATCGCCGTATGGAAGCCTGAACAGGGCAGTTCTTAGATTGGCCCAGGCGGCGATCAGCCCGAGCGCCCGATTCGACGGTGAAAAGCGCAGCTTGAAGCAGCCAAGCGCCGCCTGGTAATCCCGGCAGGCCCTGCGGATCAGATAGGGGAATTCCGGAGGTGGGACCGTATCATCATGTAAGAAGAAAAGGATTGTTCCCCTGGAAAGAATCGCTCCGGCGTTTTGCTGGACGCCGCGTCCCTTCCGGGCGCCAACAACCGCGAGCGACGGCGATATCCGCCGCAGGGCGACTTTTTCAAACGCGCCCCCCTGCACGACAACTATTTCGTCTCCCGGCCAGAGCAAACTCTGCAGGTGCAGCAGCAAAGGCGAGAGTTTTTGGGCTTCTGCCAAAGTGGGAATGATTATTGACAGGGAGGCGGCGAACAGGAAATCACGGCCCAATCGATCCAAATCCCGCTTGCAGTCGACATCATGTCTTTGGGCCGCCAGGTGAATGCGAAACCCGTCAACTTCAAGCTCTCGAGCGGTCCTGGCAAAGACTTCGCCGGTTCCCCAGGCGCTGAATTGCAAAGGAGCGCCAATCGGACGATCGGTCCCGATAAGATAGAAGCCGCCGTCAGCAGCCGGACCCAGCACGGAGGCTTTTTCTCCTATATTTCGAAACGCCCCCTCTATGTCCGTCGCTTCGATGTCCGACAGATCGGTCCCGATGAGAACCGCCTTATCGGCGCCGGTTGCAAATGCTGCCCGAAACGCGTTCGCCATTCGCGAACCGAGGTGTTCTCCTTCCTGAGGATAGAACTCCCAGGGACCTCGGAATTTGTTCTTCAATTTCTCAACAGGGTCCTGCGGCGTGTGGAAGAGAACCATTCGAGTTGCAGGCGCCCTCCGTTTGAAATCGCACGCTACGCCCAAAGTCCTGCGGATGAGCTTCTCATAAACTTCGGCGGCCTTTTCAGACCCGACCTCCTGAGAAAGCCGTCTTTTCACCTTGCCGGCCTCAGGATATCTCAAAAAGATCAAAAGCGCGTTGCGCGGTGATTTCATACCTACCCTGGAGACCCCATGAACGCGACCGTCTGTTGGCAGAGGAGCATAGCCGAGTGGATGGATACGAACAAAAACGACATCTTCTCATTTTCGTAAATTCCCGAACCCCTCGGTCCAAGCCGTTGGCTTCAATGCGACAATATTATAGCAGTGGTGATTCGTTTCTGCCAAACGGCAACCAGGAGCGGCAACCAAAGCGAAAGACCGTATTTTTTAATTGTCCTTTTATGCTTGACCAGTAACGCTTGACCAGCCATAAGGAGCAAGAGCGAGAAACGAGAAGGTGGCAGCGGGAAGCAGTCTTTCAACCTCCAAATTCGTTTTCAAAGAAGCTGCGCCTGGAGCCGCGCGGTCTGTCAGTGACCGAAGCGGCCAAAGCCCCGGGCGTGAGTCGTGATACGAAGTTGCGTTCAATCGGCTGCCGCCCTAGTCCAATGTTATGGTTTCACTCACCACTTTTGAGGCGCCCGCAGCATTCTTGACTTTGAAATAGACGGTCTTTGTTCCATTCCCCGAACTCAATGTAAAGGCAGGCGCCGCCGCATAGGGCTTCCATATCGCTCCGATGAAAGTGGAACTCTGGCTGGCCATATAGTATGTCGGAGACTCAGTCGCCGTATTGTCCAATGTAACCGTTCGGCTCGAAGTTGCAGTAGCGCCATTATTGATCTCAAATGACGTAACTGTGGGCGGCACGATCAGTTGGATGGCATCGCTTGCTACGCCTGACTCGCCTGCACGGTTTTCCACTTTGAAGTAAACGGTCTTGATTCCGCCTCCCGCGCTCAAGGTGAACTTCGGATCGTCTGAGTATGTTTGCCAGACCGCTCCGATGAAATCCTGGGATTCGCTTGCCATATACTTGGTTGGATTACCGCTCGTTTGGTTGTTGAGCGTTACTTGCCGAGTGATGCTGCTTGCAGCTCCATTTGATATTTTGTACTTTAAAACAACAGGTAATTGTAAATAGGTCCCTATAGACGTTGTAGTCTTTCCTTTGGCAATGGTCACCGTCTGATCCGCAGGCGCCTTCCAGCCTTGAATCTCCTTAAATCCCACGACGTGCCTGCCATAAGTGAGGCCATTAGCGGTTACTCCGCTATTTTGCCAAACGCCCCCGTCCACTTGCCACTGAGCCCCTGCGTGGACCGCTGCTAATGGGCCGATCGTGACTTTCAGGGAATCAGTCAGTTGCTCATAGGCTCCCCCGGCCGCAGTAGTCTGCCCGTTTGCTATAGTTACCGTCTGGCTGGCAGGGGTGTTCCAGCCGGTGATGTTATTGAAAGCTACCGTGTGCTGACCGACGGTCAGGCCCGAGATGGTTGTCCCGCTCGTCTGCCATGACCCTCCATCAACGTTCCATTGGGCTCCTGCGCTAACCGCAGCAGCGGGGGTGATCGTTACTGTGAGGGAGCCGAACTGTTGTATGTAGGCGCCACTGGCCGATGTGGTCTGCAAATTAACGATATTTACGGTCTGACTTGCCGGAGAGGTCCAACCGGTAATCGTAAAGAAATTTATCGTATGTGAGCCAACCGCTGCACTGACCGTGGCCCCGTTGAGCTGCCATGACCCGCCGTCGACGTTCCACTGCGCTCCGGCGCTTACCGCCGCTGCGGGGCCGATCATGACTGTCAGGGCGCCGTACTGTTGTACGTAGAGACCTGTGGCCGATGTAGTTTGCCCATTTGTGATATTTACAGTTTGACTTGCCGGTGCGGACCAACCGGCAATAGTATTGAAATTCACCGTGTGTGAACCAACCGCTGCACTGACCGTCGCCCCGCTGGTCTGCCATGGCCCGCCATCGACGTTCCATTGCGCTCCTGCGCTAACCGCAGCAGCAGGGCTGATCGCCACCGTAAGTGAGCCTGTTTGTTGAACGTAGGCGCCGGTCAAGGATGTAGGCTGCCCGTTTGTGATGTTGGCAGTCTGATTGGCAGGGGTGTTCCAGTCGATGACATTGTTGAAAGATACTGTGTGCTGACCGACGGGCAGGCCCGAGATGGTTGTCCCGCTTGTCTGCAAGCTTCCACCGTCCACGTTCCACATAGCGCCGGCGATTACCGCAGCAGCAGGGCTGATCGATACCGTGAGGGAACCACTGAAGGGTGACAGAAGGAAGGCGTGTCTTTGTGCTTGCCCGTCGATAAATCCGATCCCTGTTATCTCCCCCGAGTCATTGATCCCGTTGGCAGTGTAGAGAGTCCATCCCAACGAGGGGTCAATAAGGGTGTTCAAGTCCGTCATCTGCCCATTACTGTAGAGGAAGGCGTCCTCTGCGCCTCCGGCAGTATTAGACCACCCCGCGACCTGTCCCAAGTTGTTGATGCATATCCCGGCGCTGTCACTGCCGCCGAGGGTTCCGAGATCTATGATCCCAGTCGTCACACTGTAGAGAAAAGCGTGTGTGTTGCCTCCGGCAGTAGTGGACCCCCCCGTGACCTGTCCGGAGTCGTTAATACTATTACCCATGGTGAAGCCGCTGCCGCCGAGGGTTCCGAGATCTATCATCCCAGTCGTCGCACTGTAGAGAAAAGCGTGTGTGACGCCTCCGGCAGTAGTGGACCCCCCCGTGACCTGTCCTGAGTTGTTGATGCCGGAACCAGCGCTGAAATTGCCGCCGAGGGTTTCGAGATCTTGCATGCCCGTCGCGAGAGTGTAAATGAAGGCATGGTCGTCGACGGGTCCGAAAATATAAGACTCTCCCGTGACCTGTCCGATGTCGTTGATGCCGTAAGCTTCGCTGCCGGCGGCGCCGAGGGTTCCGAGGTCCGTGATAGTCCAATAAGCTATTGCACTGGTCGCCAAAGCTGGGACGAGTAAAGCTGTAATCATTAAAACTTTGAACATCCTGCCAAAGATTCCTATGAACTGTCTCATTGTCACCCCTCTTGTAGAGCAAGCAGAAACAACAGAAAACGTTTCATTCACTCCCCTTACGAATTGTAGTTTTTCTACTACCATCCAGACAACTTCTATCTCAGGAAGTGGGGATTCCCGTCGAAGCATCCAGTGTGGCTATGTAGTTCCGGCTCTGCCCTCCTATGATTGAGAATGTCCCTCAAACGTAGACCGTGTTGCCGCTTACCGCAAGGACGGAGACCGAGCCATTTGAATCAGGGTCCCAGAAAGCATCGAGGGCGCCGTCGGCATTAATATGGGCAATGCTGTTGCGGACAGTATCCCCTATCTGAGTGAAGTCCCCCCCAATGTACCAACCGCCTGACCCGTCCAGGGCTACGGCCGAGATTGCACCATTCACCACCTTGGGGTATACGGCCAGGGGATATCCGCTCGTCTCGTCTATAGGTGCGCCGCACCCAACGTAAGGTCCCACCTGGGAGAAGATTCCACCGATATATGTGGTAGTCCCATCGGTCACTATGGCCGAAACAGCGCCACCGGAATTGGTAACAACCGACGCGCTCTCAGTAACAAACCACGCGCCCTCAATGGGAGTGTTGGAACTGTCTTGAGCCGGGGCAGGCACAGCCGAAATCTGCAACAGCAAAATACCTGAAATCAAAAGAAAGAGTCCGATTTTCGGGCGCCTTTTCATTTAAATCCTCCTCCTGATCGGAAGTTTTTCAAGCGAGTCACCACTTTTGAGCCGAACGACGATCTGTGAGAAATGACAAACGACGGGTCAGCCAGTTTAAACACGTATGTTGTCAGCATTCACAGCACGTGACAAATGTCAAGGAGATTATAAGAGCAGCAATTGGTTAGACAGCATACTTAAATACACATTTATCCACTGATGTTTCCGGGTTTTGGCGGCAATCCAACAGCTAATACTAAATGCTAAAATTTATGTTGACAAGAGAGCATGGGAACCGGAACTCGTATCGATAACCCTCCACATGATTTCGTCGCATTCGAAATTCCGATCTCACCTTGTAATCAGCGGGTCCCCTGGATCAACAGAGTAATAGCCGTCCACGTAGGATGGAGCTGGTCGTATGGGTCGCCTGCGAAATCTTCCTCTGTGCCCCAGGAACCATCCTCTCGCTGTTGGGAAAGAATGTATTGTTCTCCTTCCGAGATGAACTGAACTCCCTCAGGCGCAAATTGACGAAAACAATAGAGGTATTCACACAGCAGGTCGAGATCGCCAACACGATGGCGAACCGTATGGTAGTTGCCGGCGAGATAAAAAAAGACCTTGTCAGCGGTGGGGGAAGCAATCAGAGGGCTCTGCCCGTAATGGTTCAACGCGAGCAGGACGTGTGTGGCATAGTAGTTCTGGTCGTGGTAGATGTCCTGGTCGAAACGGGCCGTGAAAGGGATAGACGCACATTCGGCCATAACGGTCCGGTAGTTGTCGGGCGGTAGAGAGAAGTCCCAGTCGACTCGCCAGCGATAAGCCATGTTCAAAAACGCCGCCCAGACCACCAGATCGGTCAGGCGGTCATAATCGCGCTCTTTTGCAGCCTGTCGAAATTCAGGCGACCGGTCAATCGGGGTGACTGCGCCAAAATGGTGAGAGGCAAAGTCTTTAAGTGGTTTGACTGGGACCTGATGATGATATGCGACCGGCAGGATGGAAATGAAGTCTTCGTATGCGTCTGCATCGGGAGAGAAGATTGTGGGGAATCGAGGCAGGGCGCGTGCGAACTCCCTTACGATAAGAGTATGAACAATGTCTGCCAGCGCCTGGCGGGGCCGATGGAGCGTCAGCTCGTCCAGCATAGTGACGTAGTTGCTAAACGTGAAGTCGAACTTTGAATCATCATCGCAAAACGCTACACACCAGCGAACCCCGCGCAATGCAGCCAGATAGCGTTCGTCGCTGCATTGGGCTATTTCCCGGTCGAGAGAATCAATGGTAACCTGGTTGTAGTGGAGTTGTCCGCCGCCAGAGTGCGCAAGCGTTTCGAAACTGCCACAAGCGAGTATTGTTTGAAAAAAGATAAGAAATAGGCAAATATTTTTGAACCTTCGACTTTTGAAACAGCTCGGAAAAAACATAGGCGCTCCTGATTCGTCCGGCGCTTTTTGTGAAACATTTTACTACATAGATGATCCAGTGAACGAACATTTTCAGGAGACCGGACCGCTTGGTTTCTCCGCTCCTCTGCGATGGTGTAGTTTGGGAGGCGATGAACTTGATTATCTTGCTTTGCTCTTCCAAAGGTTACGGAACAGGGCGCCCAAATCTCACACTTCGCGGATCACATATTCAGTGGATGCTTGGCTCGATTGGATTCAAGATTCTGGCAAGATAGGTTTGCATCCTGCCTCCCCGGATGCCCACCTGCTCCATCGGTCAGATCTTGTTCAAACGGCCATTGGTCTCTCCCGTTCAGCCAATCGGCCGGCCATCATCAGGGTGGCCCATGCCAGCCGCCGATGGCGTGGCAAGTGTCGGTCGTAAACAGCATCGTATTCCTCGACCGGAACGGCCCCTCTAAGTAACTTGAAATGTCCTGCGCCGCCGCTTAGGTGCAACTTAAGATTTCTTCGGGCTGCCTCGGAAAGTATAATCGCAATCAACATGCGATAAAGTCCCACCCGCGGAGACAAGCCACGATCATATCCTGCCACTGTACCGATGACGCGATCGTCTTGGACGAAATAAGTTATGAATCCATCAATTCTGCCGTCTTTTTCCAAAGCCCGGTAGGCGAAGATATTCTCCTTCAGCGTGAGACGGAAAAAATCTGAAGTGAAATGCGGGTTCAGCCTGGAATATTTCGTTAGATATAAGTCGCGATATAATTCCGCCATTCGCACAATCTGTTTATCAGGTGCTTTATGGCAATCGATCACGCAATAAGGAGAATTCTTTAATAATTTGAGATCGGATTGAGTATTGCGATGCCGCAAGTAGTGTTGACTCACACAATCGAAGATATAGACACGACGGCTGCGGACCAGTCGATATCCATTCTCGATCAGGGACTTGAGCAATGATTGATCCATAAGCGGGTTTAATGAGCGCATTACGATAGCGAAGTCTGGATATTCATGAAGCAACAACTTGGTCGCGGCATGAATCTGCGTGCGAGACAATGATGGGCTGGGGTTGGTAGTGAATAGCCAGTTGTTAATGAACACCACCCGATCTATCGAGGTGCAACGCAGTAGGACGCCTAGAGGAAAAACCAACATTGGCAAAGCAAGCCCGACAGGCCTGGAATGGCGCCTGCGAAATTCTTCGGCTGTATACATCAGGTAGTGTGCGTATGGGGAACAGATATCGGAGAAATGACCCTTACCCTGATTGATCACTAACGGAATGATCTTACCGGCGATGCTCAGCGCTTTTATCGACAGATCCGCATTCTCGACATAAGATCTTGCGCCATGATGCATGATCGATTTCCAATACCTCCCAGCAATATCAATTGCAGGTACTTGATCATAGTGATTAAGAACCGTTATCGACTCGCTCACACACTCACCTATATAGAATTGAGATACAAGTATAATACTTATTTATAAGAATTCAAATATCATATCACTGAAGCTGACATTGTTTGCAATTCGATTGGACTGGCCTGAACTTACTTGTAGTTACTTCCGCCAAGTCCTCTGCATAGTGAGCCTCTATTAGGGCCGAGCTTCCCAAAAGCTGGCGTAAGTCATCCACGATGCCTCCTATAAGGCGTTGATATATTTGTGTATCTCCGGTAAAAACTTTGAGCTCAAAACGTAACGGTTCGTGCTGAATCAGTTGATATCGTATTACCTCATTTCGATCCTCGAAGACCGACCAGATCACCTCGGGATGAATGATTATTCCGCCAGGGAGAAACAGGATATCTTCAACACGTCCCTCAAGTTCCGAAAGGAGACTCAAGTTTCGGCCGCAACTGCATTTCTCGGGTGAAAGCGATGCGATGTCCCCCAGGCGGTAGTTCAGCAGCACGGTCCCTCGATTAATCAAATTGGAGATTATGACCTCTCCTTTCCGGCCGATGGGCGCGTTACTCCCGCTTGGGTCGACTATCCTGATATGACAGAGATCCTGGTGAAGATGGAAGTGGTCGCCCTGCTCGCACATGAAGCCAATCTTGAAGCATTCGACTGCGTTATAATGAGATAAAATGGCGACATTGAATTGCCCCTCGATGAAACGTTTGCCTTCCGGCGTCATGGAGTCTCCCCCATAGCTCAATACTCGGGGAGGGTGAATGCGAATTGCATTCAAGGCCAGCGTCCGGAAGAGCAACTCCAGGTATGATCCCAGCCCGAAAATTACATCAGGATTAAACTGATTGATGGCATCGGCGATACGTTCGACAGGTTCCAGCATGGAGATGAAAATACGCTGTGGCCTGACAGGCAGGAACGTCCATGTCTTGTAAAAATCCCATACTTTCGTGATTGTCCATTGAGAACAACCGAGATATATCTCCTTATAGCCAAGCCTGCGGCCGCAAAGTGCTGTCACCACTTCTCGTTCCCTCTCGCCAAAAGCGATATTTTGCAAGAGGGAATGCGGATCGTGATGAATTCTCAGCCGCAGGCCGGTGGAACCACTTGTGAGAAATGGAATCGATTTCCTGCCCAGCCAAGACGTGGATACAAATGAGTCCGGGTCTTTATGAATCATGCTTTTATCCAGCAGCGGCAGGCGATTCAAATCCTCAACACAGCGTATTTCTCGAGGATCGATTTTCAGTGCCGCAAACAGTTTCCGGTAGTACGGAACGCTTTCGGCCGCGTACCGGACAACTCGCCGGAGACGCGAGTCGCGCAGAGCCGATAGCTCTTCTTGAGAAGCATACGGAACTCGCCGTTGCCCCGGTAAATTGGCGAGCGCCACTCCGTTGCCGTAGACCTTTTGCAAGAATCGGGCGCTCATTTGGATATGTTGCATTGACAGCGGCGCGTGCAATCCTCCCTGCGCACTCATTAGCTGCTTGCTTGTTGTACCAAAGTCGGTTTCTTGATACAGACAAAGCCGGCGAAATTGAACCATTGGAAAAAGGTCTCAACGATTTGAAAGCCGTTGCGACGAAATAGCTCAACGTTTTCCTCAAGACGGTATGGAATCAGAATATTCTCCAGCGCCTCGCGCTTGCGCAGGATTTCGGACTCCGAATAGCCTTGACTCCGCTTGAATTCATAGTAGTGCTCAACAAAGAAACGATTCATATGGCCGTTGTTAGTCAGAATCTTCTCCGTGACGATCAGCAGGCCTTCATCGACGAGTTTGCTATATATCCACCGGATCAGGTCATCTCTACGGAGTGGACGGACGAATTGAAGCGTCCAGGACATCGTGACTACGCTGGCATTATCGAGAGCAATAGCAGAGAGATCCCCGTTGAGGTCGCCGTATCTCACCTCGATCTGTTCCTCACGCTTACTCTTCGCTATCTTCCGCCGTGCCTGCTCCAACATTGGACGGGAATTGTCATAGCCTATGAGATGAGCTGAGGCCGGCAACATGTCGCATAAGCCGAGCAGCGTCGTGGCAGTCGAGCAGCCCAGGTCGCAAGCCGTAGTGCCTGGGACCCAGAATTTACTGCCGATTCTCTGAAGCATGTTCTGTTGTTCCAGGTAAAAAGGCACGCTGCGCACAAGCATGTCATCGAAAACCTCGGCGACTTCCGCGTTGAATTCAAAATCGCACGCGCGTTCCGGCGAACCACGAAAAACCGCGTCCTTGCCCATATTCAATGATCTCCCCCAGACCAAAGTTCCGCAGAAGCCGGAGACGTTTCAACATATTTCGGCCGGAATAAAAACCCGCGAGTTTCCGCCATCTCCGGAGCGCCTCTTACAGCCCAAGGGGCCGCATACACGAACTCCCTCAAAAGTTCCATGCCCGACTCTTCAAAGCATCTCACAACTTCCCGGCGGTTGAGACACCAGCTCAGGAGTTCAGTATAGCCCGGGCGACTTGGTCTATGAACAGCGACAAACGAAGGTGTGGAGAGCACAGTCTGCAATCTTGCAATATAGAGAAACTCCCGTGTGGCGGAGGCAAGTTTGCAAGCCGTCTCATGCCAATTCTCAAAATAATGCAATGAGCTGCTGCTGACCACGAGATCGAAGGTCTTACCTCGAAGGTCACTTTCGTCGGAGTAAAATTGAGCTTCAGGCAGCAATCTTCTGCCTAGCTCGCAGAGACCGCGAAGATCGAAGCAATGGTAATCGATTGCGACTTCCGGAAGAAGGGCCCTGGAGTACAGATAGTAGTGACCCGCGCCGCCACCCCAATCCAAAATCGAGATGTTATTCTTCTCTCTGGCCGCCCGCGCCAGCACATATCCATAGGACATCATTACATTGTGATGGGTTCTATCTTCACGACTCAGGCTCCAGGGGAAATGCGCCAGTCCCAGGGGTTCGGGTCCATGCAGATTCCGGACGAGCGTCGGCCAGTGTTTTTCTTGGGCATCCGCCACAACCTCGGCCTTCCATCCATCGGCAGCAGGGTCATTGGCGCGCCAGCCTCCCGGAACATAATGCATTTCGGAAAAAAGATAGTTCAGGACATTTTCGACGAAGGGGCGGATGCGTTCTTTAAGGCTATGGAGCCGCGACGCGAGGTTTGGACGCCAGGTCTGCTTTTGCTTCATGCTTTCCTGCCACGGCAAATCTTACGATGCTCGGTCTTCCCGGACAACTCCAAACAGTGCGTTTCCGGCGATGCCAAGCAGCGAAAACACCAATCCAGCGCGGCATCTAAGTACCCGAGCGCAAGCTTCTTTATATTTTCATCAGAACGTTTTCTCAGCACTGTCGAATGCCCACCCGACCGTTCACCCTGACGTATAGAAGGCTGAAGGAAGATCACCGGGGATTTGGGACTGCGGTACTCGGTAGGTGACCCTCTCGTTCGTGCTTTTATTGCACGAAGTTCCCCCAAAATCCAGGCAGAAAATCGACCAATCTAAGCTTTTCTTGACCTCCTTGGGATGGCATCCTCTATTCGCCTCCGGCTTGGGGAGTGGATGCTTTTAGCGAGACATCCCTCACGTCAATTAGACTGGTTTTACCCCCTCTCCATAAAAATGGGGAAGCCCGGAAGCGAACTTCCATTCTGACCTCGGCTAAAAGATGTCGAATGCTCCATACGATGGAAATCCTACTATTCTCGTTCTCGCTCCAGCCCCGGCCGTGAGGAAGGAGAAAACCCTTCCCAGCGGCTGGTAATTAAGGCTCGGATATAATCATTCGTTTAAAACGTGGGGCGTAAAGCTGACCGTTGCCTGGGCATTGCCGACCTTTGCACTCACCCCTGTCGGAGCGCCGGGCGCCGTGTCGGATGAATCGTAGATCTCACAACTGGAAAGAACCACTCCGTTATACCCTCCGGCAACGAGCGCCTGCCCGCTGGGAAGCAGGGTGGCCGTGTGATATTCACGTGAAGTGATGAGGCGTCACCTCGCCGTCCAACCCAAAGGGGGCGCCGTGGAACTGACCGTTGGCAGGGTGTTGCCGGCAAGGCCGGCAATTGTCGCTCCATTGGCTGCCGACGGAAATACAGGTAGTAGACAGATAACTCAGATGCAAATGAACAGTCCGTACAGATGCTTTGAAAGATTTGCTCTACGCATTTCAGATCCTCCCCCGGAATGCTCGCACCCTTTGATGCTGAGTTGCGTTCAAGATGTCGCTGATATAAGCGACGTTCACTATTGCCGACTCATGGCTTAGGATGACCGTTTCACCGTCCGAAGAAACTTTCTAAGACCAGGAATCGCGCCTTATTTTAATCTTTTGGCCCTTAATTCAGGAACTCCGCCTCGCCCGACTTCGTGGTCGCTGAAGGCGCAAGCACCTGGAAAGGCTCCATAATACCAGGTCTTTGGACCAAATTTTTCATCCTTTCGCGTAAAGTCAAGTTTATCTGGTAACCTTTGGCCACAAGCAAGCGGCCGTTCTGCAGGCATATATCTCCATTAAGGATCATACCATCCTTTAACTGACCTGATGACAGCTCCATTTTCTCATAACCCGTCTCAACTCCGAGCGCCATCTTCAGCGCCGAGAGCACCTTCGGATCATATCGACCGGCTCTTGACGCCATTATTTCGATAAGAGGACCTCGCTCTGATACTAACTGGAGGCCCTGTTAGCCGCCCAAAGCCGTTTCAATGGTAAGAGTCTTTCTTAACAGCCTTCGAAATCCGGCCAGAATGTCGGGATCATCGTCGACAAAGAGAATTTTAGTAGGCATGAGACATCACCTCTTGTATTGAATCAGACTTTATTATGTAGTTTGCGCTAAGCCTGTCGCCAATCCCCAGTTCTTCCAGGTAGCTGAGATCCAATCTCTTTGTGCTCTTCTCGCCATACCCGCAGTGTTCGGCTGAATTTGCCAGGTGAATGACGGTCAGAGTACCGAAGGAACGGTTGGAGCACCTGCTGGGACAATGATGGAACGCTATGGCCTCAACCAGTGACTCTGGAAGCCCCCAAATGCCCATTAGGTAAGCCCCTATCTGCGCATGAGTGGTTCCCAGAACATTTTGCTCGGCTTCCCAGAGGCAACAGGCGCTGGAATTACAGGCATCAGAGATTTCCAGGCGCCTCTCAGGTAATTTATCCAGCAGGATCAGTTTTCCTATATCGTGAAGCATACCAGCCATGAAAGCCTCATCGATCCGGTTTTGCCCAAGGTCCTCTTGTGCAGCTATGCTTCTGGCGAATATGCCCGTCGAGATGCTGTGGTCCAACAGGCTTGAAATGGAGTAGCAGGGCAAACCGGCCCGATCAAACTGCGAGAAGATTTTTACGGTGAGGATAAGCGTCTTGATCGTTTCAAGCCCGAGGAGGTTTACAGCCCTCACTGTGCTGGAGACTCGCGTCGGGAGGCCAAAAAAGGCGGAATTGACCAATTGGATGAGCTTCGCCGACATTCCGACATCTTTCGAAATGATGTCACCGACTCTTGCAAGCTACCCATCCTGAGAGCTCACCTATTCAACCACCTCTTCATAAAGAGAGGGCAGGCTCGGCTACGATTCTATTTTGGAAATAACGCTGATGAGAGATTCATCTTCCAACAGCAAACGCATCGCACATGCGCGGGCTATCGTAGTTTTTAACGCCTCCGGATCACAGGGTTTGGAGAGAAATTGATGGGTCAGCCCGACCGAGTTGAGTATCAAATCCTTATCCGTATATCCCGAGAGGATGATGCGTACGACTTGAGGATGCAGGTTTTTTACCTGTTCCAACAGTTGGCGCCCATCCATCCCGGGCATTCGCATGTCTGTGACCACTGCATCGAATGGTTTGCCTTCCAGAATCTCAAGGGCTTCCTGCCCGCTTATGGCGGACTCCATTTCCCATTCTGAGCGCATGCTTCGAAGCATTCTTTGCAGACCATCGAGCACCTTGCGTTCATCATCTACGAAAAGTATCCTCTTTTTTATCTTGCTCTCACACTTCATACCGGCAACCCTATAACGAAAGTCGTTCACTCGCCCAACTTTGATTCGAAGCCGATAGTTCCGCCCTGCTTCCTGACGATAACAGAGTGAGAAATAGCCAGCCCCCGGCCTTTTCCTTTTCCAACATCTTTGGTAGTGAAAAAAGGGTCAAAGATTCCGGACCTGATATCTTCCCTGATCCCGCCCCCATTATCGCTGACGCGGATTTCAACAAAATCCCCCTGCATGTCTGTCTACATCTTCAGCACTTTCAAAAAAAGCCTTCAGCGACACCAGAGGATGCAGGTTCAATTCAATTTCTCTCCTTATGGTCTCAAAACAGATTTCCGCTGCATCTTAAAATTCACTCCGCATAATTTGCCGGTCCCCACTCAATGCCGGTGGAAAACCGACAAAAGAAATTATGACGCCGACCAGAATAGTCATAACCCTAGAAATCCGAAGGACCTGCTTCTTCACCGAAAGGAACAGGCGTCTCAGGCTTAGGAGTCAGACTCCCGTCACCATTCCGGCTTTTGGATACTTTCTTGTCAATTGCCCTTGTATGAGTTTTCATAGAGGCAAACAGGTTCCTGCCGGCTCGTGATTTCCTGCCGGCAGTCAGCGCCACGCTTTGCCCCCCCGACGTCGCCACTACCATTCCCGCCATCAACGAGCCCGATCAACGCGCGCACGATATCTTTCATCCGCTTGGCCTGGGCGCTCAATTCCTCGGATGCCGAAGCCGATTCCTCCGCATTGGCGGCATTTTGCTGGACTACCTCATCCATCTCGCTCACAGCCTTGTTCACCTGCTCTATGCCCTGAGCCTGTTCCTGTGAGGCTGCAGAGATTTCACCCACCAGTTCGCCGGACTTCACAACGCTGAACACTACCTCTCGGAATTCAGCGTCCGTTTTTTCCACCAGTTCCGAACCGTCTTTGACTTTCCTGACCGTCCCTTCGATGAGATTAGCAGTATTCTTTGCAGCCTCGGCCGCCCTCATTGCGAGATTTCTAACTTCATCGGCGACAACGGCAAAACCGGCGCCTGCTTCTCCCGCACGGGCCGCCTCAACTGCCGCATTGAGGGCAAGCAGATTTGTCTGGAAAGCGATTCCGTCGATTGCTTTTATGATCTTGGAGGTCTCTTCGCCCGCCCGCGATATTTCACCCATCGAGGCAGTGAGCTTATCCATGGTCTCACTGGCCCGTGCGACAGTCTCTTTGGTTCCAGAGATCAGTTTGTTGGTCTGATTGGCATTTTCTGCATTATGTTTTGTCATGGAAGACATTTCTTCAAGTGACGAGGATGTCTCCTCTATGGCAGCCGCCTGTTCGGATGCACCTTCCGCAAGTTGCTGGCTCGATGATGAAACCTGATTGGCTGCCGTGGCGATTTGATCGGAAGCATCGGCAAGCTCTTCCACCGCTCTGGTGATTGGGCCGGAGATTCTCCTGCCAAGAAAGAATACGGCCCCTGCGATCACAGTGAGGAGAATAACACCAGTGAGACCCATTTTCTTCTGCATGGCTCGTATCGGCGCCCACACCTCATCTNNATAGTCACTCACCCCGGACTCTCCCGCCAGGATAGCTTTAGCTATCTTCTCCATACCCTGCACTGACTTAATGTCGAACTTGAGAATAAGTTCCTGATTGGGGTGGGCTATCACGATGCCGTTTTGATCGACCATAAAGGCATATCCTGAATTTCCCACCTTGACTTTAAGTACTGCTTCTATCAAGTAATCGACCTTCAAGATTATAGCGAGGACCCCCACCACTTCCTTTTGTTCCGTCAATATGGGACCGGCAAGCTGTACGACCGTTTTTCCAGTGCCTTTGGACTTAGACACATTGCCGATGTTGTATTTACCCTGTTTTGCGAGCTTGAAATACTCCCGATCCCCGGCTTCCACTCCCTTGAGCTTGCCGGCTATACTGTCTGCAAAGACAACCCCTTGCAGGTCAAAAACCACAATAGCCTCGTAGCTTTCACCTATGTGGGTCTGCGCACTCGCAAGTTTTCGCTGAAGGCTCTCGATCTGGGCGCCTGCTTTTTCTTTACCCTCTCTTGCGACTTTGGTCGCTGTATCGATGGCGTTATTGCCGACCGCGATCTCTTTGACCATATTCATCTCTTGCTTAAGCGCGACCTGGACCGGTTCCGCAATGTTCTGAGAGGTTTTGTGCACCAGATTCTTTGAACTGGCTTCGAGATCGGCCGCTGTGTCAATTGTTGAGACAATACCCATGGACAAAACGGAGATGAGCACGATTGCAATTCCCCCGAACACTAGCTTCCGAGTGAGAGTGAGCTGCTTCATTTGAATTCTCCCATCGTTGACTTTCGATTAAACGGAAAAAGGAACAGAGCTCAGCTTCTATTTCCTCTCACAACTCCTTTAGCCGCTCCATACCACCCAATCCGGAGGACAAAAAAGTTGTCGAGGTAAAACCTGTCCCCTGTTGCATGCAAATCTTCGCTTTTGAGACTAGTAATTAAATCGTCGTCGTTGGTGAGAGACGTGACGATGGAAGAAAACTGACAAAACAGTTACATGCATTCACTAAACATAGGTGTAATTAAGGCAGGACCTCAGGTTGACCTTCTTCTGGTTCAACCCGGGCTTTGATCGAAGACGGCAGCGGTGAGTCACAACAGTATTCAAGTAGCCCCCGAATATCGAGGCGATCTCCTTTCATTTACAGAAGACCTGAAATTCGCGTCCGCACTCCACGCACCTCTTCTCATGAATTTTGACCCTCGGGACTCCGAGTAATTTCCCTTCCCATGCGTCTCAGAGGCGAATGCTTGGGTCCGATCGCTATTGAACAATGACAATGCCGGCGAGCGTCCCTTTGGGAATATTTTCGGCTTTTGCGCCGCTCCCTATTGGGTAAATATCCCAGCCGGCCAGGGCGACCATTTTGTAAACGTCTATTCCAACCCCTTCCATCGAAGGTCTGGATTTTAGCGGGAACCTGCATTTGTCGCCCTTCATTGCCTGGCAATCGGGCATTTGTCCGCAAAAAGAGTGCCGGCAGGACCCGGCGGCAAACCCGAAGGCGAGGTAGTGACCGTCGTAGAAGGCTGCCGATTCTATTTCGGAGACGATCGTGTACACCTGCTGATAGGCGGCCACTCTTTCCTTTATCGTCGCCTTGTCCCTTACGATAACTTCCGGGGGTATGTCCTTTATAAAGAAGACGGCCCATTCGTACTTTTTCAAGAGGTCCTTCAACTCTGCGGGCTTCATAGTGTTGGGGGGACATTGCGCCCCTGCGCCATATCCGAAACATCGCGGTATCTGGCACTTCATCGGTATCCGCTCGTCCACCGGAATTTGTTCGGCCCTCACGATACTGGCGTTAGACGCGCCCAGCTCCAAAGCTTTTTGCCTGTATCTTTCCAGGTCCTCGCTTAAGTGTGTCTCGTGCATATCAGCCCTGATTTTTCTTATCGTAGCCATGATCTGCCCTTTCGCAATGGTTGTGGCCAAATGCCAAATCCAACTGCATTCACCGCAGAGCCTAGACATAGCAGGAAAAGAGAGGAATTACACCGCAGAAGCGGGACGTAGTCCGGTCAAGCAGAGAACGCAGAGGAAAAAAGACCTTACATAAAAACCCTGTGTCCCCCAAGTAAGTGAAATTCTCTAAACATTTCTCGAGCTTTGGTTTCCTCAGCGACCTCTGCGCCTCTGCGGTGACTGTTTCTGTTCGGCGACAACCTCTGCGATATGTTTGACCTTAATCCCGCTGCCCCTTTTTTGCATTCCGCCCCTCAACTGCAGAACGCATCCAGGGCAGTCGGTCACCAGGGTTTCCGCCCCGGCAGCCTCGACATTGTCCAGTTTTCGCTTCAGCAGTTCAGCCGATATCTCAGGGAAATCGGCTGAAAAGGAGCCGCCAAACCCGCAGCAGACATCCTCATCCTTTGCCGCAACATATTCAAGACCGGCCGTGGAAAGGAGTTCACGCGGCTCTTTTGTCACTCCCTGACCGCGGCACAGGTGACACGGAGAGTGATAGGCGACCTTGCCCCCGACCCTGCGGAATTCCTCGGCGCCGACTTTCAGCACATTAATCATAAACGAGCTGAAATCGATCACCTTGTCCCTCAGTTGGCTCACCTTCACGGCGAGGGCAGGTTCTTCGGAGAGCAGCTTTGCGTAGTTTTCTTTCAGGTGTGAACCACAGGAGGCGCATAGCGTAAGTATATAATCATAATCGGCCGGATCCATGGCCTTAATGTTCTGAACGGCGACATCCCTTGCCGTCTCTTTTTCGCCCATCATTTGCGCTGGCAGGCCGCAGCAGGTTTGTTCCATGGGAAATTCGAACTGGACGCCATGGTCCCGGCAGAGCCGCAAAAGGGCCTGCCCCTGTTCCGGATAGACGAAATCGGTCAGGCAGCCGGCAAACAAAGCCACCCGATAGCGGGGGTTCTCAACGCGCTGGTTGATGCTCTCCCACATGTCTCTTAACGGGACTTTCGCGACCAGGGGCAACCTGCGGAAGTTGTGCTCTTCGGAGAAAAGAAAAGGCAGATGCCGCAGATACTGACCTTCTGCGAGCGGTTTTTGTGCAAGGGAGGCCCTTCTGAGCAAGAAGTGAAACAGGCGGCGGTTTTCGAGGGCCTTTTTGAGCAGCAGGTTTCTGAGCGGCTTTTTACCTTCCACGTTCAGAATCGTGCGGTGGACCTCTTTTATAAGGTAAGGCAGGTCAATCGCGGTAGGACACACCTTTTTGCAAGCCTGACAGTTGAGGCAGTTCTTGACGATGGCTCGAGCGTTTTGCCGTCCGTGATAGAAAAAGGTCAGTATGAGCCCAATGGCGCCGATATAGACATGGCCGTAGTTGTGGCCGCCAACGAGCTTGTAGATGGGGCACACATTCGCGCAGGCGCCACAGCGGATACACCTGAGCGCCCGCGAGAAAAGAGGGTCCTTCGCAAGGGCGAGCCTTCCATTGTCGAGAAAGACGATGTGCATATTTTTCCTGGAGCCGGGGGCCGATTTGCATTCCGTCGGTCCGGTAATCCAGGTGACATAGGTCGAGATGAGCTGGGCCGTTGCATTGCGGGGCAGGGCCGCAAGAATGCGCAGGGCCGATTTGAGATCGGGAACGAGTTTATCGACGCCTACCAGGGCGACGTGGACACGCGGCAGCGTGGTTACCAGTCTTCCATTCCCCTCGTTGGTGACAAGCCCTATAGTCCCCGTTGCGGCGATTGCGAAATTGGCCCCGCTTATTCCCATATCCGCTTCGAGAAATTTCTGCCGGAGTTCGCGCCTGGCTATCTTCACCATCCCGTTGATGTCGTCGGGGTCCTGTATCTGTCCGGTAACCTTGCTGAAGAGTTCCGCAATGTCCCTGCGCGACAGGTGGATGGCGGGCATGACCATGTGCGAAGGACCCTCCTTTCGCAACTGGATGATCCATTCGCCCAGATCGGTCTCGGTGACCTCGAAGCCTTCCCTCTCCAGGTGAGCGTTAAGGAATGTCTCTTCGGCGGTCATCGACTTGCCCTTGACGATCCGTTTAACCCCGTTTTCTTTGGCTATGGATGCAATGATCGAGTTGGCCTCGAAGGCCGTGCGGGCAAAATGCACCGAGACCCCGGCCTCCTGGGCGCGTGCGGTGAACTCTTCGAGCAGCTTTTCCAGATTTGGAATGGATTCATCTTTGGCTTTTGCTATTTCACACGCCAGGGCATCGAAATCGATTCCCGCGAAGGCTTTTGCCCTCGAGGCGGGGTAAGCGCCTGCAAATGCATCCAGGGTGGCCCCTAGAAACGTGTTCCCAAGGGCCTTTTTCAAACCTTTCCTGTAGGTCTTGAGGTCATGGGGCGTATTTATCATTTCCCGTCCCCTTCCATAATCAGTAAGTGCAGTTCCTGAGGCCCATGCACTCCTATTGTCAGCACCCGCTCGATATCCGCCGTCCTGCTGGCGCCGCTTATGAATGCAAGATACTTTGGAGCGGTCTTGAGGGCAGAGACAAGTTTATCTTCGATCGACATCACGTCCGGCACGATCCTCGACCTGGGCAGGACCGCCACATGAGTTTCACACAACATCGTGGCGATCCGGAAATCCTCCGAAGTGGAATCCATCACCAAAGTGGCGGTCTCGGCGATCCCCCAATCAGCAATGGTAAGCCCGGTGCTGATTTGCTCGATATTTTCCCTTAAATTTTTCGTGAGCAGCCTGAGACCTCCCGCTTTGCAGGCGGCTTTCAAGTGCGAGAGGTCTTTGCCTGAGACCCCCGGAGCGGCTATGCAAGATCCGCCCTGACGCAGCGTCACATCGACAGCATAGAGGCAGGCGGCCCGGAAGTCGGCAACCTCGGTCGTTATCGTTTGCACAGCCTGTGCTCTTTCTTTCAGCAGCACCAATTCATCGTCTTGTCTCATGGGTATTCACTCGATGTAATTATATCGGCTGATTGAAACCTGGTAATGTTTTTCTTCAGGCGCCGGGACATATTCCCGCCACCTTTGTGAACGCTCAAGGCAGCATAGCCTTGAGCACATATGCCTGCAAAATCGTTAAAATGCTGATCAGAAGCACCATGGCGATGCTGTGTTTGAGTGTAAACCGGAAAATGCTTCCTTCCTGGCCGACCAGGCCGGAGGCCGCTGTGGCCACCGATATGCTTTGAGGCGAGATCATCTTGCCGCAAACCCCACCTGACGAGTTGGCGGCGACGGTAAGGGCCGGGTCAACACCGATCTGCGTAGCGGTCGTTTTCTGAAGAGAGCCGAAAAGAGCATTGGAAGAAGTATCGGAGCCGGTGAGAAAAACGCCCAACCATCCCAGAATGGGAGCAAAGAACGGAAACAGAACGCCTGTGGCCGCAAGCGCCAGTCCCATAGAGGAACTCATGCCCGAGTAGTTCATTATGTAAGCCAACCCAAGAATCATTGCAATTGTCAAAATCGGGAAGCGCATTTGCCTGACGGTTCTCGCGTAGCATGTAATGGCGCGTCCCAAACCATAATTGGGAATTATCAATATCGAAAGAAGACCCGCGATCAGGATGGCGGTCCCGGCGGCCGATCCGATATTGAGAGCGTATTGGGCCGCGTAAGGCGAGTTCTTTGTCACAATCGGAGCGGTCTTTACTACAAGATTGTGCAGAACCGGCCAGTTGAAGACTGTCCCCAGAGGCGCAATGCCCGCCTTTACAGAGTCAAGGCCCCACAAAAAGACCATAATAGCCAGGAAGAAATAAGGAGTCCAGGAACGGAAAATCTGCCCGGAGCTGTACAGGCAGGTGACAGGGCCGCCAGGCTTTTCCTCGGGGAAATGAAAGACCTTCGAGGGCTTCCACACCCTTAGAAAAAGACCAAGGCCGATAATTGTCACAACTGCCGACAGGATATCGGGCAGGTAAGGTCCGACAAAGTTCGAGACGGTAAACTGAGTAAGAGCAAAGCACAAACCGGCCACTACAAGCGCGGGCAACACCTCGAGGGAGCGCTTGAAGCCGCACATCGTGACGCTCAGCCATATGGGCACGATAATCGAAAGAAAAGGGAGCTGGCGCCCGACGATCTTGCTGATATGCATTATGTCGATGTCCGTGACCTTGGCGGCGACCACGATCGGGATGCCAATCGCCCCGAAGGCCACCGGGGCCGTATTGGCGATGAGACAGATTCCAGCGGCATACATCGGGTTGAAGCCCAGGCCAACCAGCATCGCGGCCGTTATGGCCACAGGCGTGCCAAAACCAGCCGTTCCCTCTATGAACGATCCGAATGCAAAAGCGATGAACAGGGCCTGGAGGCGGCGGTCATCTGTGATACACGCAAGGGAATTTCGAATTTTATCGAACTCCCCCGATTCCACCGTCATGTTATACACCCATATAGTGTTCAACACGATCCACACGATTGGGAAAATCCCAAACGCCGCGCCCATCAATGTCGCGTTCAAAGCCAGACCTACTGGCATTCCCCAAACGACAATCGCGAGAAGCACCGCTGAGGCGGTTCCGAACAGCGCAGCCCAGTGTCCGGGCGACCTCCTCACCGCCAGCATATAAAAAAGGATATACAAGGGAATTCCGGCAACCAGCGCGGATAGCGCCTGATTTCCCAAGGGGTTGTAAACCTGCATCCAGTTCATCCTGGTTCTCCTTTTCGGTGAGGGCACAAACTCTGTATGGCAAGTGGTAATACCATTTCGCTGCGGTCACATTTTTAGCAAACCTGCTCTCTCTTTGTCAAGAATAATTTCAAAGGCATCCCTTACATTTATCTTGACAAAACGCCCCTGATCCCAGTACTATGAAACGTTTAGAGGAATTATTTCAACAATCCTGAAATCTTTACATAAATGGTCTTACCATACCTCTCGATGAAGGGTAAAATCCATGCCTGGGAAGAAATTGGTCAATAAATTTTGCGAACTCCTCGGGAAGGAAAACGTCTTCCAGGACGAAGCGGACCGGCTCGCTTATTCTTACGACGCCGCTGCACTTGATTCCTGCCTTCCCTCCATCATTTTGCGGCCGACTACAAGCGAGGCGCTCGGCCAGGCTGTCCGCCTCTGCAACGAAAACGGTCTGCCGACCACGGTGCGAGGGTCCGGGACCAATCTGAGCGGCGGAACCATTCCGAAGCCCGGCGGCATCGTAATAGTGACCGTGGCCCTAGACAAAATTCTCGAGATAAACGAAGAAGACCTCTACGCCGTCGTGCAACCCGGAGTGATAACCGCTAAATTCGCGGCCGCAGTCGAGGCCAGGGGCCTGTTCTACCCGCCCGACCCCGGCAGCCAGGCAGTATCCACTCTGGGGGGCAACGTGGCTGAAAACGCCGGAGGTTTGCGGGGACTGCGATATGGAGTGACACGCGACTACGTGATGGGGCTCGACTTCTTCGACGTTAACGGCGAACTGGTAAAATCGGGCGCAAGGACGGTTAAGTGCGTGACGGGCTACAACCTCTGCGGTCTGCTCGTGGGCTCCGAGGGGACGCTTGGAGTTTTCAACAAGATAATTTTGAAGCTGATTCCCATGCCGGCCACAAGCAAAGCCATGATGGCGGTTTTTTCCGAAGTTTCGAAGGCATCCGAGACCGTTTCGGCAATCATCGCCAATCGAATCGTTCCCGTAACCCTGGAGTTCATGGACAACTTCACCATACGCGCGGTGGAGGACTTCGCTCATGTAGGGCTTCCAGTCGATGCGGCGGCGCTCCTGCTGATAGAGGTCGATGGGCATCCGGCGCAGGTCGAGGAGGACGCCGCAAGGGTCGAAGAGCTGTGCCGCCAGATGGGGGCGATGCATGTTCGAGTAGCGAAGGATGCACAGGAGCGCGATAAGGTTTGGGAAGCCCGGCGGGCTGCGCTTTCGGCTTTATCCCGAATCAAGCCTACAACCGTTTTGGAGGACGCAACCGTTCCGAGGAGCAAGATTCCGGAAATGATTCGTTCCATTGACGAAATCAGCCGCACATTTCATCTCACGATTGGCACCTTCGGCCATGCGGGTGACGGAAACCTCCACCCGACCATACTGACCGACCGCCGCGACAAGGAAGAATGGGCCCGTGTCGAACAAGCCATTGACGCCATTTTCGATCGGGCGCTCGCGCTTGGCGGGACCCTGTCGGGAGAACACGGAATCGGGACCGCCAAATCGAAATACCTCGAAAAAGAAACAAGCCGCGCCACCATCCTCTATTCACGCCGGATAAAGGCTGCACTGGACCCAAAAAACATCCTCAACCCCGGCAAGATTATTGGAGAATGAGCATGTACGACATGAAAAAACTTGCGGCGCTGGTAAAGGAACTCGAAGACCAGCTTATGGTCTGCATGCGGTGCGGGATGTGTCAGGCGGTCTGCCCGGTTTTTGCCGAAACCGGCCGCGAGGCTGACGTCGCCCGCGGGAAGTTGGCTTTACTCGACGGCCTGATTCAGGAAATGTTCAAAGACCCAAAGGGTGTAAACGAGCGCTTGATGCGCTGTCTGCTCTGCGGCTCATGTGCGGCCAACTGCCCGAGCGGCGTGAAAGTGCTCGATATTTTTCTCAAGGCGCGCGCCATCCTGGTTGGCTACATGGGGCTGCACCCGGCCAAAAAGGCCGTTTTTCGCGGCATGCTTGCCCACCCGAGACTTTTCAACAGCCTTGTAAAATCGGCGAGCAGGCTCCAGGGGTTTTTCGTAAAACCCGCCGACGACTTTCTCGGCACATCCTGCGGGCGCTTTTTCTTTCCTCTGGCAGATCGACACATCAAGACCTTTGCGCCTGATTCCTTTCATTCGAGTGTGGGCCGGCTCGATACAAACGGGGTGTCCGGACTCAAGGTCGGCTTCTTTGTAGGCTGCATGATCGACAAAATATACCCCAACATCGGCCATGCGGTCCTAAGGGCCTTGAAGAATAACGGAGTCGGAGCGTTTGTGCCCGTGGAGCAGGGCTGTTGCGGAATTCCGGCGCTTTCCTCCGGGGACCTCAAGACTTTTCAGAAACTGGTGCGCTACAATCTCGAGATATTTCCGGCCGGCGATTTCGACTACCTTGTCACCGCCTGCGCCACCTGCACGTCCACCATAAAGAAGCTCTGGCCGATGTTTGCCGACGATCTGAGCGAGGCGGAAAAGTCCCAAATGAAAGAACTTGCCGAAAAAACGATGGACATAAGCCAGTTTCTGGTGGAAAAAACCGGCCTTGTCACAGCAGGTTCCTGCGATGCAGCGCAAAAAGCTCTCCTGAGCTATCACGATCCCTGTCATTTGAAAAAATCCCTTGGGATAGCGGCCCAGCCCAGGACGCTTCTGCGCGCCAATTCCCGTTACATTTTAAAGGAAATGAGCGAAGCGGACCGGTGCTGCGGCTGCGGGGGAAGCTTCAATCTTCAATACTACGGCATTTCGGCGTCAATCGGGAAGCGCAAGCGCGACTCCATCGTAGAGTCGGGGTGCTCGACGGTTGCGACAAGCTGTCCCGCATGCATGCTTCAGATAAGCGATATGCTCTCTCAGGCGGGTGATCGCATCCAGGTAAAACATGCAATCGAAATATATGCCGAGTCACTGGAGTGAGGTTTCTATGCTGACACCCATTAAACCAAAGCGGATTTCGGACCTGGTTTTTGAACAGTTGCGCGATCTCATTTTTAAAGGACGAATCAAGCCGGGTGAGCAGCTTATGACCGAGCGCGAACTCGCCGAGAACCTCAGCGTCAGCCGCCCCACGGTAAGAGAGGCCATAAACAGGCTGGTTACGCTCCGGCTGCTCGAGCACAGGCAGGGACATGGCACTTTTGTCGTTTCGCCTTCTGCGGAAAAGAATTCGCTCGGCGTCCCGCACGACTTGGATGTAAGCTTGGCGGACCTGCTCGAGGTCAGGCTCGGCCTCGAATGCAATGCGGTAATGATGGCCGCCCGCAGGGCGACCGAAGAAGACATACGGGACATGGAAAAAAGTCTTCGGGACATGGAAACCGAGATATGCGCCGGGGGACTGGGAAGCGACGCCGATGTCCGGTTTCACATGGCCATCGCCTACGCCACAAAGAATATGGTTCAGATACACATAATGAGGAGTTTTTACGATCTGCTTTTTTACGGGATCAAGTCAAATCTCCAGCACTTATATACCGAACCTGTCACTCTCGAAACAATCATCCGGCATCACCACGATATTCTCAAAGCGGTTTGTGACCGTGATCCGCAGCTCGCCTACAGCGCAATGCGCGAGCACATTATGTTCGTTCTCGATTTTGTGCATGAAAAGAATGTTTCTTAACCTGCCGCAAGCAGTGAACTTTTACTGATTGTCCAGCCTGAACAGTTCGTTAGACCTGGCAAAGCTTAAAAGATAGCGGCCCATGACGATCATCTGCGTCTGGTACTCCAGGAGGGCTTTGCGCTTGGCTGCTACTTCCCCGGGTGTGAGGACAAGCGGGATCCACTTCTCTTTATGAGGATGGTCCTCAGGGGGATCAAGTTTTGACCAGGTCCCCGAACCCTGGGCCATCGGCCACTGACCGTAATGAATCAGGTAGATAAGCCAAGTAGGTTTAAATTCCGGATGTTCCTTATGCAGATGTTTCCATGCCTGCTTAACGAAAAAGTGAGTCGAAGCGTGGTCCGGGTGCGTATCCTCAGGCCCGGTTGTCGCCAACATGTTAGGCCGAAAATCCGAGAGCACCCGTTCGATCTCCAATTGCAGGCCCTCACCGGTGTAACCTGTCTGGGGGACAACAACTGCAAGAGCCGATGGACGGTTTTCCCCGGTAGTAGGAGATGTGTAAGCCTTCTGCTTTCCGCCGGGCTTCGAGCGAAGGGCGCTCAACCCGCCGTCCGGAAAGCTAAGGAAGATCACATCGCTTTCCTTCATCCCCAACGTGGTCAGGGCCCGCAGGGATTCCTCCATGCGATCTTGACCATACTCGCGGAAGTCCCTTGCGCTTGGATTGGAGATATGATCCCCCATTTCCACTGCTTCCGGGAAGCCGTCTCCGTTTGTCATAAAGACCACCTTCACGCTTCCGCCTGTTTTGATGACGCGCTGAATGAGGCCCGCCGCTCCAAGGCTCTCGTCGTCAGGGTGCGGAGAAAAGACCATAAGACGCGTCTCTTTCGAGATGAGCGACTCTATGCTCCCGGGTTTTTCAGCCAAAGCGCCTGCAGGGGCCAGTGTAACAAACGCGAACAGTAGCATAAATAATACTTGCAACACGTCGACCTCCTTGAATTGTCGGGTGTTTCGGGTCTGCGCCTTGCGGGGGATGGAGATATCGACCGGCAATTTGCAACATTGCGACAGGTTCGAAGAGGGATACCCCTCCACAACTTCATATTAGCATCATACAAAGCAGCGTCAAGAAGGTTGCGGGCTGCATCAGGCGAGGAAGGAAGGAGCGGGAAGCAAAAAGCAAGAAGCAGGAATTTTGCTTCCCGCTCCCTGCTCCACGACGGCGGTCTTGCGGCCTCTCAGCGGCTCGCCTGCCGATCTCCATGTTCATTTGAGAAAAGGCTGAGGTACTTACCATATCCTTCCTTTTCCAAGTCCTCTTTGGGGACGAACCTCAGGGCGGCTGAATTCATACAATACCGAAGGCCGGTTGGTTGAGGTCCATCATTGAACACATGTCCAAGGTGCGAGTCGCCCTGCCTGCTTCTAACCTCGGTTCTCACCGTGAAAAAACTCCGATCCTGTTTCTCCACGATGTTGTCCGGCTCAAGAGGCCGCGTAAAGCTTGGCCATCCCGTTCCGGAATCATACTTGTCGAACGAGCTGAAAAGGGGTTCGCCCGAAACGATGTCAACATAGATCCCTTCCTTTTTGTCATCCCAATACTCATTTCTAAACGGCGGTTCGGTGCCGCTCTTCTGAGTCACCTTGTATTGCATATCGGTGAGCTTCTTTCGAAGGGTCTCATCGTCGGGTTTCAAGTATTTCACCTCCTGAACGCCTGATTTGGCGGTTTGCAATTCTGATTGAGCGATGTGCATATCCTTACCCCATACTTTTGTTATAAATTGATCCCGTCCGGACATGAACCTGTAGTACTTGTAGCGCACCGGATTTTTTTTGAAATAGCCCTGGTGGTATTCCTCCGCCCTGTAGAATTTCGAAAACGGCGCGATCTCAGTAACAACGGGCTTATCGAAACGGCCGGAACTTTCCAGTTTTCGCTTTGACTCCTCGGCCGCCGCCCTCTGCCCATCATCATGATAAAAGATGACGCTGCGATACTGCTCGCCCCTGTCCACGAACTGTCCGCCGGGGTCCGTGGGGTCAATATGTCTCCAGAAAGCATCCAGCAGTTCCTCGTAGCTTACTTTCGCGGGGTCGTAAATAACCTGAACGGCTTCCACATGTCCCGTTTTCCCGGACGAAACCTCTTCATAGGAGGGATTGTCAGTGCGGCCGCCCGCATAGCCCGATATGGCCTCAACGACCCCATTTACTTTTTCGAAATCGGATTCGACGCACCAGAAACATCCTCCAGCAAATGTAGCTCTCGGTAACCCGGAATACTCTTTGTCCACGGCCAAACTCCCTTCGATCTGCTTGCCGTTGGAAGATCCGAATTCAAGCAGAACGAATCCCGCCAATACGATTATTGCAGCTAGCACGATCATTTTCATTTCAATATCTCCCGTCAGTTTAGAGCCCCTTGGTTTCCACTGTGGGGCCGATTAATTTTAACTCCTGTTTGGACTAAGGTAATTCATCGAGGTAATGAAAGCGTCAAGGGAATGTAAAGATTAGGTTAGATAGTGGTCTCAAACCCCGCCCTGCTCGTTCAATTCAGCGACTGCGGCTGCGCGAGCTTGCGGGAAAGCGGCGGCAGTTTTAAAGTATGCGCCGGATGGCCAATCGACCGGTGAAAAAATCTGAGGATAAGACTCATGGCAAAACCAGGCCCCGTTCTCATTGTTGAGGATGACAATAAGACCGCTTCGCTCATCAGCCTCTATCTTAAACGCGAAGGATACGAAACCGCCCTTGCCTCCGACGGCGTCGAAGCTTTGGCGTTGGTCCGGCAGAAAAATCCTCTGGTTGTCATCCTCGATATCATGCTGCCGAGGCTTGACGGATGGGAGGTGTGCCGCCGGATACGGGAATTTTCGCATGTCCCGATTCTCATGCTCACGGCAAGAGGCGAGGAATTCGACCGAGTCCTGGGGCTGACAATTGGCGCAGATGATTATGTGGTCAAACCGTTCAGCCCCCGGGAGCTTGTGGCTCGAATCAAGGCTGTGTTGAGACGAACGAGCATCACCACTGGGGAGAGGTCAGATAAGCTCAAGGTTGGGGGGCTGGTGCTTGATACTCATAATTACGAGGTTACAGTGGACAATCGCCCCGTTGTCCTCACTGCATCGGAATTCAAGCTGCTTCGATTGCTCATGAATGCGCCAGGGCGGCTCTTCACACGCGAGCAGCTCCTTAATGCGCTCTATCCCCTGGGTGAGCAGGTGGTCGATCGAGTGATAGATGTGCATATAGGCAAGCTGAGGCACAAACTCGAAAAAGACGCCGCCAACCCACGATACATATTGACAGTGCGAGGCTTCGGGTACCGGATCGTCCAAGACGATCAAGAGGAATCTATTCCATGAAACAGGGCATGCTCTTGAAACTGCTGGCGATCAATGTGCCTGTGGTCGCACTGGTGATACTTGTTTTATGGGTGGTTCTCGACACTCTTGCGGCCGATTACTTCTCGGTTCTCATGAAGGAGTACCGGATCAGTCCTACGGATGCGCACCAGATGTTCATCCATTCCGTACACCGCTATCTTCTTTGGACCAGTATCGGCGCTTTGTTACTGGGCGCGCTCTTAAGCTTCCTGCTGACTCAAATGGCGCTGCGGCCGCTTTACCAGATGATAAAAACAACCCGCCTGATCGCCATGGGGGATTATTCCTCCAGAGTGCGGGCGGATTCACGCGATGAGATCGGCGAATTGGCATACGCTTTCAACCAGATGGCTGCAAGCCTCGAACGCGTCGAACGGCTCAGAAGGAACATGGTCTCGGATGTCGCTCACGAGCTTCGCACACCTTTGACAAACATAAGAGGATACCTGGAGGCGCTCGAAGACGGAGTAGTCCCACCGACGCAGGAGACTTTCCAACTGCTTCTGGAAGAAACGCTGAGACTGATTTCCCTTGTGGAAAACTTGCTGCAGTTGGCCCGGGCCGATGCTGCGAGATTGAGTCTTGACCTGGAGGAGACAGATATTGCCAAACTGGCCTCACATGCTTTGAAAAAGTTCGATCTGGAATTCAAACAGAAAGATATCCAGGTGAGGACGGAACTGGGTGAAGCCGGAGACCCGGTCCCGGCCGACCGCGAAAAAATCAGCCGGGTGATAGAAAACCTTCTGAAGAACGCCCTGCAGTATACTCCTGAAAGTGGCTCCGTACTTGTCCGCACGGAGAGATCGGGCCACGGGCTGAAATTCTTTGTAGAAAACAGCGGCCTGGGGATTGAGGCTAAAGACCTGCCATTTGTCTTTGAGCGTTTCTATCGAGGAGAGAAATCCCGTTCCAGAGACTTCGGAGGCACTGGAATAGGGCTCGCCATAGTAAAGGAAATCATGGAAGCCCACGGGGGAAAAACAGGGGCGCAAAGCGCTCCCGGCAAAACCGTGTTCTGGTTCAGCCTGCCTGCCAAGGACCCAACACAAGCGATCTCCTCCTGATCGACCAATTCTTTACCGTATCTTGACTCTTTCTTTAAAATTTCCTCACTGCAAATGGTTACCATTAAGGCTCGCCGGACAAGCAGCGGTAATCAGACACACGGTTTGCATTCGAAAAACCGGTAGAGCTTGCCGACAAACGGAGAGAACACAAGTGACTTCCTCGTCAAATAGACTAACCGGGTTTGTCTTTGCTCCGAGGGGCGGGATCATCTGGGCCGCGCTTGCCGCGTTTTTTCTGGGCAGCACGCTATGTCCATTTAACCCTCCTGCCGAAGACGGACCACAACCAATGAAACAGGGGGCAATTATGAACAGTTCAACGGAAATCCAGACAAGCGTGGAGCATAAGCACTTCGGCGGCTTAGCTTCGGCGACGGGTGAAATCGAAACCGCGACTTTTGCTCTTGGCTGATTTTGGGGCCCTGATGCCCAGTTTGGGAGCATCAAAGGAGTGATTCGCACGAGGGTCGGCTACGCAGGCGGCAATAAAGAAGATCCAACCTACGGCGCTTTGGGTGACCATGCCGAGAGCATAGAGATCGATTATGACCCTGCCGTTATTTCATACGGAGAATTGCTTGAAATCTTTTGGAAGAGCCATGATCCAGGAAGCCGCCCATGGTCGAGGCAGTATATGTCCGCAATCTTCCCCCACAATGAAGAACAGAAAAAGCTGGCTGTTGAATCCATGGAACGGGAGAAGGCAAGAACACACAGGAAGATATACACAGAAATATCGCCTGCCGCCAGGTTCTATCGGGCGGAAGACTATCACCAGAAGCACTACCTGAGGCAGAGGCCGGAATTGATAAGAGAACTCAAAGCGATATACCCGTCCAATGAGGACTTTGTGAATTCGACGGCCGCGGCGCGCATAAACGGCTATCTTGCCGTAAAAGGCCCCTACGCGGCCCTTCAGGCGGAACTCCGAGATCTGCTGCCGCCCGAGAAAAGCAGAAAGCTGCTGGATATTGTCCGGGCCAGGACCGTTGATCGCGCGGTCCATCCAAGCGGCGGGCTGGAGGTTCAGGGTCCTTTTCCAAAACCGTTAATCCCTGCGCCCTCCTAAATTGACATTGGGGATTACCGTGTTTAGAAGTAGAAGTTGAAATCCTAATGATGAGCCAGTTTACTGTCCAAAGGCTTATTAGCATCAAAAAGCACGTTTTTGGGGGTGATTACAGACGTTGCGCCTAATTCGAGGGGGGGTGGTTGCACTACTGAGGTATAGCGCCGCAGCATGAGGAAAGTCAGAGGTCCGCCATAAAGATTCGGTTTCACATCAACGTAAGCTTAAGGAGACATTACTATGAAAAGTCGCAGCAGGTTTTTGGCAATTTCTTTAGTCGTCCTTCTGTCCATTGGCGTTTTCGCTGTCGCTGGATATGTACAAGCTGCCGAAAATGACCAGGCCATGAAGGCAGGTCAGAAAGCGATAATGGAAGGCGCAAAGAAGATGCTCGATGGAAACAAGATGATAATGGAAGCAGTCGCCAAGAAAGGAAAGACAAGCCCGGAGTTGACGTCGGCCGACAAGATGATGACGGACGGCTATAACATGGTGACCAAAGGCGAAAGCATGATGACCGGCAACACAATGGCCGAAGGCCAGGCAATGGTGAAACGCGGCTCAAAAATGATGCTGGATGCACAGAAAGCGACGACCGCCGCCGTCGAGAAGATGGGACCGGAAATGGTTACAGTATGTTCAATCGGTCTTGACACATGCAAGCTTGGAGAAAAAGACGTAAAACAAGGCGCCTTGGAATGGTTCTTTGGCGGCACCGGCTATTAGTAGGCGCACTGCCCGCTCAAGCATGAGAACCGGAATCTTTTGAGGAATTCAAAGCCCCTTTAGGCAGCTCTTCGCAATCCTGACAGGGTGATGAAAAAACATTGGAATTCCCACATCAGGGTGAAAAACCCTAAAGACATCACCCCGTGCCGGCTTCCAGTCATGACGGGAAACCGGCACGGAATTACAAAACCATCAGCAATTTTCAGGCTTTTCTTCCACCCGAGAACCTTCTTCATCACCCTGTTAAGGGGACATTCACTGCTTAGTGCTATACCGAGCGCGCTGGATAGCATCCAAATCGGTGATCCGAGGTTTCGTATTTCCGCCAGCCCGCCTCAGACCTATTTTAAACCTTTTTCAGACGGAGATTGAAATGAGACTCTCGATCTTTAAATGCTGCCTTCCGGCATGCCTTATCGTGATTTTTGCGGCATCTCTGGTTGGCGGAGCGGAAGGGTTTACCGTTATCAGTAAGGATCAACTGAAAGAAGAGCTCACCAAACCGGACGTAACAGTAGTTGACGTGCGCCAAGACCATGACTGGACTACCAGCGAGTTTAAAATTCAGGGTGCGCAGCGGCAGCTGCCTAAGGAAGTCAAAGAATGGATGGGCAAATACTCCATGGACAAGAAGATCGTCTTATACTGCGCCTGACCCGACGAGGCCACTAGCGCCCGTGTGGCGCAAGAACTCGCAAGCGCAGGCTTCAAGCAGGTCGAAGTGCTCAAGGGCGGCTGGAATGAATGGGTTATGAGCCAATATCCGGTTGAGAATAAATAGCCTTGAACGCAGCCTGGCATGAAGCAGCAGAGAGCCGGCAGTTTGGCGCTGCAGCGCGATTGAGTTACAGCTCTTTGAATGCTTGAAGGAACTAATTCACTTCAGGAGAGTTCGATGAAAGCGGACACCATTCCTCAAGTTCCGCCAATGGACCGGTACAACAGCGTTCTGGTCGCCAACCTGCATCCATCTCAATGGAGGAACCCGGAACCCTCCGGCCGCTATGATCTCGTAGTCATTGGAGCCGGCACAGCGGGTCTGGTGACGGCGGCAGGCGCCGCAGGGCTGGGCGCCAGGGTCGCCTTGGTAGAAAAACACCTCCTCGGCGGCGATTGCCTTAACGTAGGATGCGTTCCGTCCAAATGCATCATTCGCTCCTCACGCGCCGCAGCGGATATCCGTGCCGCCGCCGGATTTGGCGTCAACCCGACTGATAGGGTTGAAGTGAATTTCCCCGCCGTTATGGAGCGCATGAGACGACTGCGGTCGGGAATCAGTCACCACGATTCGGTCAAGCGTTTTCAGGGCTTGGGAGTCGACGTGTTTCTGGGGAAGGCTCAATTCACGGCGCCGGATTCTGTCGTTGTGGCGGACAAGGCTCTCCACTTCTCCAGGGCTGCAATCGCCACAGGGGCATGGGCGGCGGAACTGCCGATCGAAGGCCTGAAAGAGGCTGGATACCTGACTAATGAAACGGTTTTTTCTCTTACTGAGCGGCCCGGACGACTTGCCGTCATCGGAGGCGGCCCGCTTGGATCCGAACTGGCCCAGGCCTTTCATCGGCTGGGATCGCAAGTGTTCATTTTTCAGGGGCCTGACCATCTCTTGAATCGCGAAGATGCAGACGCAGCCGAAATACTCCAGAGGGCTTTTCTCAGGGAAGGGATTGAGATCATCCTCAAGACCCGCCCCACAAGAGTAACTCCCACCCAGCAAGGGAAGGTGATTACCCACGAGCGAGACGGTCAATCAGAGAGTTTGGTTGTGGATGAAATTCTCCTTGCCGTTGGGCGGACGCCTAATGTCGAGGGGCTCGATCTTGAGGCTGCAGGGGTTGAATACGACAGGAAAGACGGGGTCAAAGTGAATGATTATCTCCAAACAACAAACCCCCGGATCTATGCTGCCGGAGACATCTGCCTTCAGNNGATCCGGAAATCGCTCATGTCGGGATGTATGAAAGAGACGCTCAGGAAAAAGGCATTCCTTTGGACACTTTCATCAGACCCATGAAGGAAGTGGATCGGGCCGTCACCGACGGGGAGGAAGAGGGATTTGTGAAGGTGCACGTGAAACGCGGCGCCGACAAGATCCTCGGGGCCACCATTGTGGCCCGTCATGCAGGTGATATGATCAGTGAAGTCAGTCTTGCCATGGTGGGAGGACTTGGCCTCAAGACCATAGCCAACGTGATCCACCCTTATCCGACCCAGGCTGAAGCCATCCGGCAGGCAGCCGAGGAGTACAACCGCACGCGATTGACTCCCTTGGCGAAGTCAGTTCTGCGATTGTGGCTTGCCGGGAGACGGATCTTACGGAGGTAGGAGGACAGAGGGCGGAAAGAGGATCTCCGTCATAGGTCTTCGGTTCTCCGGCCCCCGTAAGATAAGGCTGAGTTTCATGGAATCTCACGAAAAGCAGATCCGAGCAGTGATAAAGGCGGCCGTGTTGGTTGTCTTCGTAATCGCGGCTGTTGTCATCGTTCGCTTTACGCCCGTGAAAGAATTCCTTACTGCCGAAAGATTGGGCCGCTTTCTGGAGGACAGGGGATTCCTGGCCCCACTGGCGTACATGATTGTGTACGCCGTAGGGGTATGCCTGTTTGTGCCGGGGACCCTTCTCACCACCTTGGGGGCCGTTATCTTCGGACCATATTTCGGCTTTCTCTACGTATGGGTGGGGGCCATGCTGGGATCGAGCATGGCGTTCTTTATCGGGCGCTACCTGGGACGGGATTTTGCGGCATCACTGATCGGAGACAGGCTCAGGAAATACGATGAGGCCATCGAGCGAAAAGGATTCGCCACAGTCCTTTACCTGCGCCTTGTCTACTTCCCGTTTACCCCCATGAACTTCGGCATGGGGCTCACCCGGGTGCGTTTCCGGGATTATTTTGCCGGAACGGCGCTGGGCATCATCGTGGGCGCCTTCATATTCACTTTTTTTGTCGGAACGGTCAGAGACGTCTGGGCAAGCGGCGAATGGAGAGGATTGGTTAGCTGGAAGCTATTCTTCTCACTTGGTCTTTTTGTCTTTTCGTTCTTCATTCCCAAAATCATTGAGAGGGTAAAGGCATTCAGGAGATCTGACGCGGGATAAGTTCAACGTCAATCGTCAATCCTCCGGAATGAACAGTTCGTTAGACCTCGAAAAGCTCAAAAGAAAACGGGCCATGACGAGCATCTGTGTATGATATTGGAGGATGGCTTTGCGCTTGGTTTCCACTTCCTCTGGTTTGAGGGTGAATGAAATCCACTGCTTCCCCCGGTCAGGAAAGTTCTCAGGGGGGTTAAGGCGCGAGCCGGTCCCCGCCCCCTGACCAATCGGCCACTGTCCGTAATGGATCAGGAAGGCAAGCACCACGGGTTTGTAATTTGCGTGTTTCTTAGTCAACTGTATCAATGCCTCCTTAACGAAATAGTAAGTTGCATTATGGTCCGGGTGCTGATCCTCGGGTGGGGTGGTCGCCAACAGGTCAGGCCGAAAATCGGAGATCACCCGTTCGATCTCTCTTCTCAAGTCTTGGCCGCAGTAGTCGGTGCGAGGCACAACAATCTCGGACGCCGGTGGGCGGGTTTTCCTGGTGAAAGGAGACCTGTACGCCATCGGGTGTGCGCGAAACTTTAAACGCAGGTAGGCCAACCCGCCGTCCGGAAAACCGAGGAAGATAACGTCGCGCTCCTTCATCCCCAGGGTGGTCAAGGCCTTCAGGGCCTCCAGCCGGCGCTCTTCACCGTACCTGGTGTAGTCCTTTGCGGTCGGACGGGAGATGCGATCCTCCTTTTCCACCCCCTCCGGAAAGCCGTCTCCGTTTGTCATGAATACTACCTTCACGCTTCCACCGGCTTCGAGAACGCGCTGAATCAGCCCTCCGGCGCCAAGGCTCTCGTCATCGGGGTGAGGCGACAAGATCATAAGGCGTGTGTTATGCGAGATGAGAGGCTCTATCACCTGCGGATCATCCGCGTGTGCGAAGGCGGGAACCAGGGTGGCAAGCGCGAGCGTCAGCATCCACAATGCTTTCAAAAACAAGTCAAACCTCCTCCAACTCTAAAGCTCGTATCAAATGCAGGCCGGTTTTCGCCTCATACGAACTTGCGTTCAAGTGAGCGCCAAAAAGAGCTGAAAAGCCCGGGGGTTGGGGGGACATTTGCCCCCCGAACCC
>PLSV01000204.1 GCA_003165235.1 Syntrophobacteraceae bacterium
AGAGCTTTTCAGCTTTTTTTGGCGCTCACTTGAACGCAACTTCGTATTAGAGGATTGCTCATAGCTTCATTCAGGTTACTTTCCCGGCGCTAAGTTCACAAAATGCCGCAAGTCTTGCCAGCGGTTTGAATGGCCGCAGGCATAGGTCTTCCGAATCGCAACATACAAAAAGTTGACGGAGACATTTTTGCCGACATCGAGGCGTTTTCTTTTGATTCCCGCAAATTGACCTTGCAGAACGGGGCGCCTATGTGTTAGACAATATTTTGTCATGTCCCGAAGACATCCTGTGATTCTGGATTGCATGGTTTTGAGCAGAAATTCCAGAATCAGGGTGAAAGATGTCCGAGAATAAGAAGGATCGTCAGCAAAGCCATGATCCGCAAGCGGCAGGGACTGAAGTCACGAATGCTCAGGAAGCCCCGCAAGGCGAAGACCGCCGGAAAGTTTTGCAGAAAATCCTGATTGGCGGGGGCATTGCTGCCGGATCGGCCATGTTGCCGGACAAATGGACAAGGCCGGTGGTTGATGAGATCGTTGCTCCGGCGCATGCACAGAGGAGTACGACGAGCGCCCCGACAACGACGAAGAAAGAGAATACCGGCAGCAGGCGCCGAGGGATTACCCGGAGTTTCATATTGTCCGTCATTAGCAATGCCCATTTTGATAAGGAACGGAAGCAGTCCAAGCAAATGTGGCCAAAATTTTCGTAACGGCGGCCTCAGGATAAAAGCGCGCTCCCATTATTTCACTGATGACACCCTAATGTTTTGTTGAAGCATGTGGCGTTGGTCTTGTAAGTAAAATTTTGCTTTACGCTTTTTCCATTGATTCCGATAGTGGCGGACGGAGGCGTAGCCTTAGGCGCTGGCGCAGGGTGCGTGAACGTGAAAGTGGGCGTAACTCTATAAGCGCCATTGACCAGGGGACTGAATATGTAGCCGGATGCGTCCGGGGTATAAGTCCCACTTGCCTTTCCGCTCAAGTGTATCATCAGATTTGTTGTCACAGGCTCGCCATTGAACGTCACCGTGCCCGAAATCGTAACGGGTCCGCCCGTAAAGTTTTCTGTCAGGTCGCTCCCGTTCACGCGCACTGACGCGCTTTTCGGCGCAAACGCGTAGCCTGTCAGGCCCAGCGTAACGGTATAATTGCCCGGAACCAGGTCGGGGAATGAATAATTGCCGGAAGCGTCGGTGGTGGCTGGAAGGGTCCAGTGGGGTTGACTCACAGTCACTGTCACGCCAGGCACAGGAACTGGGCCGGTTGATGTATTCTCAGTCACGGCGCCTGATATCATGGACAGGCGGACACTGGGAAGCGAGAAAATCGTACCCCCACCGTGGGCGCCTCCAGCACTGGTCATCCCGTAAAGAGTCGTCCCAAGGAGGGTGAGCGACCCGTAAGGGGAAGCCCCATCATCTTTGCCCCCTGCAAAGCTGTGCAGGATGGTTAAGGTCTTCGTCTTCGTATCGAACATGAAAATCGTGCCCAGGTTGTCGGGGCCTCCAGCACTGGTCATTCCGTAAAGAATTGTCCCGGAGCGGATGAGGCCGCTAACAGGAGAAGCCCCATCGTATGGATGCCCTGCGAAGCTGTGAAGGACACTTACAACTTTTGTCGTCGTGTCGAGCTTGAAAATCGTACCCAGGCCGGCGGCGCCTCCAACAACGGTCATTCCGTAAAGAGTTGTCCCCTACAGAGTGAGGCCGCCTTCAGGGGAAGCCCCATCGTATGGATACCCTGAGAAGCTGTGAAGGACACTTACAACGTTTTTCTTCGTGTCAAACTTGAAAATCGCACCCTCGTCGCTCGCGCCTCCAGCAACAGTCGTCCCGTAAAGAGTTGTCCCCGAGAGGGTGAGGGGACCTTTAAAAGGGTTAGCCCCATCCTTTGGATACCCTACGAAGCTGTAAAGGATGCTGTAGGGATTAGTCGCCGCCATGGTGTCGAACTTGAAAATCGTGCCCCACACGGTGTCCCCTCCTGAGGTGGTCATTCCGTAAAGAGTTGTCCCCGAGAGGGTGAAGTAGCCGAAAGGAGCATACCCATCCGTTGAACCGGGGTCGAAGTGGTACAGAATTGCGAAAGGAGGAGCCGTAGCAGATACTGAACCATCGATCTGTGCATGGGTGAGGCCCCCCGGTATCCCAATCATACAGATCAGGGTAACAGCCAGGCTCCCAACGGCAAACATTGATAACAATCGAGCTGTTCTCATGGCGCCCTCATATGGTAAGGAACAAGCACACTCGGTCATCAGGCGGCTCGTAAAGGTTGGAGCCCGACCTGCCATGCCGGAAAGTGGCATGCACCAACATCACCTTTGTTGTTAATGCCGCAAGCCTCGCCGGTGGAAGTATCGCTCTGAGCGAGTTTCGTGACGGCGTATTGAGGCTGGGCCCGGCCGAAGGCGGGGTCCATCTGGGCGCCACTGTGCAGGCGGCGGCCGGCTTTCATTTTAGTCCGAATAATGTGTCAACCTGACCAGCAACGAATCTCGATGGGCATTTGGGGTTCGTCTACCGCCCTAAAAACCTCTCAGGACACCTTGTAGGCCTATAGACCCTCCCCGCATACGAATCAGAAACACAAGAAAAAGGTCAACGGGTCCAGTCTTAGCAATTTCCGGGCACCCCACTGGCTGCGCAGTCATTTATGGCCCTCAAATCCCATCTCTCCACGTTGGAGGGTGTTCAAGCGAAAACTCCACCTCGCGGAGGGTCGAGATTGGGAAAAGCCGACACAACATGCGCATATCACTTTCTGGCATGATAGACAACCCTGGCTCCAACCTTTACAAGCCACCCGATAATCGGGCCTATAGACGCCTTGACGCTCCGATCCCAGAGGCAGATAATGCCCCAGATCATGGCGGGGTCAATCTTTAGTTTTGTTATGCATAGAGGTGAGAATATTTAATTTTCAAAACCCTTGCACGAATTTTCCCTGGTGGTCATAAGGGTACCTTTCTCTTGGACTGGACTTTCAGAGGCTAGAGAGACAACGTTATCCAACATACCGAAAAACACAGGAAATTACGCTGAGATTTGCAGAACCGAACCGTCTTTTATCTGGTATCCCAGGCTGGCCAGCACTTGTGCTTGAAACTCGGTGGGGTCTTCGATATGCACTTGGGGAGTTGTCCCCTTGCGCTGCCAGGAAAGCACGCTATTGAGGTGTTCCGGCCTCTTCAATCTCCCACATCTCGATACCACGCTTGCTGAGCAGCTTTTCCTCTACCCCTGAGGAAACTCTGAGCTCGCACTGGAATACTTTCCCTATGCCCATAGCCCATGATTTCCTTTGCTATCAGTATCTTAGAGTATCTATTAGTACCTATCAAGGCATGCAGCAAACGAGGTGCAATCAAAAACGAAAGCAGGCTGAAAATTATAGCTGCGAGGTTTTACGCGAGGGACCAGGTTTGCGCCACACCGAGCCCGGCCACTGCTCACTATTCACTACTCACTATTCACTATTCACTCGCATGCTCCTCACGTAGCGCACAATGGCCCAGGTTTCATCATCCGTGAGGGTGGAATAAAGGGGAGGATGCCGGTTGAAACCGAAGCGGACGTTATAAAAGATTTCACCGTCGCTCAGGTCCTGCACCTTTGAACTTTTAAGGTTTGCGGGCAGGGGGGCGAAACTTTGTCCAACCGTGCCGTTGCCGTCCAACATGGGACCGTGGCACTGCACGCAGTAGAAATGATACCTTTCCCACCCCCAGGCGCGCATTTTGGAATCATCGGCGAGCGGGTCTACAATCTCCATGGGGTTTGCTTCACGTTCCACCCAGACGCCCCCGTCAACCGGGATGGTCTTTTTCGGCATCTGCGGGAATTCCTCGTTGTAGGCCTGTACCGCCTCGTCGTCTCGCATCTCGGAGTAATTGCAGCCAAACAGGGCGAGGGACGCAAAGCCGAGCAGAGCGATGAACACAGCGTGGCGCATGAGCGAGCAAGTGGGCGCGCTTCGTGCTGTTTTCATTGCGGCGCCTCCATCCGTTGCATTTCCGATACCGGCCCCATGACGTGCTGAGGCTCGACCGAGGCCGGCTCAGGTCCAGGAGCGAGGCCGTCGGGTCTGGCCGGATTATAGGTGAAATATGCCGATTGGCCCGGGATGTCGGGGATAATGCTGAAATCCCAATCCGGGGGCCCATTGTCCCCGACGACGAAATAGATCAACAACCCCCACGCGAGAAACCCTGCCGCTATTGCGCCAATGATCGACCAGGTCTTGACCCAGCCGGATTCTTCTTCTGAGTGCATCTCAGGGTGCTCCAGTTTTAAAACCTGCTTCCGTTGGCCCAGACGAAGATCAAATAGGAGAAAGCCCACGCTGCAGTAAGCAGGTAAGTGTAGATGAGAAAAGGACCTATAGGCTTCTTATCCGGGCAGCGGCCGCTCTCCGGTTCCTGTTCGGTCCCGGATATGCGTCTTCTCGTGTAACCCGCCCAGGCGGCATAGACCATGATAAGAGATATCGCGCCCAGAAAGAGTGCGATCATTCCATACTGGAAATCGACCCAGACAAAAAATCGCATGTTCGCATCCGTTCAACGGTGATAGAGACCAAGCGTCAATGCGGCCGCGAAGGCGGTAAAACCTATCGCTGCTATAAAGAACAGGGCGGCCGTTTGCGCTCTGCGTTTTGCGCGGCTTACCCCTGGAATCGGCTCCGATAGAAGGTCTTTTCCAAGCGGCAGGTATCTCGCGCGCTCCTGGTCCGAAAACTGCCCTGCCCGGAGTCCCCAGATGAAGGCCGCAAGGCTCACGATCAGACTGATTACGACAAGAAAAAGCCATCCGGAGTAATAGATCATTTTTCCTTCACCACCGGTTCGTAGGCTGCGTCGATCCCTCTCGGCTCAGCGTGGGCGTCGGTTTGCCCGATAAATGTCACGGCCACATAATTGCCAGCGTCCCAAATCTTCTCGGACTGAAGGTCCTTTTTGAAGTAGGGCATCGCGGTGCCCGTGATTCCGTTCATTATCTGGTAATAGAGTATGCCCCCTGAGATCCCCCTGTCCTTGAGTATGGTAAAATTGAGGGGCGGAGGATAAAGATAAGGCTGGGCCGGGCCCATGCCGTCGCCCACCGGACCATGACAGCCGATGCAGAAGCTCTGGTAAATCCGGTGTCCGCGCCCCAGGCCGGCAGCGGAGGTGAGGTAGGGGTTGGGAAGCTTTCTCCAGCCTTCCGGAACATGGGAGTGCAGCCATTCGACGTTCTTTTCGGGACCTGACTCGAAGGCTGCTGTCGATTCGGCTTTCCAGTAATTCTGCCGGGCCGTTCTTTCGTCGGCCAGCTTAAATCCGAGGCTCTGTTTGTAGGCTATAAGGGCCTTGATTTTCTCCGGGCCGAGAAAATCCCAGGAAGGCATAAGCGACTCGGGCCGGGTGAACCTGGGGTTGGCGAAATGGGCCTGGTGCCAGTCGTTGGGATGCTCGCCGCCTTCCTCGGAAAGGTCCGGGCCTGTGCGCTCGGTCCCTAAAAGGTGGGGCGAGTCTGCAACGTAGTCTCCGGCTTGCGCTATCCTTTCGGAACCAATGTCCCAGTCGAAGTTGCGAATGAACTGAGTATGGCAGTAGGTGCAGCCGTTGTTCACATAAATCGAACGCCCTTCTTCTTCGAGTGGGGTGCGCTGCCTGAAGATATCCGACCCCTGCTCGCTCATCGTAATCCAGGGCAGGAGCACGAACATGAAGAACACCGGGGCGAAAACGAGCACCCCCCCAAGAACCAGTACGACCGGTGTCATCCTCATTGTGGGTCTCCCTGAAACACTTCTCCGAATATGCGCTCGTCCTGCGCCTGCTCGCCCCGGATGGTCCTGATCACGTTATAGGCGCCGATGAAAGCCGCACCGATGATGAGCAGCCCCACAGCCGCACGCACTATGAAATAGATGTGGATCATGGGCAGGGTGCGGTAGACGGTCGTTCCGTTAAGCCAGGCGTGCCCCTGGACGAGGCCTCCGGCCGTGAGCACCATGAAAAACCCGGCCATGCCGAGAACGAGCAGCCAGTATTGGACGTCTGCAAGACGGCCGCTGTAGAGCGGTTTTCCCGTAATCCTGGGGAGCATGTAGTATAGTCCCCCCAGTGCGATCATCCCCGAGAAGCCGAAAACCCCTATGTGCGAGTGTGCGATAACCCAATTATTCAAGTGAGTCACCCTCTGCACGACGGGCAGCGCCTGAATTGTTCCCTGCGTGGCGGTAAGGATATACCAGACCAGGCCGGCCGTTACGAATCTTCCACCGATATCCGCGTGGAAAAGCCCGAGCCTGTCCCGCATAGTGAGCCACAGGTTCACAAGCACCGTAAAGACCGGAATGACCATGGCAATGCTCCCGGATACGGCCATAGTCTTCAGCCAGACCGGTATGGGCGCCTGAAGAATGTGATGGGCCCCGATATGTGTGTATATGACTAGAATGGTCCAGAAGCCGACAAGCGACAGAACGTGGCTGTAGATGGGACTGCGGGCCACCCTGGGCACGATGTAGTACGCTATGGCGATAGCCAGAGGGGTTAAGAACAACCCCACGATGCCATGCCCGTAAAACCAGGCCAGAATTGCGTCCGGCAACCCGGTTATCGCGCCTTTCATGTTAAAGACGGCGTGTCCGAAAAAGTAGATCAACCACGTATATACCAGGGCCGCAAATATATACCAGGTCGAGACGTACATTATCTTTTCCTGCCGGTTGGCCGCAGTCTGAAGCATGTTTACGAACATGAGCGCGAAAGCCAGAAGAATCCCCACATTGGCCGGCCAAATCCATTCGGCGTACTCTCTGCCCTGGGAGTGGCCCAAGTCTAGCGCCACGAGACCCGTAAGAATGGACAGGTTCCATACCCACAGGGAAACCTTCCCGAGCCGCTCGCTCCAAAGCGAGGTCCGCAGCACCGACGGCACTATGTAGTGGGCGCCGCCTAGGAGGGCTGTGCCCGCGAAACCGAAGATCATGGTGGTCGTGTGCATCGGGCGCACCCTGCTGAAAACCAGCCCGGCAATGCCTCCAAAAAGGTCTGGAATGACCAGCCCGGTGGCGGCCGTAATGCCTTCCAGGGCGCCGAGGACAAACCAGAGGGCCGAACTCAGGAAATAGAGCTTTGCGGTCCCGTTTTCTTCAACCTTTAGAAGCTGCACCTGCTTATACCTCGTGACTAGTGACTGGTGGATAGTGAATAGTGAACAGTGACTAATCACCATTCACCGGTCACCATTCACTAATGATGGCAGCCCAGATAGCAGTCAAGCTGCGCGTGTTTCTCCTGGTGGCATGTTATGCAGAAATTCATCTGGAAATCCACCCTGACCAACCGGTCCATCGATGGAACGGCGCCATGGCACCTGAGGCAGTCGATTTGCGCAATCATATGCGGTTGATGTCTGAACTTTACAAAATCGGGAACAAAGTAGATGCGGACCCATGGGACCGGGAGGTTTTTGTCAAGATGCGCCTTTTCGTGCAGGATCTGGGGGTGCATCGGAATTATGTATTTATGGCAAAAGAAACACTTTTCGACTTCCGGCAGTCCCGCATGCTCTGAGCGCTCGACATAAGGATGGCAGAAACGGCAGTTGATCTGTTTCACCCCGGCGTGCACCCGGTGGCTGAAATAAATCGGCTGGACCGGTCCCAGGTCCTGGCTCGGGAAAAGGTAGTAAAAGTAGAGAAGGGTGAGCAGAAGCAGAACGGTTGCACAGAACCACCCCGTCCACCACATCGCTTCTTTTCTCGTCGTCTTGGCGCCTTCAGCCATTTTCCCTCAGTCGATGATAGCAAGAATTATCCAAACGGTCACCGCGCATGCAGGATCTCACGCCAGGTGAGGCTCCTTCTCTTCCGGCTCGAGCGCCGGAGCAAGTTTCGGGTCGGAAACCGCCAGCACAGGGAATCTCTGTAAAAAAGTGCAGACACAGAAGGCGAAAAGCCCAAGCCATCCCAGGGTGATCAGTACTTCAGATATTCCGAGCGGCAGCGACTTGCTCTTCACCAGCGAAGGGGTCACCAGCAGAAATTTTTCCAGCCAGATCCCGATCAGAATCCATACCGATATTGCCGTCATAAGGACAGGCTTCATTTTTATTTTTCTCAGGAGCAAAACCACGAAGGGGACTACGAAAAGCACAATGAGCACCGTCCACGCCAGCGCCGCCCATGGATCGTAGATAACGCGCCAGATCAAGTATCGGGTCTCATCGGGCAGATTGCCATACCAGATAACCAGGAACTGAACGTAGAAAAAATCCAGACCAACCACACAGAAGGAGAAAAGAAGCTTGCCGATGTCGTGAAACTGCTTTTTCTCGATAACTCTGCCCATACCCATTTTCTTGACGGCGAATGTGGACAGAATGGCCAAAAACGCAAGCCCCGCATAGAAGGAAATCACGAAATAATAAGCCCCGAAAAGCGTGCTGAACCACTCCGGGTTGAGCGACATCATCATGTCGAACGCCACCAGCGTCAAAATGAACGCATAGAGGATGACGTATGCGGTTGACAGGGATTGCTGAGCGCGTTGGCGGTCCGGCGCGCCCGAAACCCCTCCCATATATTCCATGTCGCTTCTGACGGAATGGTAGGCGAGCAGAACCGCTGTGACAGTCATGGCAAGCAGCCCGACGCCCTCACGCGCGAAGAAAAAAGGCGTATTCAACCATGGCGCTTTTTGTTCTTCCGGATGGAGCACCCACCAGAAAGCATTCGCCCTTCCAAGGAAAAGAGGCCAAAGCAGGATGAAGGAAACGGGGAGAAAGAGGGCGACTGATTCTGATAATCTCTTTACGGGCCTTCCCCAGGTCGCGTTTGTCAAAACGAGAATCGGCGAGAGCAGGAAAGTCCCGAATGCAAGGCCTGTCCAATAGACATAGTTGGTCAGATAAGCGGACCACGCCCTTGTGGCGTCACCTTCGAAAAGCTGGTGGAAAAACGCCGCTGCGCCTATAAGAAAAAGGACCAGGCTCAACGCTTTGAGTGTTCCCCAGTTTAGAGACTTTTTTGCAAGCTCGATTTCCGGGTAAAGCTCAGTCTTCAATCTGACGGACCTCCTCAGCGCCCAGGTTCTTCAAGATGCTCGAAACCGGCTCGATATCGGCCTCAGCGCAATAAACCAAAATCCCGAAACGGTCCTGGCTGAAACGCTTGTCGTAATGCGGGGGAAGGCGCATTTTCGGCATCCTGTTCAGGAAAAGCAAACCTCCCAGCGTAAAAAAAACAGCTATCAGAATGAGAAACTCGAAACCCGGTATAACTGCCGGGATTACCGGGATCGGAGGCTTGCCGCCAACTATGAACCGCCACTGGGCGGCTGTGTACCAGGCAAGAGAAATCCCGATCAGGACCCCAAGAATTCCTCCGGTCAGGGTGTAGAAACGACCGGGCCCCAGGAGCGGTTCGCCAAGCGCCTCCCGGATTTCTTCCGTCCTCATCGGGGAGTAAACCGCCTCAATAGGGACCTTCTGCTTCCTGAGGCCCTCTATGGCCGCGACAACCTCGTTGAGGTATGCGAAAATCCCGACTACAGCCAGTTTTTTAGCCATCGATGTTTCCTATTACTTTTTCCTGACCGGAACGGGTATCGCCTCCTTTGCCTCCGTTATCGAGATCGTAGGCAAAAACTTTGCGAAAAGGAGGAAAAGGAAAAAAAAGAGGCTGAATGAACCGATCAGGATGCCCCATTCAACTATGGATGGGTACTTATAAAGACCCCATGAGTAGGGGTCATATTCATGGGCTTCCGACCCCACAATAATCACCAGCCGCTCGAACCACATTCCTATCAGCACCAGAACGCCTATGGAGAACAGGGCCGCCAGGTTTGTCCTGATTTTCTTGAAGAACAGGGCTATCGGAACCACAGCGTTGCAGACGATCATCATCCAGAAGCACCAGGAATAGTAGCCTGTCATCCGCCACATGTACTGGGCCTGTTCGGCCTTGCCGCCTCCGTACCAGGCGATGAAATGCTCTACCAGGTAGGAGTAGCCGACTATAAGGCCCGTAAGGATGATCGTTTTGCCGATATTTTCGAGCACGTCGATCGTGATCAGGTTTTCGAACCTGAATATCCTGCGCATCGGAATGAGAAGCACCAGGACCATCGCAAGCCCGGAATGAATCGCGCCCGCAACGAAATAGGGGGCGAAAATCGTGCTGTGCCATCCTGGAACGATGCCCAGGGCGAAGTCTCAGGAAACGACGCTGTGCACGGAAATGACGAGCGGGGTGGCAAGGGCCGCAAACAGCAGGTAGGCGGTCCCGTAATGCCTCCAGGACTTGCTGGAACCACTCCAGCCAAGTGAGAAAAAGCCGTATATCCTGTTTCTTATACCGGCGGTGCGGTCCCTGATGGTCGCCAGGTCCGGGACCATCCCGGTGTACCAGAAAAGGAAACTCACGGTTAGATAGGTAGAGACTGCAACAACGTCGAAAACCAGGGGTGACTGAAAATTGGGCCATAAATTCCGTTGGTTCGGGTATGGAAGTATCCAGTAAACCAACCAGACGCGCCCCAGGTGAATGAGCGGAAACAGGCCGGCTATCATTACCGCGAAAACTGTCATCGCTTCGGAACTCCTGGAAATGGTCGTCCTCCAGGATGCCCGAAACAGAAACAAAATGGCCGAAATAAGGGTGCCGGAATGGGCGATGCCTACCCAAAATACAAAGTTCACCAGGTAAGATCCCCACATCGTGGGGTGGGTAATGTTGGCCGCCCCGAGGCCCGTTGAGATCTGGTACGCCCAGGAAAAAGCGCCGACAAGAACGCCCAGCCCGGTAATCGCTACACAAAGCCAGTAAAAGCCGCCGGGGCTCCACATAGCCCCCAGTATCTGATCGTCTACAGCGCCGTAAGTAGTCAGATCCTGCGGCCCCGCCGCCTCGGCAACCCCATTGGAAACGTTCGCCCCCATTGTGCAGGTCCCTTTAAAACATTAATCAAACCGTAATCTTCTGAGTCACCCTTTTGAGGTAGATAACAGCAGGCTTGGTATTGAGGTGCGCCAGCACCTGGTAAGCCCTTACATCGTTAATCAGCTTCGATGCCCTGCTCTCCGGGTCAAGCAGGCTTCCAAAGATCAGGGCGCCGGTCGGGCAGGTCTGTGCGCATGCTGTCGTAAAGTCCCCGTCGCGCAATTTTTCGCGGCCTTTTACCTTGGCGTCGAGTTTTGCCTCTATGATTCTATGGACACAGAAGGAACACTTCTCCATTACGCCTTTCTGCCTAACCGTAACGTCGGGATTTAGCTGCCACTTGAGCGGTTCGGGCCGGGTGAAGGTATACCAGTTGAAACGCCGCACTTTGTAGGGATCGTTTTGAGAGCAGAAACGGGTTCCGAAGCAGCGATTGTAAATCTGGTTGTTTAGCCCTTCCTGGCTGTGATGCGGCGCGAAAATAGGGCACACATACTCACACGGCGCGTTGTCGCAATGCTGGCAAAGCATTACCAGCCATTTGGCGGCCTTTCCGTCATCGTCGAAATATCTCTGGACCCTTATCCAGGACATCTCGCGCCCCTTAAGGACCTGCTCCCGTTTCACGACGGCGACATTATTTTCAGAGTAGCATGCGGCTACGCAGGCGCCGCAGCCGGTACAGCGGTCGAGGTCCACGACCATTGCCCAGCGATATTCTTTATACATTTGGCGCGGATAGAAATCTTTCGACTCCCGGTACCCATCCGGCAGGGGATAATAGAGGTTGGGCTTTTCTCCGGACGCCGCCATCCTGTTTCGCTCCTCCAGGCTTATTGCCACCGCCATCTCGCGGCCGTGCTGGAAGAAGCTTCCGTCGGTATTGGCGATATCGAAAGTCTCACCCGTTTTTTCGATCTCCGGATTCAGCCCTTGACGCAGGATAGCGCCGCAAACCGGGTCGATGTCCGGCGCCAGAAGCTCGAAAGGATTCGCCGGAAGCCCGTTTGCAAACCTGCCCAGGTTGGAATGCCCCTGGCCGACCGGTATTGCGACGACGCCCTCCGGTACGGTGTAGATGGGCAGGGCTGGAATTCGGATGGTCCCATAATCCGTTTTCACCCGGAGGAGGTCTCCTTTATTCAGGCCCAATTTCCCGGCTGTCTCCGGATGAATCTCCAGCCATCCCCCCCAGGTCGCCTGGGTCATCGGGTCGGGGATCTCCTGGACCCACATGTGGTTGGCCATCCTGCCGTCATAGAACTGTATCGTTGGATAGATGACCAGTGGAAGACCTGTTCCAGGCTTTTGCTCCGGGTCGGGAAAATTGAACGCCGGCACGGGCAGGGAGCGCGCCGGGCCGAGCCCGGCCTGCTCCGGCCAGTAGCCGCCCTGCATGACCAGCTTCCGCCAGAAGGCGTCGAATGATTCGCTCCCGGCCTCGGCCGATATTCGCGTCCAGTAGCCCTGGAGCGCCTCATAGAAATCCTTGAAGGGAAAGCTCTCTTCACCCTTCATCTTTTTGCCCGTGGAGATAAGAATATCCCCCATGTGCTTCGTATTGAAAACCGGTCCCATAACCGGCTGCATGAACCCTGTCACTCCCGGTCTTGGTGAATAATCGCCCCAGGATTCAAAGGAGTAATGGGTGGGCAGGACCAGGTGGGCCAGGACGCCGGTCTCGTCAACCGCCGGAGAAAGCCCCGCCACGAAAGGCACGGCCTTCATCGCCCCTGCAAAATCCCATGACTTGGGGAGCGAAAAAACGGGATTCACTCCCCGGAAAAGGAAAACGTCCACTTCTCCAGAGCGCATCCGTTCGGCAAGGGTTTTGACTTCATCGGCCCGGGCGGCCAGGGTATGAGAGGATTCCCGGTTGAAATCGATCGCCGAAAGAGTCGCAGATTTGATAGTGCACAGCAGGTTTGCGGCAACCGCCGTTTCGGTCGCATTGGGCAGACATTGAGAAAGGCCTTCAGCGACCGCCAGAGGGCGAGCCGCCCCGGCAAACCTTTTGGCCACGGCTTCGATAAGGCCCGGATCGCACCCGGCTACAGCGGCTGACCTGTCAACGGGCCAGTTTCCAACCATCGATGCAAGCGCCTCCCTCCGATTCTCAGGCAGGCCCGGCGCCAGATTCTTGTCAAGAATTGACCGAATGATTCCCAGCCCCACCGCGTACTCCGTTCCGGGGCGCGTCGCAATCCACAGGTCGGCATTGTTCGCCGTCATGGAAAGCCTCGGTCCGACGAAGACGAAGGTATTTTTTCTCTCACCCCTGATTGGGTGAAAAGATCCGTATTGGCGTTCAAATTCGAGATTGGATATCCAGGTTTCGAGAAAGCCCGCGTTAAAAGAGATTAGAAAATCGAGTTCATCGAACCGGTAAGTCGGAATGGCGTCGCGGCCAAAAACCGCCTGGTTGGCTTTCTTCAGAGGCTCATAGGACCAGGGTTCATACATTATATGACCGTTTCGCTGGCCCATTTCACTCAGCCACAACCCTGTCAGATCGTGTAAAGATCCGGTCATCAGGTCGGTCATAACTACTATCCGGCCGTTCCCTCCCTTGCGGACCGCCTCAGACAATTTCGCGGCCAGGATTGCCTCGCCACTCTCCCAAGTGATGGGATCGAAACCGCCGGCCGCATTCCGCTGCATCGGCCCCGTGAACCGGTCGGGGTTGTACAGGCCGTGCAGCGAAGCCTGTCCTCGCATGCAGAGTGCGCCTCCGCTGACCGGGTGTGCGGGATTGCCTTCCACCTTTACGATCCGCCCCTCACGATTCTTTGCGAGCATCCCGCATCCTGCCGGACACTCACGGCAGGTCGTAGCGTAGTACACCGCCTTTCCGGGAACCACGTCTTCAGGCGGATGAATGTAGGGAATCAGATACCGCGTGGCCGGCTCGCCGCAGCCACTCAGCATAGCTCCTGTTCCAGCTATTCCGAATAGTTTCAGAAAATCCCGGCGGCGCATATCCAGCATTTGCCAAAGCCCCAAAACTCTATAAGAAGGTAAATATCTTGATAAATAGTGAGAAAACAACCTGATGAGTCCCGCATACGGCCTGTGGAACTCTTTGCGAAAGAAAAATAATACTGCGGGTTTCAATTACAATAGTCTGTGATCGTGTTTCTATCCAAATTCCAATCGCAATGCGGCGCCTTTCCCGATGAAACGCAGGAACATCCCCGGCAAAAACCGGACTCGCACACATGGTTTGGGCGCAGATTTATTTTTACTTGCTACTAAACGGACAATTCCTGCTGTCGAGCAGATCGAGGCGACCGATTTGGATGCTGTCCAACGCGCTCGGCGTCACACTGAGCAGTCTATGCCCCCTTCGTATCGCACAGAGTTGTCGAAGGGGGCTTTGAGTTCCTTAGGCGATCCGGTTCCTATGCTTAGCGGGCATTGTTAAAAGCCAGTGCCGTATATATACCAATCCCCCACACCTGCCTTTACCTTTTCTTCTCCTAACGCGCACGTTTCAAGAACGCTTGAACATTGGGCAGTCATTCCATGCTTCTCAACGGCGGCCGACGTCGCTTGCTGCGCCTCCAGCATCATCTTTGCGCCATTTTTCACCATCGTCTGGCCTTCCGCCATTGTGGCGCCGGTCAGCATGTCTGCGCCTTTGGCCACCATGTCATAGCCGTCCACCATCTTTTTTTCGGCCGCCGTCAACTCTGCGTCTTTCATTCCTTTCTTGTCCATTATATCCATCACCATTTTGTTTCCATCCACGATCTGCTTTGCGCCTTCAGTTATCGCCTTCTTGCCTTCCTGGAGTCCCTTGCCACTTTCCGCAGCTTGCAGAACTCCAGCGATAGCAAAAATGCCGATTGACAGACAAACAATTAATGAAGTTATCAAAAACCTGCTGGGACTTTTCATCTGAATAGCTCCTTTATCATCTTGGTGGGAAACAAAAACATCAAGGATGGATCTCGGACTCTTAGTATCGAACCGCGGCATGAATCAGTAATCGGCTGGAATCACCCCCTCTGCAATGAGGTGTAATGGCCTGTAATCACTCTCCTAGGGGTACCTTTTCAGGCCGAGGAGCTTTGGGACCGTGCATTGGCTGCTCATGAACCTTGCGTCCCCCGGCCCATTTCCACAGCATTCATAGTTTTCCTAAACACGGTAATCCCCAATGTCAATCCGGGATGCTGTAGGATATTGTCGATAGTCTTTCGTCATTCGGAAAAGCAAACGTCGCCCATGCAGAGCATTTCACGCATTTCCAGCGTCTTCCGCATGGCGTGTGCAATCATTATGATGGCCAGCCCGCTGTAGCTCAGATCGATCCCCACCATCACGCCGACCAGGGGTGCGCCGGGCGGCGCCCCCCAGACTGCGGCGCCGATGATCGCTGAGACGATCCCACTGGTCAGCCCCCATGTCCAATTCGATTCCCGGCGCAATCGCAGAGATAGGAAGATTTTCAGAATTCCCTCCAGAACGGAGAAAATCGAAAGAAACAGCGTCAAGGCGCGGGCCTCGCCGGCCGCATACACTGCAATAGGAAGCACAAATATGAGATATAATAATCCGAGCAAAAACTCGGGAACAAATCTCCCCTCGTGTCGAGACCAAAATGCATCCACGACAAGCATCCCTCCGCTGATCAGGAAAAAAGAGCCGATCAGGTTTTGAAGTGAAAAACCGGAATAGTAAGGCGCATAAAGCGCGGCCATGCCGACCGTCATCAGCGCCAAACCAATGGTGGCAAGCCACCCCAGGCGGTAATGCATCAACTCCATATCGGCATGCCGCACATCGCGTTTTCTTTCCATCACTTTACATCCTCACAGATAAGCTAAGCGCAGTCCCTTCGGCTTTCGGTCCGGGGATCCACTATCATACAAATATTATAGTGACTGGCCGGACATCGGCAATGCAGCGGCCGCCGGCGACAAGAGATCTGTAATTTCGGCCGGCTATCCCGCGGCCTGGAATTCCAGCGTCACACTCCTTAAATTGGACGACAGCCGGATTCAGTCGCCCGGCGCCATACGGCCAATCGTAGAGGCAGCCGGCAGGGGCAATGTCACTTGGCGCCATAGCGCTCATGCCACCGAACACAACAAAGACAGGGGGAAGAATGGAACCCGAACAAGAGATCGCGGAACAACTCTCGCCATGGTGGAAACGAGCGGTCCTTATTACGATGTCGATCGGATTCACCGTTCTGATTCTTGTGGCAGTGCTCGCCTACCGTGACGCTCCGCCGATCCCCGAAGGAATTATCACCTCCTCGGGGGAATTGCTGCTGACCGGGGGAGATATCCTGGCGGGCCAGGAAGTGTTTCTCAAGTATGGGCTAATGGAAAACGGCACCATCTGGGGACACGGAGCTTACCTCGGACCTGATTTTTCTGCCGCATACCTTCACACACTGGGTGTCGATGCCGCCGAAGCCCAGGCGCAAAAGCTCTTCGGCCGCAGCATGGACCACCTGTCCGAAGGGGAGCGGGGGACCGTTGAAGAGGAGGTCCGGCTCCTGCTGAAACAGAATCGCTATGACCCAGGGACCCGAACACTGGTCTTCACCGAACCGGAAACAGCTTCCTACCGAAAACAGATAAGCCAATGGACCGGCTACTTCTCGACGCCGGCCGGAAACGGGGGGTTGAAGCGCAACTATATCAGCGACCGCACGGAACTGGAGCAGTTGACCGCTTTTTTTGCCTGGGCGGCGTGGGCCTCCGTCGCCAATCGCCCAGGTCAGTCTCAAACCTACACGAACAACTTTCCATACGACACCCTGGTGGGCAACACCCCTCCCGGCGACGCCGTTCTTTGGAGCGCCATCAGTCTTATCGCTCTCCTCATTGGCACGGCGCTCGTGTTGTTTGCTTTCGGCAAATTCAATTACCTTGGCTGGAAGAGGGCAAGCCCTCATGTCCATCCGCACATGCTGCCGGGTATAGCAAGTGAGAGCCAAAGAGCAACCATCAAGTTTTTCCTGGCGGTTTCCCTCCTTTTCCTTGCGCAGGTTTTGGCAGGCGGCGCCACCGCGCACTTCCGGGCCGAACCGGGGAGCTTCTACGGAATCGACCTCTCCGGGGTATTTCCGAGCAATATTTTGCGAACCTGGCATTTGCAGTTGGCCATTTTTTGGATTGCGACCGCCTATGTAGGGGGTGGTTTGCTGTTAGCCGGGGCACTGGGAGAATCCGAGCCCAAGGGGCAGGTGTGGGGAATAAACCTGTTGTTCTGGGTGCTGGTTGGGGTTGTGGCCGGGAGCCTTCTGGGCGAATTTTTGGGCATCAATCAGATCCTTGGAATCCTCTGGTTCTGGTTCGGACACCAGGGCTGGGAATATCTCGACCTCGGCCGGGGCTGGCAAATCATGCTCGCACTGGGACTGGTGCTGTGGACCATTCTGCTGCTTCGAGGGGTTGCCCCCGCACTGCGTGACCCGGAACGCAAAGAGATATCGTGGCTTTTCATGCTCTCGGCCTCGACAATACCGCTTTTCTATTTGCCGGCTTTCTTTTTCGGCAGCACTACGGAGTATTCGATTGTTGACAACTGGCGCTTCTGGATCATCCACCTGTGGGTCGAGGGCTTTTTCGAACTTTTTGTCACGGTGATGGTGGCCGTCATCTTTTACAGGCTGGGCATGGTCTCCCGCCAGACTGCCGCGCGAGTCATTTACCTGGACGCCATTCTCTTTCTGGGCAGCGGGATTATCGGCACGGGCCATCACTGGTATTGGACGGGCCAGTCCAATGTCAATCTTGCCCTTTCCGCCTTATTCTCGGCGATGGAAGTCGTCCCCTTGACGCTTCTCACGCTGGATGCCTGGGATTTCATCAGACTGACCAGGGGCAAGTGTGACATCTGCGGAAAACCCATATCCATCCCTCATAAATGGACGTTCTATTTCCTGATGGCGGTGGGATTCTGGAATTTCGTCGGGGCCGGCATCTTCGGGTTTCTCATCAATCTGCCTATCGTAAGCTATTTCGAAGTGGGCACCGTGCTCACACCAAACCACGGCCACGCGGCGCTCATGGGCGCATTCGGCATGGAAGCGGTTGCGTTGATGGTTCTGGCCTTTCGACAGGCATCGACGGACGTGCAGTGGGCGCGCACTGAAAAATACATACGCGTATCCTTCTGGGGCCTGAACACGGGCCTGGCGCTTATGATTGCAGGCAATCTTTTTCCCGGGGGCATCTTGCAGTTCCATGACGTATTGACCCACGGATACTGGCATGCGCGCGGACTTGACTATCTGAACCAGGAGTTTGTGAAACTCATCGAGTGGGCTCGTTTGCCCGGCGACACGGTCTTCATCGTGTTAGGCGTCATCCCGATGGTGATTGCGGTGGCATTGACCTACCTCGATCAATGGAAAACTCCTGCTCTTGAAATGGGGCCATCGAAAGGATAGTGGAAAACTGCGGTTGGCATGAATATCTCCCATAATTCATAGAAATCTGTGGCCGGTCCTCCCGGCGGCGTCTTCATTCTATTTGCGCCTTCTTCAGATCGGCCACAATGACAAACACATTATCGGGGTTGAGGTATTTCTTCGCCACCCTGAGAATATCTTCCGCAGTCACCGCATTTATCAGCTTGGGGTACATTTCGGGATAATCGGACCCCAATCCGTAGAATTCGATCTGCGCCAGAAATCTTGCAAAATCCTGTTGGGCGCTGTATTTCAGTGGGAAATTGCCGATCAAAAATTTCTTTGCGCCCTGGAGCTCCGCCTCTGAAACCGGCTCGCGTTTGAGTCGCTCCAATTCCTTTCGAGCAAGCGCCGTCGCCTCTTTGGCGGACGAATCCTTGGTCTGGATAATAACTCGGAAAGAACCCAATTGTTTGCGGGCGCTCAGATAGCTCTCGACCGCATAGGCAAGTCCCTTTTTGATACGTATTTCGGTCATGAGCCGGCTCGACAGATCGCCTGAGCCCAGAATCTGGTTCATCACCTGGAAGGGGTAGTAGTCTTCGCTGGCTCTCTCCAGGGCCGGGCAGCCGATTATTATCGTGGCCTGCGATACAGGTTTATCAATGGCCACATTCACAGCTCCTTCGGCGAATTCCTTTCGGAAAGAGGGTTGGGGAACCTCGGCGGCTTGCCACTCAGTCAATGCGGGAACCATCAGGGTCTTTACTTCCTCGAGCGTTATGTCTCCTCCGACCACCAGGACTGAGTTGTTCGGCCGGTAATAAGCGGTGTAAAATTTGGAAATATCTTGAATAGTCAAAGCGGCGACCGATTTTTCCGTGCCCTCAATAGGGCCCGCGTAAGGCGTGCCCGCAAAAAGCGCTTTATCGAAGGCCAGGCTTGCGACCTCCAGCGGTTCGTCCTCTTTGGCCCGCAGGGCCCCGATGATGTCATCTTTTTGTCCGTCCACATCGGCTTTGGGAAAGCTGGGATGGACAACTATCTCCGTAAAAAGGCCAATCCCTTTTTCAAGGTCCTTTTTGAGCACCTGCAGCCCTACCATGGCAGAATCTTTGAAACAGTCCGCATAAAGATTGCCCCCGATGAAATCGAGCCTGTTGTTTACCTCATCGAATGACAGGAACCGGGTCCCGAGCAAAACAGAATTAACGGTCAGGTGGGCCAGACCCTCCATATCCTGCGGATCGCGCACCGAACCGGCGGACACCAGCAATTCCATCGAAACCATCGGGATCGAATGCTCTTCGAATACGAGCAGCTTCAAATGGTTAGGCAATTCGATTTCCTGGGCCTTCGGCATCCCCAGGCAGTAAGCGCCCGTCAGCAACGGCGCGATCAGGACGAAAATGAACACAATGCAGGTTTTCTTTCGATTCATAACAACCGCTCGCACATCAGGGGATAATTTCATTTCGAACATCGGAAGCTTGAAGCCTTATGCTCCTTCCTTTTACGCCGCTGCCGGCAGGCTGAGTAACAGCCTCGGAGGGCAGATGGACAGGAGGCCCCGTCGGGGTCAGAACTCCGATATTGCGGTTTTGGGCCGTGAAATACTTGGTGGCCACGCGTTCAATCTCCTGCGCCGAAACGCTCCGGACCGACGGAATGTATGCGCCGATAGACGCCCAGTCAAGGGCCATCTCGTACTCGGCCAGATTCTGGCCTACGGAGAAGATGGATTCCTGATCGAAGACAAAAGCGGCCTCCAACTGGTTTTTCGCCTTTTGCATTTCGCGAAAGCCTACGGGAGTTGTCTTCAGAAGCTCGATTTCTTCATAGATCGCCTGTTCTATTTGTCCAGGATTCTTCCCTGGAAGAAAAGAGACTTCAATAGAAAAAAGGCCCGGGTCCAGGGTAGTCAGGTTGTAGTCCACGGACGATTCGAGCACGAGGGTTTTTTCGCGCACCAGGCGGTCATAGAACCTGGAGCTTTTCCCCTGGGCAAGAATCGCCTTTATGACTTCGAGTACGTAACTGTCCTGGCTTCGCAGATTGGGAACGTGCCAGGCTACGACCATGTACCCGACTTGGGCCGGACGCTCGACAATCACACGTTTTTCGCCCGGTTGAGGGGGGTCCTGGATCGAGAGCTGCGGCGCCGGCGTTCCGGCCGGTATTTTCCCGAACGCCCTTTCCATCTCGGGCAAAAGGGCTTCTTTCTTGAAGTCGCCGGTTACGACGACAAAAGCGTTTGCCGGGTTGTAGTACTTTGAGTAGAAAGCCTTTACATCATCGATCGTAAGCCTCTCGATATCGTCCGGCCATCCGATGATAGGCCAATGGTAAGGCTGGGACTGGAACGTAGCCGCCTCCAGTTGCTCCAGCAGAAACGACCGCGGATTGTCATCAATGCGCATCCGCCGCTCTTCGAGAACGACCATCCTCTCCGTTCGGAAATCGCTTTCTCCAAGGACCAGATTGCTCATACGGTCCGATTCAAAATCGATTGGCGTCCCTATCCGGTCCGAGGCAAGCGTTTCGAAATAACCCGTAGAGTCGTGCGACGTGGATGCGTTTTCCTCGCCTCCCAACTCATAGATTGTCCTGATAAACTGCTCCCCGCTCACCTTGCCCGTCCCTTTGAACATCATGTGCTCGACCATGTGAGCGAGCCCGGTCTTGCCCGTTTTTTCGTCTCGAGATCCAGCCCGGTACCAGACCTGGAGCGATATAATCGGAGATTTGTGATTTTCGAACATAATGACCTTGAGACCGTTCGAGAGCCGAGCCTCTGTGATGTTCCTGAACACCTCGGCCGAACAAAGGGCGGGAAACAGGAAAAACATAACCCACAGCACAAAAGAGCAAGCTACTTTCAAAGAGATCAACCTCCCGCGCCTGAGCAGCGCTTATGAACGAAAAGTTTCTCCGGGCTTCTTCACCTCTTAGCCGCAAACCTGGCGGTGGGCTGCGATAAAACTGCGACCGTTCTCCACCACTTTTAGTCATACGGATGTGGTAATTACCATAAGTAATCCGCATATTAAATGCAATCGAGGAACGTCCCGGAATCTTTGGCCCTGTAGTAATTGTATTAAGCCGATCGATCCTTATACTTCAGGTTTGCACAAAAAACCCGATCCGACACAGGGGAGATTCGATATGCCGGACATGCAACTCAGCCTCGACGAACTTGCACAAAAAGACGGCAAGGAAGGAAGACCCGTTTATATCGCTTATGAAGGCAAGATCTATGATGTGAGTCAGAGTAAGCTATGGAAAACAGGGAGCCACATGAGGCGCCATTTTTCCGGAAAGGACCTCACTACCGATATGGGCGGGGCGCCTCACGGACCGGAAGTCCTCGAGAGGCATCCGCGGGTTGGGACTATCAGGCCCCAATCCGTTCCCGAAATTGAGCAAAAGAGCTTTCTTGAACCACTGTTCAAGAAAGCGCCCATTCTTCGCAGACACCCTCACCCGATGACGGTGCATTTTCCTATCGTGTTCATGCTCTCGGCGGTCTTCTTTACTTTCCTCTATCTCATAACAGGCGACCCTTCATACGACGCCACCGCCCTCCACTGCCTCGCAGGCGGCGTAATCTTTACCCCCATCGTGATGCTGACCGGCTTTACATCCTGGACGGTCAATTACCTTGGGCGGCCGATGCGGTCGATCAATGTGAAGATAGCTGTTTCCCCGCTCATGCTGGCCGTGTCTCTTGCCGCCCTGGTCTGGCGTGAAATGACTCCCGACGTTCTGACAAGGTTAAGGGGCGCCGGCTTCATTTATTTATTGCTCATCTTTTCCCTTTGCCCTATGGTTTTACTAATTGGGTGGCACGGGGCAAAACTCACCTTCCCGATCGAAAAAGAATAATGTCACCCGTTTGTCCTACCCGTCCGGAAACCCTCTCCGGCTCTGGATGCCGGATAAAGTCCACGGAAAGCGAGGCCCCGATATCTCCACTCCACGCGAGGCATCCGGCATTCAGGACGTTGCGCGGCATAGGCTAACCCGAAAGATCGATCCCGCCTGACGGCGCGATCAGGGCGTAAAAGAACTCCTTTCGGACGGCGACTTTCCGGAAGCGTTCCGTCCCGGAGGAAAGAATATGGAAGGCGCATTCAGCAAGGTGCTTATCGCAGTAGACGGCTCGCAACAGACGCGGGGGCTTCTCGATTACCTGAGTGGAATAATTTCCGTCCGGCATGCCGAGTTGGTCCTTTTCCACGTAATGCCTAAGGTGCCCGAATCGTTCTGGGACCTGGAAAAAGACCCCTCTAACCTACCAAATGCGGAGCATCTCAGGATATGGGAAGTCGAGCGGGAAAAACAGGTTCGCGACCTCATGCGCGATTTTCGGCGCCGGCTCACTGGGATAGGAATACCCGAATATTCCATTATGATCAGCATCCGGAAAGTTAAAGAAGGCATTGCCAGAGACCTGCTTCAAGAGGCGCAGCGCGGGTATGACGCAATACTGATGGGCCGTAGCGGGTTTGGGGGCGCCGCCGCACATATGCTCGGAAGTGTGGCGACAAAACTGGCGGCAAAATTGGACTCTGCAAACCTGTGGCTGGTCGGGAAAAATGCCGGGAGCGGGGGAGTGATAATTGCGATGGACTCCTCTGAGCCGGCCATGAGGGCAGTGCATCATGTATCAAAGATGGTCAATGCCTCAAACAACTCCGTCAGGCTCGTTCATGTGGTTCGCGGGATAACGGTCTCATGGACCGGCCAGGAAAAGATTTTCCCGGAAGAATACCGGCAGCGGCTGATAGAGGAGGCGGAAAACCAGATCAAACCGACGTTTGATGCTGCAACCCGCATCCTTGTCTCATCGGGAATCGGGCCGGAGAAAATCTCGACCAAATTCATTTCCGGTGTCGCAAGCCGCGCCGGGGCCATTTTTGACGAGGCCCTTCGGGGAGGCTACGGTACGGTAGTAGTGGGAAGAAAAGGGCTGTCCAGCCTGGATGAGTTCGACATGGGGCGAGTGACAGGAAAGCTCGTCCAACTCGCCGAAGGTATTGCGCTTTGGCTGGTCGCCTGAGCCGGAGCGCTCCGGTTGGTCCGCTTACATGCTGGGATTTACCCAGACATCACTGCCGAACCAGTCTTTAATGCGTGGAGTACCAATCGAGCACCCGTCTAAGTTCTGCCGCAATCGGAGGGGCCACCCTATTGGGGTTTTTCAAAATCTCCATCGGCAGCAACCCCGCAACGTTATAGAAAGCGGCGGTCGAACCATAGTCCACCTGAATTGCGGCCCCTTCAAGCGAAACTCCCAGAAAAAGGCCCCGGTTTCTGGAGTAGGAAAGTATCTCCGCCCTGAGCAAAATGTCAGTCCCCGCTTCTGCCTGCCTGCCGACGGGCCCCGCCGCTATCGAAGCGTCAACCCCGAGAGTGAATTTACCTCCGCATATTGTATCCAGACTGCGAATGCTGTTGAGCACAAGTATCACATCGGTGGATTGAGCGCCGATCTGCCACCCGAAGCTGCCTCCTATCAGGCGGAAAAAGACGGGGTTGCCCCACGATCGGTCCGGATTGCGCACCAGCAGCACCCCTACTCCATAACGGCCTCCAAAAACAAATGCCGCTTTGAGAAGATCGGGAAAGATCGCGATCCCCTGCGCGTTGCGCAAAAGACTGGGGGGAATTGCACACTCAGGAATATCCATTATCTCCTTCATAACGGCGATCGATGCCTGGACTTTGGCTTCCTCGCCGACTCCGGCCCTTGAGAGCATGGGCGCAACGAGGCACAGACTCAAGACCATGACGAAAACGGCTAAGCTGCTCCTTTGAGCCATAGGACATCCCCTTTCATTCTGCAATTTGTTTTTGATCGCTGCGGTTCAATAAGATGCTTTACTATCGCATAACCAAGTAGTGTCTTGTCAAAGGAAAAAAGCGGGCAGGTTCTCCCGGCCGGAATCACGCTATGACCAGCGGATGTTTCCACTTTCCGGTCCTGCCGGGATGAATGGCCCCTCGGAGCGTTCGAAACCGGCGCAGGAGCACCTGCTTCGAGATAGCCGATGCTTTTTCCTCGAAGGCTTTTCTTCCTGCGGCCAGACAATGGTCGAGGGATTTGAAGTCCGCCCAGAATATGTCTCCTATTTCGGGGACTATCAAAACGTCAGCGGCTGATTTCCTGTGCCTTGTCAATAGAATGCCCGTGATTTCATGGCAACGGAGCAGCACCGTCAGCGCTGACTTTGGGTGTATCGCAATTCCCTCAATATCGTGAGTTGCGTCCACGGCAAGGACGAAATGGGCTCCCAGGGCGATCGCGGGGGCGACGGGAACATTATCCGCCCAGCCCCCGTCAACGAGCATCCGTCCGTTGATCCGGATTGCCGGAAACATTCCTGGAATCGAGGAACTCGCCGCGATGGCCCGTCTCAAAGACCTCCTAGTCAGCACGATTTCTTCACCCGTCTGCAGGTCCATGGCGACCGATGCAAACGGGACTCGCAGATCCTCTATGAGCACGTCCGGAATCAGTATGGATAACAACCCGTCATAGAGCTCATCCGCCACCATTTCCGTATGCAGCATCGTGCGAGTGTAGAAGACCCCCTGTTTGAACAGCCACATGAACCGGTTAAAAAAACCGTCGGGACTGGCAAAAACGAAATCCTCGTCGACCGCGTTGAAGGCGGTCTTGAGGAAAAGTTCACTCTCGAAAAGATTTTTCAGCCTCTCTATAACCTTCGCCGAGTCTCCGAAGAAGGCGTAGAGGCCGCCTATTACGGCCCCCATGCTCGTCCCTACTATCAAATCGAACTTCATGTTCCTGCGCTCGATTTCCTGGATAACCCCCAGGTGGGACAGCGCTCGTGCGGAGCCTCCACTGAGCGCGAGAGCGGATTTAAAGCGGGACATTCAACACCCTTTTGACTTAGGGCTTGTCCGTAAATCAATCCTTTGCGCTCGCATCCGGCATTTGGTCTGCTTTGGCCGCTCCTCAATCGCAAAATCCTCGACGTAGCCCAACTACGCCTGCGGTTTTGCTCAATCCTCGCGACCAAATCAATCTCAAATCCCGGCGCGATCCCTAAGAGGCTTATTTACGGACAAGCCCTTAACCTGAATCGAATGCAAACCCGATTGTAAAAACCGGCTGTTTCGGTGTATGAAACAAATATAATCAATCAAACAGCGGTCGAAAAGGAGCGGATTATGGCTGAAGAGCCGGTTGGGATACCAGTTGAGGGCGGCAGGATAACCATCGAAGGACTCTTCGAGCAGGGACGCATCGGCCGAAATGCAATCCTATGCCATCCCCATCCGCTCTACGGAGGCAACATGCACAATAATGTGGTCCAGGCCGCGCAGCAGACCTTCACCGGCCTCGGGTGGGGAACTCTGCGATTCACTTTCAGAGCTGCGGGCGCCAGCGGAGGGCATCCGCCACAGGGACAAAAAGATGCTTCAGACCTTATCGCCGTCTCAGAATTCCTCCGCGCTCGATCCCCGGGGTTCATTGATTTTGCCGCCTATTCCTATGGAGCATGGGCCGCAATGGAAGCAATCCGAATGGGCCTTTCCCCGGATTCGCTCATACTTATATCGCCGCCGTTGGATTTTATTTCTTTTCAGGGGCTGGGACTGCCTGATGCGCCCACACTCGTCACCCTCGGAAATCAAGATAATTTCTGCTCCGTGGAATCTCTGAAAAATTGGCTCTCCAACCAACCGGATGCTAAGCCGACCCTGGAAGTATTGCCCTGCGTGGATCATTTCTACTGGGGATCCGAGCGGGAGCTTTCAGCAAAAATAGAAGCTTTCCTCCGGCTCAACTTTTAAGAGCAGGAAGCGAGATATGTCTGATAAAAACGGTGGGCGGCCCGATTGAGAATATCCCGGCATTCGACATGCAAAGCATGCCCCGCTCCGGGTATTTGCATCAATTCAGCCTTTGGAAGGCGCTCGGCAAGATAAATTGAATTTGCCGGCGGAATCAGGACATCTTCCGTGCCGGTTACTACGAGCGTTGGATTGCTGATTTTCGACAGGGCGTCCGTGCAGTCAAACAGATAAATTGCCGTCAGTTGAGCCTGAAATGCGTACTCCGGCTGATCCGGCGCCAGAAGCTGCACGCGGTAGTGTTCTTCTATCGCTTTGGGGTTTTCGGTCTGAAATCTCTCGCTGAAGAACAGGGGCGCTTGTTTCCGGAGTATCTCCTCGCGGCTTAGCCCCGCAGTGTTCACCAGCAGAGAGACAGCTTCCGGCGAGGGCGAAATGCGGGTTTTGCCGCCAGCGTGGGTGCATCCCAGCAGCATGGCCCCAAGCCTCCCGGACGCAATCCTTGCCAGCTCGAGAGCAATCATTCCACCCATCGAAAGGGAGAATACGAGGGCCTTTTCGATCAGCAGGCGGTCAAGCAGACGGAGGGCGTCCCCGGCCATTTGCGCTATGCTATATGCACTCAGGGGCTTCCCGGACAACCCGGCCCCCCTGTTGTCGAAAACTATGCACCTGTAATGTTGCTTGAAAAAAGGGATTTGTCCTTCCCACGTCCAGGCGCCGCCGGAAAGACCGCTTATGAAAAGCATGGGGAATCCCTCTCCGAGGATCTCGTAATGGAGATCGATGTCCCCAATGTCGCTAAAGGGCATTGGTTTTCTCCACTGGCTGCGGCGGCGCTTTTTCGCGCTTTCGTCTTATCACAAATCCCTTTTTCTCAAAACCCGCAGCTACGAGTTCAGTGACAACCACTCCCAGGTAAGCCCCGAACAATACGTCGCTCGGGAAATGAGCCCCCACTATGACACGGCTGGCCATTACAACCAAAGCTATGCTCAACAGGATATGCTTGAAGCGGCCGGTCACCACGCCCAGTCCGTAGCACAGGGCGGCTATAGTATTGGCGTGGCCTGATGGAAACGAGGCATAATTATATTGATTCGCAAAAGGTTTGAACCAGTATACGCCCCGGGAAATCAACAGCCCGGGCCTGCTTCTTCCAACCAGAACTTTGACCAGGTCGTTCGCAAGTCCCGAGAGGGCGACCGCCGCCAACAGGAAGACGGCCGCGTTCGCCAGGATCGCGTTCTTTTTTACGAATCGAAAGTAGATAAACCCGGCGAGTGCGGCCGCCAGATAAGGCGTAGATAACCCCAGCCGGGTTATCAGCTCGAAGATCTCTTTGGCCCTGTAGTCAACAGTAGCGCAAAAACGCGCGGCCGGCGCGTCGAATGCTTCGTAACTTATGATGCAGGCTGCAATAACGGCTGAGGAGAACAGGACAGCCTGCGCTGGTTTCATTTCGAGCCTCATGTGACGAGTCATGGATGTGAGATCGGCCTTTTCACCCGAGTGGTGAAACACCAGGGCGCCATCTGCAAACGGCGCCGCATGGGACCCTCTAATTTACACTAAGAACGGCCTGCGCACGCAGGAAAAGGGGGGGCCAAAGCCGGGTTCGGGCAGCGGCCTGGCGACAGTCCTTATATCAGTTCACTTTGTTAAAGAGAAGTAAACTATCGAGAATAGCGGTACACGAACAAGATTTCGGCATGCTCGCCGGAATTCGGCGCCAGGGCCCGTGAGACGACTGTGTAATAGTAGCAGCCATTCGGGCACGTAGCGGAGCCGGCCTGCTGAGTAGTCATCGAGTTATCGATGACTTTGACGTCAACCGTGTAGTTGGACAATGTAAGAGTTATGTCCGGACTTACGGTGGGGTTGGTGTTTGTCGCATTAGCCTGGGATGGACATGCGGGAGCGGTGTTCCATGCCGCTGTCGAGGACCAGCTCGATGTCGCGTTGCCCACCTTTACCTGAAGACATCGGCCCTGGTTCAGGCTCGTGCCGAAAGGCGCACTGGGAGGAACGGAGACTTGATTTTGCACCATGTAGATGAACAGGTCCGTTCCAGCTTTGGCAGCGTCCAGGGCTGTTGTGTAGCCTTGCTCCAAACGGGCCAGTTTCGTTTCCTGGGTTGAGAGCCGGAACATTATCGCCACGACCGCAAATCCAAGCACCAGTATCATCAGAGTGGCGACCAGGGCTATTCCTTTTTGGCTTTGGATCGGATTTATCATCTTCTCAGTTAACTTCATCGGGTTGTCAGGTTCAGCAAGTTCATAGGCTTGATGGCCATTTCAAGGATCTTCCAGCGGTATTGAACGTCTGCGCCTGTAGGGGTGAAGCTGCTGAGCGCCCCCGTAAGGGCCGAACTGCTCAACTGTTTAAATGGGTTGTTCGTTGTATAGTTTCCCCCAAGGCTGTTGGCAATGTCCTGGTCGCCAAGATTCAAAACGCCGGAAAAGCGGAAATTGGAAGATCCTTGACCGGATGAGGCGCTGGAGTCGCCGAGCCCTTCCTGGTAGAGCACAAATACTCTCACTTCACGTAGCTGCTGCTGTATTTGCACGGCCGTCGGGGAGGTTTGCTGCCACACGAGTGGTTGAGCGCCTGAACTGGCATCAAGCCCGAAGGCTACCTCAAAGTCCCTTACGCAGTCGACCAGGGGGGCTTTGTTGAGAGTGCCGTCCGCCTGGTTTACCGTGCTTCGATACAGTGTGTAGGTGCTTGCGGCGCAACTGCTTGGAAAATCGGCGGCAATTTTGTCCAGGTAATAATCAACGCGGTTGAACGGCATTATGTGCGTGCCGGTCTTGTTATCGAGACCGTACATATAATAGACATTTTGTGGGCTGGGGGACCCGATGGCGGCGGCGTTGGAATAATAACCGGTATTGGCTGCTGACGCATTGAACGTATAGCAGCCCCAAGGCCCGGACGCGGGCTGCAGCACGCCATTATTGTCGAGAACGATGAATCTGTCGTTGGTTGTAAAGTCCATGACAGGGTCAAGGGCCGTGACTCCCCATAACTTGACCGTTGGAGTAGCGCCTGCATTGGTGATCATGGACCATTTCTTGCTAGTTGCATTGATGTTCGCCGCGCTCGACTTTATGGCGAGAACGTCGGAGCTGTAGGCGCTCGACTTTGTGGCGGCGGGCACATTGTTGCCCGGCTTCGGGTTTAGCATCACTAGCGCCCTCGGAGGGCTATTTGGCGAATCGTTGAGATCAGCCGGGTTGTAGTAGTTTACGGTATTATCATTGGCTTCGCTGTAGGTTACTCCCGCCGCAAAGCTTGCGGGCAGGCCGAACCCGGCCATTTCGATATCGTAGCGCAACATCTCCATACCGGTCAAATTCGCCATATAGCTTTCGGCCAGCCTGCCCTGGGTCCTGTAAGTCCTCAGAAGCTTCAGGTAGGCAGTGGTTACCGCGCAGAGGATAACCATTACAACCGCCAGGCTGACCAACAGCTCCACCATGGTCATGCCGCGCTGCCTGTTCATTTCATTTGCCTCACGATTGTTTGCAGAATATAAGAATATGTATTATTTTTAAATTGCCACTGAACCTGGAACTGCACCAGGGTCATTCCCATGCCTGCGGCGCCCGGCGCAACAGCGGGACTGCTGAATTTGACCGTGTAATTGACCAGGCTTTTTCTCACCTGCCTCGTAATGGTTTGTGGGGTCGGAATTTGGTGAATGTTGGCATACGGCATGTCCCTTGCCGCTTCCTCCTGTTCCTGTGCTATCTTCATCGCATCATTGCGCATCTCGTTCATCAGGCTATGATCGAGTGCCGCCATGATCCCGACGATCGAAGCCAACATCCCGAAGGCCAGAAGCAGAAGAGTCACCATGACCTCGATGAGCGTAAAGCCCCGTTTATCGCAAGGGTTCATAGTCACGGCCGCCCCTTATTTTGGCGCACAATTGCCGGCATTCATTTTTCCAAGTGTTATTCTGGTGCTTGAAACCGCCACGCAATCTATTGCAGCCCCGGAGGTCGATGAAACACTGAATGTAATCGGATTGGCGGGGTCCAGAAACCCCCTGCCGTCAAAGCTCACGCTATTCTGGTTAACCGAAGGAGTAATGGCGTACTTTGGGCTCACCGCCGCCCCGATCTGCGTGTCGACGCCGGTGTCATCGATTACGCCATTGTTGTTCGCGTCAGATCTTACCTGGTAGGAGGTGATGCTGGCGCCTCCTCCCCACCATACGCCCGACGCCAATTTGCCGCTGTAGGCGGTCATGCGCCCAAACTGAAGGTTGCTGTAAAGCTGGACCATCTGGTTTTCTATATCGTGTTTCTTTTTCCAGCTCGAGTATGAGGGAACGCCCCAGGCCAGCAGCAGCACGCAGATCGAGACTACCACCATCAATTCGACTAGAGTGAATCCGCCTTGTTTTTTCATCTTTCAATCCATTGTATCAGTTGCCCCGATTTGGCCGCCGATGTGGCCGGTTGCACTTCAGGGACCGAAGTTTCCGGCGGCATGCCGTGATACCATATGGTTGTCCTTGTGCCGGCGGCCGCGCCGTCACCGGGGCCCGTACCGACGAACGAAGAGGCGGCGTTGATCTGGTATATCGCCCCGGTGGAGGTTTGCAGATACAGGGTCCCAGACGGGTTGGCCACCGTATATGAGCCGCATGTTTGTGCAAGCGCTTCCCCCGTCGCGCAGTTCAGACCCCACACACGGCTCTGGCCGCCATAGCCGCATGCTTCGGAAGTGGGTTCGGAAGTAGTGAAAAATATCGAGTTGGCGCCCACGGATACAGTGGGATCGGTAATCAGTCTCTCCCCGAGAAAGGACCCCGTTGCAGGTTCCAGGGGGTACTGCCAGCCGACCTGAAGAAAGGAGCTTGGATTAGTTGCATTACTACTGCTGCTTGCGTTCGCGCATGCAGTCGTAACGGCGCTATCGGAGTTCAGGGAGGCGATGCTGGCGCAATTGTTGTTGCATTGATCGCAGGTAAACGGTATTCCCATGAGATAATTCGGACCGGCGCCAGTATAGTCGTACTGCGGCAGGGAGGAAAAGTACCTTCCCGACCCGGCATAGAGGTACCATGTATTGAAACACTGCTCGGTCGCTATCCTTGCGGTTATGGGCAGTGTGGCAATATTGGCGTATGTTGTTGCGTCATAGCCCCAGGCGCCCGGATCGTTGTTGCTAGTATAGATTTTCCCGACGCCTCCCTGCCAGCCGGTGGAGCTGCCGCTTGGCGAGTTCCCGTACCCGAAGAAAACAAAGTCCGTGTAGCCATCCCCGTTTACATCCAGGCCGTTGGTGAAAAGCCTCCCTCCAGACCCGTTCGCGGTGGCGGCGCCGAAATCATGGCGGAAGACTTTATTGATTGTCAGGTTGGCGTTAAGGGTAAGGACGAAAGCCTGGAGGCTCTGAACTGAACTGCCGTCCGCCGGGTTTGTCGGGCCTGACAGGAACATTACGTAATACTGGTTGCCGCTCGGACTAACCGGCGGATTAGCACAGGGATCACCCGTGTTTGACCACTTGTGGATAACCGCCGGCCCGGAGTAGGAATAACCCAGGAATGGATGGCTGAATTCCCATAGGAGTATGGGGTTCTGGGCGTCGGTGATATCGAGGGCGTAATATGAAGAAAGCCCGGTGCAGCTCGAAGGATTGGAGCAGCTAGTGTAGCAGGGAGTAGAATCGGCGCACTTCACAGGGGTGCATGTGTCCGATGGAGCGTTGATGAGGTATGCGCTGGAACAGTTCGAGTTATACGGGGCCGTTGTGCAGTTCGAGTTCTGTGAGCATGGCTGTCCATTGGATACCCCGGAACTGTTGAAGCAGTAATTGCCGGGAGTAGGGGAAGTGATGGTCCCGCCCCCGAGTCTCATCCCGCCGATCAGGATCGTCTTCGGAATTGGCGGCCCGCTTGGGTCGTTTGGGTTTGGAACCATCATTGTCGTGATGTACGGGCTCAAATCGCTGTAATAGAGATGACAAGTCCCCGGAGGAACTGCGAGGCACCTCAGGTAGGGAAGACTGTTCTGGGGAATGAAGGCCCACAATTCCTGCCCCATGTTCGGGGTCGGAATTCCCGTTAATTCTGTCACCTGGTATTGCGCTGCACTCAATCCCGCACTGCTTAGAGTTCCCGTTTGGAAAGCGTGCAGCATTCCGTCGTTGGCGCCGACAAAGATGACGCTTTGCTTCTTCCGGCACGAAGTAAAGGAACCGGTCGTGCCGCAATCGGAGTCCTGAGTGCAGAGCTGGGTATTGAAAGAAGCGCCGTTGGAGCAATATTTGTAATCAGCTTGAACCTGGGGTGTGGAATAGACGATGTCCCCCAATTTCCATACATTTTGCGTGCAGACGCCGCTCGAGCAATCCGAGGGCGAGCTGCATGGGGCCCCGTTCGAACAGAGTCCAACGGTCCTGTTCCTGCAATTTGGGAGGTCCGTCCCCCTTACATAATTTATAAGATTTTGCAAAGTTGCTATATCGCTTGATCCCTGAAGGCAGGGATCAAAGTTCGACGGCGCGCCCAATGGTGAAGACCCTGGTGTGGTGAGGGCTGAGTTGGCGGTATCAAAACTAACCAGACCGGCGCCGTTGCTCCCCGGAATGTAGATTTGCCTGCCGGCTGGGGTTGTCAGGAACAGTTGTTTTCCCGCTTCCCACAGGGGGGTCAGAGAATCCAGCCCGACGTTATCGACAAGTGTGTCCGGATCGCCCAGATTGACGGCGTCGTTCGAGTCTTTGTTACGATTCACGGAAAGGCCGTTCTGGAGGTCGAATACAAAAGATATCGCGTAGTCGTCGTTGAGTTCGAGGATATAGTCATGAAGGGTATCCTCTCTTATGTTGCTGTATGCCGCGCCGTTATAGAACCAGTAGTCGTAGAGATAACCCGGCCAACTTATGCTCGCCGCCCCAAAAAGTTTGGAAGGGTAAAATACGCCCTGCAGCATGTTGGCGCCATTCTGAGTCTGGCCCTCGGACAGAACCGAGACGGAACTGCCTGCAGCAACACGCGCCAGAAGGTCCGTGATAATGCTGTTCAGAGCATCGACAAACTGGTCGGGATTATCGGCGTAATAAGCGTGCCCGGAAGTGGCCGTGCCGCCTGCATTGGCCATCTTGTCCAGGTTTGCCTTCGCCTCGGTAGTAAGGCCCATTCCCAGAACATAAGTCTTGATGGGATATGTCGTACCGCCGCTTATTGGCGTCACGCCTTGCTGAAGCTGGGTAACCTGCGCCAGGACTTGCTGCATGAGGTCCGACATGACCGAAGGGTTTGGGGTGGGCTGCGAGCCATTCATGAAAGTGGACGGCAAGCCGTCCGTAGCATAAATTATATAGTTCTTTTGACATGGCGAGGTGATGGGGCTGCTGTACCCGGAAAGCTGGCCGTTGAAGTAGTTGAACGCCGTATTCAGTGTGCCGGCGGTCGGCGTATTGCTGGCGTTGACAATATAGGGACAGGTATTCATGGTCCCATCCGGCGTGTTTCCCGCCCAGCAGCTCATATAGCCGGCGCTGTCATTGGCCTTTGGATTGAGTATGTTCAAAACCTTGTTAGAGCAACTCGAGTTATAAGAAGGGTCTGTGCACTCCGCGATGCTTGAGCATGCCTGTCCGTTTGATACCCCGGAGCTATTGTAGCAAATATTAGAACATCTCGAGTTATAAGGGACTGTGCAGTCCGCGGTGGTTGAGCATGCCTGTCCATTGGATACCCCGGAGTCATTGGCGCAAAAATTCACCGGGCCCACCGGAACGTGAAGGTATCCCTGTGGATTGCCGGATGATTGACTCCAACTGAACCACGTCGGGCCTACCCAGTACCAGGGCATCGCCTGGCCCCAGTTGTAAAACCCTAAAGCCCAGTCCGAATCGGTGGGTTGGAATTGTTCAGGGTAACAGTTGCCGCCGTAACCGTCCCAAACATCGTCGGTTGTCGTTTTTTGGCTGCAGTATATGTAATAATTACTGGCATTTTCCCATGGACTGTACGCGGAACCGCTTCCGTTATCGAGTCCGCTATAGCCGAACATTATGCCGTCGTTTCCCCAGTCATAGAAAGGATCTGTCTGGTTATAAAAAACATACTTGCCCGGGTTCGTGGGGTTGGGCCACTTTTGTGTTTTAGGGTAAGTCAGTCCGCAATACCTTGCCCTTGTGCTGGTGGTGTCGGTCGTGGCAGGGTAGTAGACAGTAGACAGAATGAGATCGGGAAAGTTTGTCTGGGTACCGTCGTTGTGGGTGAATGTCTGGGTCGTATAACTTGTAAACGTCTGGCCGAGTGATGCATCGGGGGGACAGCAAGCGTCGCAGGCTGCTGATGAGACAGTATCGTTTGGGTTCATGCAATAAGTTACGCATGCCTGCAAGCATGCCTGCGCCTGTGCCGCCGTGAGGGTGAGCGGCATGCTGCAGTACGAGTTGGGATTGTAGGAAGCAAAAGGCATGGCGTTGTGGATTTGCATGGCCACAAGGTCATTTGGCAGTGAGTATGTCATTATTCCGACATTGGCTTTACTTTGGAGGTCGGTCACTACGTTTTGCAGCGCCTGTTTCGCCACCACCGTCTTGCTGGCCGGAGAATACGAACCGGCCGCGTTGCCATAGAAATCTTCGTCCATACTGTTGGAGTTGTCCAGGATTATCAGTATGTTGGGTATGACCCCGGTTTGAATGAACGGAGGGTAGAGCGAATTGCTGCATGCGCCGCCCAAGACGTCTGCGGGCAGAAAAGCGAGTGAAAAAAAAGAAAAGAGCATAACTGTCACAACGGCTCGCTTCATGGGGTGCTGCTCCTCAAATTGTCGCCTGCGTATGTGAATAGCCGTTTCATTTCAAGGTCACTTCCACCAGGGCGCCGTTTTCGAAAACCAGTTCGGCTATTCTCATTTTTGTTACGCGATGGCGGTTGTCGATAATTTTGGTCCTGCTCGGGACTTCGAATGTCCTCCAATCTTTGGAATAGATCAGGGTGCCCTCAATCCTGTCCACAACGATATTGATGACGTTCCTTTGAACGGCTTGCGCGGCAATATTCGGCTTAGCTTTAGAAGACGACTTGGCGGCAGCTTTGGCAGGCGCGCCCTTCTCAACGGGCTTTTTTGCAACCGTGAACCCCATTGCGCCGGATGGACAAAACAATGACATAAGATACAAGATGACGATGCCCATAATACTAAGTCTAGGCATGGGAAATTCCCTCCGTCGTTGACTCATCTATTGAAATATCCACTGGAAAACTGAAAATTTCAGCGCGTTCGTATTCTGTACGATCGGCGTGTCAGTGGTCGCGCTGATTGTCAACATGTCAGCCGCTGCATAACTGTAAATTTGTCTTGTCGCCGCAATCTGGTAATAGGGCAGCGTGGCGCCGCCCCCCGGGATATTCTGCGATACATGGAAGGTATAATTATGCACAGTGGCGCTGTTGGCGCAGTTGGAGCAATTGGCCAGGCATGGCGAGTTTATGCCGGCAAAGGAAGGAAGGCATTTTATAGTGCTTGCATACCATCCATTATCCGTATAAAACTCCTCCATTTCCAGCCGGGCGGTGAACAGCATGCTGGCGGCCTCACCCTGTCTCGTTCGGTTCACGTAGTTGATGTAAGCCGGTGTTGCAACTACAGCCAGGATCGCCACAATTGCGACAACCACCACAAGCTCGACCAGGGTGAAACCACCTTTGCCGCGCATGTGGAACTGTCCCCTCTTCAACGTCTCTGCAAGCCTGTTGTCCCTTTCGATCATGGCATAATCCTCCACAGGGGAAGCGTAGTGCACGTTCTGTGCCTCTTGATGATCAACCGAATCGAAAAATTCTTCCAATTCGCGGACCACCATGCGTTTTGTTGGTAAGCGGTTATATGGACTAACTTTTTTCAAGCGGTAAAGCCGGAAGACTCGCAACCGGGTCCTTCGAAAACCGCCAAGACCGGAGGATTGGACTAAAGGTAGTCAATACCTTGACTACAATCTCAGTTGCAGAATGGTAATTCGAATTTTTCTGAGTCTATCGATAGAATTTTATGGGTAGGAACGATTAAGACCGCCGGTCGCTCTCGAAATCCGATCTAGTTTTGATCCTGTAGTGTATGGCCCTCTTTTGCAGCCAGAATATCCCGAACATATCCACCAGTGAGACCCACAACCGGTTGCCTATGGAATACTTCGAACGTCCCTGAAGCCTGGGCCGGTGATTTACAGGGGCCTCGGTCAGTTTAAAACCTTGCATAGCCGCCAGTGTAGGCAAAAACCGGTGCATTCCGGCAAAGCGGGGGACTGACTGAACGCATTCTCTACGAAAGACCCTGGTTGAGCACCCGGCGTCTCTCACGGTTTTGCCGGTCAGCCAGGTTCTGAATCCGTTGCCGAGAATGGACGAGACTTTCCTTTTGAGGTTGTCCTGCCTGCGGAGCCGATAGCCGTTGGCCATATCGGCGGCGCCCGACTCGACGGTTCGAAAGAGCGCAGGGATGTCCGCAGGATCGTTCTGGCCGTCGCCGTCGATTGTAGCGATTATTGCGGCCCTGGCTTCAGCGAACCCGGCCCAGAAAGCGGCCGACTGTCCCGCGTTTCGTTCGAAGGAGACATACCTGTGGCGGCGATCTGCGCGCGCAAGCTCACCAAGCAGGGCGAGGCTCCCGTCGCTCGAGCCGTCATCGACCCAGATGCATTCCCACTCCGCAAATTCCCGCTCCATTATGGATTCTAATTCCTTGGCCAGAGGAAGGATATTCTCCGCTTCGTTTCTGACCGGAATCACTATCGAGATGTCGATCTTTTCTCCTTTCATCTACAACGTCATGCAAGCAAAGGGTGAATTCTTCACCCTTCACTGTCTCCAGGAACGCTCTCCAGCGGATCTCCCCGTTCGGCCGAAACCCTCTTTGCAACCGTGATAAACCCCGTGTGGGCCACCATCCTGTCGAAGGGGCGCGCGCGAAGCTGGTCAACCTTCCAATCCCGCCTCAGAAGCTCGAAATGAACTATGTCCCCAAATCCATTTGCCTGAAGCTGCCTATGGGTAAGCTGAATTTGGCCCACATTGGGACTAAGGCTCACCAGAAGCCCTCCCATTCGGAGCATTCCGGACATGTTGCTAACAGCACGCCATGGTTCGGGAAGGTCCAGGAAAATTCGGTCCACCTCGCACGAAAGGCAGACACCTTCTATATCGGCAACGATGATCTCGTGGTTCTCAGGCGCGGCGCCGAAAAAACGCCTGATATTTTCGCGGGCGTCCACAGCGAATTCAGCCCTCTTCTCGATTGAAATAAGTTTTCCGCGGCCGCACATAGCCCGAAGCAGAGCAAGGGAAAGCGCGCCCGAGCCGATCCCGGTCTCCAGGACCACGCACCCCGGATAGATGTCACTGTAGAAAATCATCGCGCTGAGGTCTTTAGGGTAAATGATCTGGGTGCGCCTTTTCATGTTGAAGATGTAGTCCTGCAGGGCGGGTCTGAAGAGCATCAGCTTTGCTCCTTTGCTGGTGACCAGCCAGTCGCCTTCCTCCCTGCCCACCACATCCCCCAGATGAATGCCGCCAAGATGGGACGAAAACGGCGCATCCGCTACTTGAACAAGCCATTTCTTCCCTTTTTGAGAAGTCAGCAAAACCCACTCACTCAACTGGAATTTACTCATTCACCCGGCTCCTGGGGAAATGGAAATCTTAAGGTCGCCCTTTCATCCCTGTTTTTGGGGCCAATGTCAACCTCAAGTTTAGGCTGAAGGCTGAAGGCTGAAGGTTGTCAGGCTAAAGGGGTTCAGGCTCAAGGGCAGCAAGGGATTAACCCCTTCAGCCTGCTCCTAAAGGGTTGACAGGCCAAATGAAAAAAAGTAGTTTTAGCTGTTGCGGACATTTGATTCACAAACCCGAGGCCTGGAGTCGCATATGTTTGTCATTTCATATTTTCTGCTGGCGCTTGCAACGGTTTTGCACTATGTCCTCTATACATACATGTTGATCGTGATAGCCCGTGCGCTCCTGTCGTGGGTAAGCCCAGATCCCTATAACCCTATCGTGCGGTTCCTTTATAGTGTGACCGAACCTGCCCTGTTTCGCATTCGCAGGCTGCTCCCGTTCGACATGGGGGGGCTCGACTTTACCCCCATGATACTGATCTTGCTGCTCATCTTTTTAGATCAGTTCGCCGTGCCGACCCTGACCAGAATAGCATACCTGCTGGGTCTTTAAACATTTTTCAAATTCCGCCGTTTCCGGCAGGAGTGAGTTTGATGGAATTAGGCAACCTCCAGGCGAAGAAATTTCGCAAGCGCATGATGGGGCTGGACCCTGGCGATGTTGAAGCTTTCCTGTTGGATGTTAATGAAGAGCTTCACCGGCTCACGGAGAAAAACGAAAACCTCAAAGAGGACGTGCAAACTCTGGAATCGGAAATAAAAGAGCACAGGGATCGGGAGAAAACCATTCAAGCCGTGCTTGTCAGTGCTCAAGAAAATGCAGAGCAGATTAGGGCGAACGCCGAGCGCGAGGCCAAGCTGGTCATCTCCCAGGCCAAAGTTAAAGCCGAAGCGATCCTTAATGACGCCGGCAATCGCCTTATCAGAATGGAGCAGGAGATGTCGGAGATGAGGCGGAATCGAATCCAGTTCGGGGCCAGAATACGCTCGCTCCTTGACGCATTCCGCCAGATGCTCGATGATGACGGGAAAGAGGCCCCACGTAAATTCGAAGAAAAACAGGACCCGGAGTAAACCTAAAAAAATGGAGTCTGCCGGATGGCTATCAAAAAAGAGCTTCTTGAAATCCTCAGGTGCCCTAAGTGCAAAGGGCCGATTCATCCAAACCCGGATGAAACCGGGCTCATTTGCGAGCAGTGCAGGCTTGTGTATGAAATCCGGGAAGATATCCCGATCATGTTGATCGAGGAAGCAAAACCGTTTTGAAACAGTGATTGGCGACATGTGAATGGTGACTTGAAAAAACCGGCTATTCACTACTCACGATTCACCAAGATATGAGTCAGCCTAAAGAACCTTGCCCAGCCAAGCTCATAATCCGCTTTTTGTTTAGCGATCCCTGGGCCCAAATAGAAGCTCTAAACGCCCTTGTATCGAATTTCGGACCGATGGATTTTCTGTCCGGTTCCGGAGCATTTACCTACACTGCTTATTACGATGCTGAGATGGGGCAGGGAATCCGCAGACAGACGGCAGCCTTTGTCAATCTCGTAGCGCCGGAGTCTTTGCCGGATATCAAGCTTCGAACCAATGAAATTGAAAACAGCCTCTTACGCGATGAAAAACGGCAGGTTAATATCGATCCTGGACTTCTCAGCGCAGAGCGCTTCGTCCTGGCGACGGGGAAGAATTTTACGCACAGGGTTTACCTTCGTGACGGAATCTATGCCGATCTCACTCTGGTTTATCAGAAAGGAGCGTACCGTCCCCTTCCCTGGACATATCCCGACTACCATGAACCTGAGTTCCTGCATTACCTCGAGGTTCTCAGAAAGAAGCTGAAGTTCCAGCAGGACGCAATACTGCCGCGATGATTGCAACAGGTTGATCCTCGTGAGGGTACAATGAAATGATCAGGCCTGAACAGAAAAAGCTTTTCGCCGTTATCGGAAATCCCGTACGCCACAGTCTAAGCCCCGTAATGATGAGCGCGTGCTTCAAAGCGCTCAATGTTCCCGCGCTTTATGCGGCTTTCTATGTCGATGAGCTTGACAGCGATCTCAAGCTTTTGCACAAAGCGGGCTTCAGCGGGTTGAGCGTAACCATTCCCTACAAGGAGATGGCATGCCGGCTGGCCGAACAAATCGACGCGGCAGCGCAAGAGATCAGGGCCGCAAACACCCTTCGCAGGACGAACCTGGGCTGGGAAGGCGTCAATACCGACTGGATCGGCGCCTTGCGGGCTCTTTCGGCAGCCGTTGATGTCTCGGCCCGCAACGCCCTTATCCTGGGCGCCGGAGGGGCGGCCCGAGCCGTGGCCTATGGTTTGAAAAGGGCTGGAGCAAACGTTACGATCTCAAACCGGTGCTCCGAGCGGGGCAAAGTCTTATCCAGGCAGATCAAGAGCAATTTCATTCCGCTCAACGTTCTCGCCAAAGTTGTAAGAGGCTTTGACATAGTAGTTCAGTGCACCTCGGTGGGACTGGAAGACGCCGGCGCCTCCCCCATTGTTTCCGACTCCTTTTTCAAACCCGAAATGACGGTAATGGACTTAATTTACAGCCCCCGGTGGACCGCCTTTTCAAGGGCCGCCAGGGACGCAGGCTGCACGGTTGTGTCCGGTCTGGACATGCTGCTGTACCAGGGGGCCGCTCAGCTCCAATGGTGGCTGGAACGTCCGGTCTTCGAAACTCCCGCCATCGAGGCGATGCGGCAGGCCCTGGAAGAAGCGGTAAATGAAAAATCTTCTTAAAACCATAAAACCGGTTTCGAAAATAAATGCGCAAATCCGGGTCCCGGGCTCCAAGTCGATAACCCACCGCGCGCTCATTATGGCCGCTCTTTCGCAAGGGCCCGCAGAGATAGGCAATCCGCTGAAAGCCGAGGATACGTCTCTTACCGCCAGGGCGCTGGAGGCCCTGGGCGCAATAATCGAATGGAGCGCCGATTCGGTCCGGGTGGCGCCGCCGCCATATCGCTGGCGGCAGCCGGATGGGCCTATTTTTCTCGGAAACAGCGGGACGAGCGCCCGGCTTCTTCTCGCCACCTTCTCGGCGGGAACCGGAACGTTCGTTCTGGACGGAACTCCGCGCCTCCGGCAGCGCACGGTCGGTCCGGCAGCAGATGCTCTCGAAAAGCTCGGGACGACAATGCGCTGGATCGGCAAAGCCGGGTTTCTCCCGGTGGAGATCACCTGCAGGGGACTTAATGGCGGGGATGTTTTTGTAGACGCTTCGGAAAGCAGCCAGTTTTTATCCGGAATCCTGATTGCCGCTCCAATGGCCCGCAGGAAAGTCGTGGTGGAATGGTCCGAGCCTGCGGCATCCTGGCCCTACGTGGAAATCACCCTGGGGATGATGCAGGAAGCGGGGACCCGGTTTGAGCGGCAAGCCTCCAACAGGATCGCTGTCCCGGCGCCCCAGGTCTATGAGCCCCGTAATTTCACGGTCGAAGGCGACTGTTCTTCAGCTTCATATTTCTGGGCCGCCGCCGCCCTGACCGGCGGAGAGGCGCTAACCTCACCCATTTCGCCTTACAGTCTTCAGGGGGATTGCCGTTTTCTGGGTGTCCTGGATAAGATGGGCTGCCGCATCACGTGGAAACATGAAGGGGTCTGCGTAAAAGGACCCGAACGGCTCCTGCCCATCGATATCGACATGAATGAAATGCCGGACATGGCGCCCACACTCGGCGTCCTGAGCGCATTCGCGAGCGGAACTTCGCGCATCCGCAACGTAGCCCACCTGAGAATAAAGGAATCCGATCGGCTGAATGCGGTTGCAGCCGGCTTGAAGGTGCTCGGAGTTGAGGCCGAAGAGCTGCCCGATGGACTGATAGTCCATGGAGGCGCCCCCCACGGGCCGCCCTCGGGTCCGATCTCTTCATTCGACGATCATCGGATCGCGATGGCCTTTGCACTTGCAGGTCTGCGTCTCAACGGAGTGGTCATCGAGGGCGCCGAATCCGTCAATAAATCTTTTCCGGAATTTTGGGACATTTTCGAAAGCTTGGGGAAGGATCGAATTTAATATGATAATGCTCGCCCCGGCGTGTTGCATCGCCGTTTTGTTCCTGCACACAATCGCATTCGCGGCCGAGTCTCAAATTCAAACTTCCGCTCAAAACCACCTCCCCTCGATTGAATATCAAGCACAGAGAGCCCCGGCGTTTGAACAGGCCCTGGAGCGCATAGGAAAAGCCGCCGGGACCTCGGGCATCCTGGTGGTCTCTCTTTCATCCGGAAAGGTTGTCTGCGAGTCCCGGCCAAAAGATGCTCTTGTTCCCGCTTCGCTCATGAAGCTGCTGACCAGCTATGCAGCCCTGAAGAAGCTTGGCCCTTCTTTTCGCTTTTCAACCAAAGTAATGGCGGCTGAGGGACCGGTGGAAGGGGTCATTTCAGGAAATATCTGGATAAAGGGAAGTGGAGATCCTTTTTTCACCTCGGAAAATGCCCTTCAGTTGGCGGAGGCGCTCAAAGAAAAGGGGATCAGGCAAATCCGGGGCGGTATTTATGTGGACAGCAGCTTCTTTCAACCGTTGTCGGAACGCATCTGCCTGGACGGCGACTGCGTGGGCGCATACAACCCCGTAGTTTCGGCAGCGGCGATCAACTTTAACACATTGACTGTGAAGATCATCCCGGCGAGGTCGGCAAAGGCGTTCAGCGCCGATTCGGGCCTGGCGGGAGACTATGTCCGGGTGAGCGGCCAGGCGGGGTGGACGAAAAAGGGTAGGAGCTCCCTGAGGCTCCGTTCTATTGGCGCGACCGGAAACGGCCGGGAACAATTCCAGCTTTCCGGGCGGGCCTCGGCCCGCGGAGGCCGCGTTCGAGAGTTTCGGTTCAAAGCGGCCGATCCTGCCGGACTCTTCGCACACACTATGCGGGCGGCCCTGGAGCGCTCGGGCGTAAGAGTGCTGGGGACCGAGGCTAAAGAAGGGACGGCGCCGCCAGGGGCCGAAGATATCGTTTCTTACGACTCGCCCAGGCTTGCGGAATTGATATCCGGGCTCAACCGATACAGCAACAATTTCATGGCCGAGATGCTTTTGAGGTCGCTTGGGGGGTATGTGGCTGGCGCCCCCGGCGACTCTGATAAAGGAATTGCCGTTGTCAGGACCACCCTCAGGGAAGCCGGCATTCCGGAGGAAATCGGAACTCTCAACTGCGGATCGGGGCTTAGCCGTTTTTGCAGGGTAAGCCCGGATACGCTCTGCCGGCTTCTTGCCGCCGCCTGGAATGATAATGCAATAAGAGAAGAATTTATATCCTCCCTGGCGGCCAACGGAGAAAAGGGGACCCTCAAAAGAAGGATGCATCAGCCGGGGCTCACGGTGAGAGGCAAAACGGGGACACTTAACGATGTGATCGGTTTTGCGGGCTATGTGTCGGGTCCGTCCGGCAAGACCTACGCGGCGGCGGTCATGCTCAACGAGGTGCGGGACAGGTTCAAAGCGAGGCAGGCAGTGGACTCCCTGCTCGAGCAGGCAGCGTTTTCCGGCGATTGACCCCTTCATAAATCGGCGCAGAGGTTTTGCTGTTTTCGGACCGTATGTCGAAGCGGTAGAGACTGCGCAAGAATCCCCCGTCTTTAGCCCGGCTGGTAGATTCGGCCTTGACTTGCCGGCGTTCGATAGTATGCTGAATTTGCTGGTTTTCGACAACATAACCGCCTTTTTCTCGATTGCTCCCTTAAATGGCGGGAAATTTCGCCGCAACACAATATTTTCCCTATTTTCCTCCCTTCCTAAAGGGGATATGCCATATAAGTTGTTAAAATACTTACCTATTCCCTTTGGCAAAAGAAAGGAGACAGGTGGTCATGTCAGAAGAGAAATCGAGATTCAGCAGAGATACCAGGATGGCGATGATTTCCCAGTTCCTAGGATTCATGCTCGACGCCTATGATATGGCGCTCGTGCTCGTCATGGCGCCCATTCTGGTCAAGGTATTCTCACCCCCTGGCGGAAGCGCAGCCTGGCAATATATCACTATCGTCTTTACCTATTCGATAACGATGGCCGCAAGGCCGGTCGGTTCGGCCTTCTTCGGGCATTTTGCAGACAAGACCGGCCGTAAGACCCTGCTGGTGATCACCATAGGCGGGGTCGGGCTGATGTCCGTGGCTTCGGCCTTGCTTCCCACGCAAGCGGTGGCCGGGATCTGGTCTTACGTACTCTTTTGCATCATGAGATTTATAATGGGCTGTTTTTTTGGCGGAGAATACGCCGTGGGGCACACCTTCGCAATCGAGCATGCTCCTGTCGGACGCCGTGGCCTGGTAGGCGGCTTCATTCAGTCCGGATTTCCGTTGGGATTTGTCTTTGGTTCCCTGGTATTCGCCCTGATTTCACACCTCGTGGGCAGTGACGCGATGATTCGATATGGTTGGCGCCTGTCGTTCCTGACCGGGGTAATGCCGGTAATCCTTGCCATCTACATCAGAAGGTCCCTGACGGAATCCCCCGAATTCGAAAGGATCAAAAAAGAGGGAGCTATTGAAAAAGCTCCATTCTTCAGCATGTTCAAACCCCCGGCGCTCTGGAATTTTCTGCAGGTTTTCGTCTTCATGACAGGTCTTTTTCTCACCGATTATTCGGTCTATGGATTTCTTCCCAAGATCCTCACGCTGGAAGGAAGAGGATTCGACACCACGACGTACAGCCTTATCTATGGATTCGCTCTTTTTATGGCTTTCCTGGGCTATATCTTCTACGGCTGGATCTCGGATTATACCGGGCGCAGGCTTCTGACTTTGAACTATTGCATCTTCCTGATTATATTCGGCGTACCCTCTTATTACGTACTCTATCATGCCGCATTAGCCCGCAACATTCGACTTGCAGTCCTGGGCGCAACCATGGCGGCAATGCTGAAGCTGGGCTGGGGCATCGTGCCGGCCTATCTCTCCGAACGGTTCCCGACCAAGCGGCGAGCGGTGGGCGTCGGTTTCGGATACTCTTCGGGCGCGCTCCTGGGAGCGTGGTTCAGCGTCTATGTCTGGTGGGCGCACAGGATCCCCGCGATAGCTGCTATTGAAAAACAGGACATGTGGCTGTCCCCTGCAGTGATTTTGACAATCGGCGCAGTGATGACTTTCGCAAGCATGTGGGTCAGCCCCGAGACAAAACACCTTAAGCTTTCGGATGTCGATGATACAGAACCTGCCATAGGCAAATCCGCCATGCCTGGGCCTGCAGCCCGGTGAGGCATAAGCAATTCCCGGCGGGGCGGCGAGCCCCGCCGGCAAAGTCGTTGATTCAACGAAATTCTCGATATTGAACGCCATCGCCCGAGCGAAAGCCAAGGTCCAGGCAAACTTGAAGAAACGGGACTCCGGCGGCCGTCTTTTTCACAACCTCATGAAGCCCTAAAGGCCCGTTAGCCTGGATTTGCGGGGCGACCCCGGTGCGTTGATCCATGGCCGGCGGTCCACCGCCCCGGTCCGGCGGAAGTGGGTTTAGTATCGATCGCAGGGACCGCCGGAACGCGGAAAACGCGGCGCCAGACGAGCGTCAGCGACTCTGCGAACTTCGGGAACCCGTACTTTCACTTCTCCCAGCTTATATCCGCCTGATCCTGTAAGAAGCTCCAGAATTCGACCTGCCACCCAATCAAGTTTCTCGCGCACATATTCCGATATCTCCGGCATCCTTTTCCTCCTAATCTAGAGTCTAAAGAGAAGATAACCAGCCTGATCAGGCAGCGCACGCCTAAGAGAAATTTTCTTCTTCGCCGTAACGTGCTGTTTTACAATATAAATCGTGGGTAACGCCGTATTTGCAGGAAAATACCCGGGCGCCGAAAAGAAGAAAGCCAGGGGGCGGGGGTCCTGGCTTTCCGGGGCGAATAGCTAAAGGATGTGAAGGAACCAAACTTTTCAAAGGAGGGATATTCCACTGATTGCAGATAATAGCAGACTTTTTTCTTTTGCAAATCAGGTCTAGAATGTATTTTCCATTATCCGATACGGTATAGATGAAGGCCGATTTCTACACAAAAGCGAGTGAAAAACATGATCGGAAAAACATTTGGTTGCGTTACCGGATGCATTCTGCTGATCGCCTCGATTACGGGATGCGCCGGTCTGCAAGGCAGGGGCAGGGTTACTGCCGGCCCTTCCCAGGCAGAAGTCAAACTGGTGGAAGCAAACAAAGCGCTCGATGCGGTAAACGAGCAGTCGTCCGCCTTCTACGCCCAACTAAGTTCGGTGACTGCGGAAGTTAGTGAACTCCGCAGCCGGCCTTACTGGAACAGGTTCGAGCAAATCCTGCTTGAGTATCCATCCCTGAGAGACCCGGATAACGAGGCGGAGATAACCCCCGACATGGAGTCCCGGCTTTCCGAGTGGAGCCTTAAGTGGAAGACCGAGTGGGAACAAACTCTGGAAGACTACCTCCGCCTTGTGGACAAGTGCACTATACTGGAGGCGAAAAAACTGGCTGCGCGCGAAAAGCTGTTCGCGGTGCAGGCGAAGTATCTGGCCGTGGTGATTATGGAAGCGTCGGCCGGCCACGAAAAAGAAGCAAAGGAAACCTACTCGGTTGTCGAAGCCCTGGACAAATCGAGCGCGGAGCTGGATTCCTACCAGCCGGACGACCTTGGGCTCTATAGCTCCGGGCCGAGGCGGTAAGCTTCAAAGCGCCCGCATCTACTGTCCCTGGATATACTCCAGACCCTTTCGAAGACGCTCGAGTACAGTTTTTTTACCCAGCACGTCTATAATTTCGAAAAGGCCCGGGCTTACCGTGCTGCCGGTCAGGGCCACCCTGACCGGCTGAGCCACTTTGCCCAGCTTCACTCCCAAATCTTGCGCAATCTGCCTGAAAACGGTTTCCAGCGCCTTCTCGTCAAAGACCTCCAATGCGGACAACTCTGAGATAAGCCTCACAAAAACCTCACGCATCTCCAGCGTCAGGAACTTGCCTGCGGCATCGGGATCGAACTCAATTTCGTCCACCATATAGAATCGCATGGCTTCAGCCATTTCGACCAGCGTGCGCGAGCGGGCCTGAAGAGTGCGAACTGCTCCGGCTATGTAGGCGTCGGGCTTATCCGGGTAATTTCGAAGAACCAGCAACGGCCTGAGCGGCGCAACGAGTTCTTCGGGATTCTTTTCCTTGATATAGTGTGCGTTAAGCCATAACAGCTTCTCCATCGTGAAGATGCTTGGGGATTTTCCGACGTTTTCGAGGGTGAATTTCTCTATCAGCTCGGAGCGCGAGAAAATCTCCTGATCCCCGTAGGACCAACCCAACCGGACCAGGCAGTTCAGCAGGGCCTCCGGAAGGAACCCCATGTTTTTGTACTCAATAACCGAGGTCGCTCCATGGCGCTTTGACAGAGGGGAACGGTCCTCGCCATGGATCATAGGCACATGGCCGAACTCGGGCAGTTTTGCGCCCAGCGCCCTGTAAATCAAAATCTGCCGGGGGGTGTTGTTCACGTGATCGTCACCGCGGATCACGTGAGTCACCCCCATGGTGATATCGTCCACGACAACGGCGAAATTGTAGGTGGCTATACCGTCGCTTTTCACGATCACCAGGTCGTCCAGTTCGGAGTTATCGAATGCAATTGGACCTTTTATGATGTCTCTTAGAACAGTCGCGCCACTGTCGGGACCCCGGAACCTGAGCACCCTTTTGGGGCCAGGGCCGAGGCCTTTTGGGCGGCAGGTCCCCTCGTATTTTGGCTTGCGCCCTTCGGCCATTGCCGCATTTCGCCGAGTTTCAAGCTCATCGGGACTACATTCGCACCAATATGCATGGCCGGAATTCACCAGTTTTTCCGCATATTCGCGATAGACATCCAGCCTTTTGGTCTGGAAATAGGGACCTTCGTCCCAAGTCAAATCCAGCCATTCCAGTGCATCCAGGATGGCTTTCACGGACTGTTCCGTAGAACGCTCCACATCGGTGTCTTCGATCCGGAGAATGAATTTCCCGCCCCGATTGCGCGCAAAAAGCCAGTTAAAAAGCGCGGTGCGCGCTCCTCCGATGTGCAGGGATCCGGTCGGACTGGGGGGAAATCGCGTAATTACCGGTTCCATCTTAACGATACTCCTGTCGGCGGCACAAAGCTAAGCCCGCCCCTGTGAGTGACTGTCCTAAAGAGACAAAAGCCCTGAAACGCGGGCATTTTCAATAGCATAATACTTCTGCAAACTCAATCGAACTCCCGGCTGAAAAAATTCCGGAAAACGGCGCTTATTATCAGCCGACCATGCGATGAAAGCGAAGTCATTGCTGCAAAGATTGGTTGCAGAGTTCTGTGATGAAGATTGGTTTTATCCCATTTTCCTGGCAGAGCTTCCGCAGATTGAGGAAACACATGGGGCAAAGGAAAACCATGGCTTCGGCCCCATGTGTTCGGGCATCGGCAATGTTGCGCAGCTTTACCTCCGAAGCCTTTTGCTTGTCGGTGGCCATGAGAGGAGCGCCGCAGCAGAGCCCGTTCAGTCCCTCGCAGTCTCTCTGGACCCGGCTCACCCCGACCAGATCGAACAGCTCATCGAGGTAGTGGTCTTTTTCGGGAGTGTATCGAGATGCGCAAGGGGCCTGATAGGCTACCTTCAACCCGAGCGCCCTTACCTTCTGAGGTTGGGAGGAGACGGCGCGAAGCAAATATTCGAAAAGATGCACCGGGCGGAAAGGAACCTGAATCTCATGCTGAGCCGCAATAGAGGTCAGCATGGCGTAGCAGTCGTCGTGAAAGCAGATCACCTCATCGGCATTGAGACTGGAGAGGTTCTTGATGAAAGGAAGCGCCTGTTTTGCCATAAGACTCGGTTTTCCAAGGTGAACGTAGCCGACGCTGCAAAAGTAGTCCGCTCCCTCAACGACGGTCAGGCCCTCGAAAAGCGGCCCTTTAAGCTGTTCGCGCACCATCGCGCCCACAATGCAAAGATTTACGACAGGTTTGCCCGGCTCTCCCTTTTCGACACGGGTAGCAAGCTCATGCAGCTTGGCAAACCGGTCAAGGGCCTCCTGCGGAACTCCAAGCGCCCCGGTTTCTTCCTGGCGCTCATTGATCAGGTCGAACGGATTGGCCTGAGACTGGCAGACCTGATTGCAGGCCCCACAAGTGATGCAGGACCCCACGATTGGGGGCGACCCGCCCGCTTTCAACTGTGCAATCTCCTGCCGGGCGCGGTCCTGTTCATAGTGGTTGTAAGGGCAGAATACAAGGCAGTCTCCGCATTCATCGCATAGTTCGCTGTGAAACATCCGTGCTCCTTTGTTCGATTGGGGTTAAGTCAGCGGCAGAAAATTCACCATTTTACAAAGTCAATCATATCTATGCCATATTTCTTTACACGGCGCCAGATTGTAACACGAATACCTCGGACACATCAGCAAGGATGGCTACTATAAGATGCATCTTTTGGGGACCGGCACTGCCATGATGAAGTACGCAATGAGAAAAAAGCACGTGAAAATGATCCCTGAACTCATAGCCGCAGCCAGGGACGCCGGTGTGAGGTTCGTCGCCTGCACGATGTCCATGGACATTATGGGAATCGAGAGGGACGAACTTCTGGAAAACGTCGAATTTGGAGGCATAGCGACCTTCCTGGATGCCCCCGAAAAGGCCAGTGTGAATTTGTTTATTTGATATGCCCGGCGCAGATGTCAGTAATTTCTTTCCTGCTGCAGAGGCGATTCACAATCACATTGGGAATTTCCGCTTTGCCGAAACACTCGTCCCGGAAATGGTCCTGCCTGAGACGTGGGGCTTTGGTCGAGCCCGAACATAGCGTTGCAGTCATTGCTTTGCCGGTGGTCTTAAGGGAACAAAATGCACCAGGACCGTCCGAGTAAGGTGCATTTTGTTTCTCATAGACAGTTCATCAGTTATAATAGGAGAAACCGGGTTTGCAGCGCCGGATTCAGCCCGGCTCAAAAATAATTTGAATGGAAACGCTGTGGCTAAAGACTCAGACGCACGGGAATCCACTTTATCACCGCAAACTGAAATTATTTTGAACAGCATAGCAGACGGGGTATTCACTGTAGACCCTGAATGGCGGATCACGTTTTTCAATCGCGCAGCGGAAAAAATCACGGGCGTTTCCGCGTCTGAAGCCATTGGCCACCCCTGCTGCGAGGTCTTCCGGGCCAATATCTGCGAGTCCACCTGCGCCCTGAAATCTACAATGGAGACAAAAAAACCGGTGATCAACAGGCCTGTAGCAATACTTCGTGCTGACGGCAGGGAAATCCCGATAAGCGTCAGCACGGCTTTGTTGCAGAATGGGTCCGGCAGAATCATCGGCGGTGTCGAAACATTTCGCGATCTCAGTCTTGTGGAAACGTTGCGCAAAGAAATCGACCGCCAGTATCGTTTTCAAGACATAATTTCCAAATCTCCGGCAATGAGGCGTCTTTTTTCAATCCTCCCGGAAGTCGCCCAAAGTGAAAGCACAGTGCTGATTCAGGGCGAAAGCGGCACAGGCAAAGAACTGCTGAGCCGCGCCGTCCACAGCCTAAGCCTCAGAGCCAAGGGACCGTTTGTTGCGGTAAACTGCGGGGCGCTTCCCGACACGCTCCTGGAATCCGAACTTTTTGGCCATGTCGCGGGGGCGTTCACGGACGCTAAGCGGGACCGGATGGGACGTTTTGCCATTGCCGAAAAAGGAACGCTTTTTCTCGATGAAATTGGAGACATTTCACCTGCGCTCCAGGTGCGCCTCCTCAGGGTTCTGGAAGAACGCGCCTATGAGCCTCTGGGGTCTTCAAGAACTATAAGGGCTAATGTAAGGATTATTACTGCATCGAATAAAGACTTGTCTCGCCTGGTTGAGGAGGGTCTTTTTCGAAAAGATCTCTATTACCGCATCAATGTTGTGAAGCTGGAATTGCCGCCCCTCGCACAACGAAAAGAAGATATCCCGCTTCTCGCCGGGCATTTCATCGCCCGTCTAAATAAGCTGCGGAACAAGAACGTTGCTGGATTGAGTCACGAAACTCTGGCTGTATTCATGCGCCATGACTGGCCTGGAAACATCCGGGAACTGGAAAATGCAATAGAATATGCATTCATCCTTTGCCGTGACGGACTGATTCAACCGAAATGCCTTCCCGAGAACCTCAATGCCAATGCATGTCGACTTGCCGATTTTGCGGGATTGACCCTTCTTGACGCCGAGCGGCATGCGATAAGGGAAGCCCTTGATCGAAACCATTGGCGCCGAATGGCTACCGCGCGAGAACTTGGGATAGACAAAAACACCTTGCGGCGAAAGATGAACAGACTAAACATCGTTCCGCAAAGCGGCTGAGCATACCGGGTTCTTTGAAATGCACAACTGCATGAACATGATCGGGCATTTTTACAAAGCCCTACGCCTTCATCCCAGACCCTCCATTCAGCATTCTTACCCTTCGAAGCGGAATTGCCCGAGATAGGCGCTCAACTTTGTCCTGTTCTCGCCGCTGAGCGGCGGGCAGTCGTCTGCTCCACATCCTCCCTCGACCGCCTGTGCGGCGAAGACCATACAAGTGGGCCGGCCGCATTCCCCGCAGTTGCTCTTGGGAAGGAGCCGCAGAATGTCCATCATTTTGGGCCTCGACATCCCTTCAAAGCGAGGTTGAATCTCCGTCCGTTTCTCCCAGACAGAGTTGATCTTCTCTCTCAGCCACTCCAGCGTCCGGTCGGCGTCTTCCTCATCCTCTACGCTGTTGATGGCGATCTCCCGCGGATAGACGACGATCCGCTTGCCGCCTGTCCTGATGGTCAGCGATGGGGGCTCCCTCGTGTACTGAAATCCGGCCAGTGCGGCATTGAGGTAGGGTAGCGCCTCGGTGATGTCCTCATCGAGGCGAGCAATGCATACAATGGATTGGGATTGCGGATTGCACTCCGGCCGTGAGATTTTCTTACGATAGCCTTTGAGCAGCATCGGACACTCACTTAATGAAGAGAGGCTCGCAAAGTCGGGAGACCACCCTCCCGGCCTATAGGCCCTTATAAAGAGTGGGAAGGGTTCTCATCTCCTCGCCCAGGAGAGCTTTGAGCTCCCTGGAGCATCACCTTTTCCTCGGACTCAATTCCTTGCGCCTGCCACCGCGCAGGCACCGGTCATCGCCTTAATCTCGTCTCTCCGGTCATTGTAATCTGCCTTGAATTGGACCTACGGATTGCCTTCCGTCCCGGATTGCATTTTTTGTATCCGCCGTTTGATTCCCTCCAGGACTTTTTCAAGATATCCGGCCTGGGCCTTCAGAGTTTCCAACTGAGGTTCCGGCTCAAAGCCTAAACCGGGATCAGCAAATTCTCCAGTATCCTGCCTTGGGCCGAACCCCGCCGAACGCCGCCATCCGGTTAGTCCGGCATTAAAAAACCTGTTTCGCCAACCTCGGCCGCCACCGCCTCTCCCTGGGTAAGCAGAATTTTGAGAACTATTCAAAGTCCCAGAGCTACCAAAGCCCATACAAAAGCCTTTCATCCTGCCTGTCCCGGGGCCGACTCCGGTTGGCCCTGTTCTGTCACCACGCGGCATGTCTGACGCCTCCTTTTCTCTTTCCGGCTTTCCGGCAAATGAAACCAGCCATCCGGCCTCGCCCGCAAAGCCCCGAATTGGCTCATCCTGGCTATCAGGTATTCTCAATATGCAACTCCCTGAACGTTTTCCCGTCATTGGCCCTTTTCCCGTTGGTCCTGTTCCGTCCCGACCTGGCATAGTATTTCCTCCGGCAAATGCATTGTAGTCTATTAGCTTCAACTTCATTCTACGGCCAAGGGAGTACAATCTCTATGCCATGTCCCGGATCTGCGCGCAATTGGCCGGCAGAGGAGGTTTGACCTTTCAAAGAGTGGAAACAATCTGCATCCTTGTTTGCACCCAGAGGGCGCGATATGCGCCTTTCCAGGTTTGCTCCATTTCTGGAAAAAGATGAGGAAGCAGTGTTGATCTTGCTCTATGCCAAAATGGTCCGGTTTTTGAAGCCTCTCGAATAGCTCCATAGTTTGGGCCGGCCTGACGAGAAATAATGGAAGAGGAGGAGGCTATGTTAGCCATTCCGGTTTTTCGCGCCCGCGTAGCGCCTGTGCTCGATTGGTGCTCGAAAATCATCATCATCCCCGAAGAAGGGACGGATGCCGCATCAGGCCGACAAATCGACGTCATGGAGAAAAACATATTCATGCTTATGCAAACGCTGCGTGAGAAAGGGACAAAGACTCTCATATGCGGGGCGCTGAGTCCCGAGATGTTGAACTATGGCGAAAGCATTGGTTTGAGGATCATCCATGGGATTGCGGGCGATATTGAAGAAATTTTGCGGGCTTATCGCGAACGTAAACTGGACCGGCCCCGATATTGGATTCCCGGATGCCGCGGACAACGCCGGTACAAGGGTGGCGCGAGGTGCAGCGGCAGAGCTAAGGATGGGATCGCAAGCGGGGGAGAGTCGGGCAGCTCCGGAACAGGTCCGGTCCGGAAGGGTCCCGGCGATCTACCGTGGGACAAGGCGGCAGGTGGGCCGGGAGGATTCTGTGTCTGCCCGGAATGCGGATCGAGAAAACAGCACGAACGGGGGATACCATGCTCACAGGTCCTTTGTCCGGCATGCCGGATCTCGATGACCAGGGGATAATGGCCTGTGCAGGTGTCTTTTTGGCGACCCCTTGCCGTGCGATACCCGGTTCATTTTGTTCCCTCCCTGCACCTGANNCACCTGATACAGCCCGCAACCAGGGCCTGCTCCCGGCCCCGCGCCAGCCCAGGCTGCCTGGCGCACAATTTGCTCGGACGTGGACCGAGAGATTTCGAACTGGAAGGGGCACGACATGAGTAAGATTGCAATAACGAGTGAAGGTCCCGCCCCTGATGACCTGGTGGATACCAGGTTCGGCAGGGCGGCTGGTTTTGTTGTAGTCGATCTCGAAAGCATGGAAACCCGCTACATCGATAACGGACAGACTCAGGTAATGGCCCAGGGCACCGGCATCCGGGCAGCCGAATTGATGGCAGGGGCCGGGGTCAGTTGTATTCTCACGGGGTTTGTAGGGCCAAAGGCATTTCAAGCGCTTTCCGCTGCGAAAATAAGAGTTGTGCAGAATCTGGAGGAAGGCATGACTGTGCGCAAGGCCATCGAGCAATTCCAAGGGGGGGCTGTTCAGTTCGCAGATGGACCAAACAGGAGACCTGGGCGATGATTGTTTCCATTGCCAGCGGCAAAGGGGGTACAGGCAAAACTACCGTGGCCGCTTCACTTGCACGGGTTTGGGAAAGGCCCCTGATCGCGGTCGACCTGGATGTGGAGGAGCCCAACCTGCATCTGTTCCTCCGTCCTGATATCGAGGAAAGCACAGCGGCCTGGCTGGAGACGCCGGTCGTTGACGAATCAAAATGCACCTTATGCGGCGCCTGCTCCGAACTCTGTCAATTCAAGGCAATCAGCGTAATGGGCACGTTGCTGCTGACATTTCCGGAAATGTGCCACGGATGCGGCGGCTGCATCGCTTTGTGTCCCGAGAAGGCGCTCTCGCCCGGCCAACGGGAGTTGGGAGAAATAGGCCTGGGTCGAGTGAACGGGACCCAATTTCTAATGGGACGTTTGCGCGTAGGGGAAGCGATGAGCCCGCCTTTCATGCGACAGGTCAAATCCAGGCTAAGGGATATCGTTGCCGCAAACGGCCGTGATGCAATAATCGATGCGCCTCCAGGGGTTAGTTGCCCGGCCGTGAACGCAGTGATCGACAGCGATGTAATTGTTCTGGTGACGGAGCCCACTCCCTTTGGGTTGCACGATTTCAACCTGGCGTGGAAAGCCTTTTCTCCGATGGGAAAACCAATGGGAGCGGTGGTCAACCGGGCCGGGATAGGGAATAGCGAGGTGTACCGATTCTGCGAGGAGAAAGGAATACCCCTTTTAGCCGAAATCCCTTTCGAGAGGGCAATAGCTGAGGCTTACGCTCGAGGCTTGGTTATAGCGGACTCGTCGACGCACCTCAGGGATATCTTCATTTCCATGCATAAAAAAATTTGCGAATTGAATGAAAAATCCGCTTGCGGGGAGACGGCGCATGCGTGAAATAGTAATCATCAGCGGCAAGGGTGGGACCGGTAAGACCTCGCTCACGGGGGCATTTGCCCACCTGGCTTCAAACAAAGTCATATGCGACCTGGACGTGGACGCTCCGGACCTTCACCTGCTGCTTCACCCCTCCACGGATCGGAACGAAGAATTTCACTCCGGACATGTGGCCGGAATAGTCGCTGAAAAGTGCACTGATTGCGGGCTGTGCACAACGATGTGCCGCTACGACGCCATACGCGGTGACGGAAACGGTCTTTCGGTCGATCCCGTGCGTTGTGAGGGGTGCAAGGTCTGCGTCGCGTTCTGCCCGGTTGAGGCCATCCGGTTCCCGCTAAAGCACTGTGGCCATTGGTGCGTCTCATCCACACGTTTCGGACCGATGGTTCATGCAGAACTCTTTCCGGGGGAAGCAAATTCGGGGCGGCTGGTTATGGTCCTGAAGCAACAGGCCCGCCAGATTGCCAAAGCACAACGACTTGACATGATTCTTTGCGATGGAGCGCCGGGTATAGGGTGTCCGGTGATAAGCTCGCTTTCCGGAACCAGTCTGGCGGTCGCAGTAACCGAACCGACGCCATCGGGACGGCATGACCTTGAAAGAGTGGCGGATCTGTGCAGCCATTTTCAAGTCCTGTTTGCGGTCATAATCAACAAATACGATCTCAACCATGAAGAGGTGAACAACATCGAAGCCTTTTGCCGGTTGCGGGGCTATCCCCTGATTGCAAAGCTCCCGCACGATCCGGTTGTAACCAGGGCAATGGTGCAGGGGCTGGTCGTTACGGAATTGCCCGAAACAGACTTTAGCTTGGAGGTTCGGCGAGCGTGGCTGAGGATTTACGAACTTGCATGCCTTCGGCAGTGAGTTTCCAGGCAAGTGACTCTATCCCATGTTTATAGGTCGGCGGGCATTTGCCCGTCGTATTTCGCATCATATTCGATTGTGAGGAGAAAAAATGAAAAGCATGACTGTAGCCGTTCCATCAACCAACCCTGGCGGACTGGACTCGCTTCTTGGCGCCCACTTCGGGCACTGCGATCTCTATACCCTCGTGGAAGTCACGGACGGACAGGTCCAAGATGTCCGAACTTTGGCAAACGTACCTCACCAGCAGGGCGGATGCATGGCCCCGGTCAATCACCTGGCTCAAAACGGCGTCCAAGTGCTCATTGCAGGCGGAATGGGCATGCGGCCGCTCATGGGTTTCAACCAGGTGGGAATCAATGTCTTCTACGGCGGCGGCGTCCAGACGGTAAGAGAGGCCGTCGATGCTTTCCTGAAAGGAAACCTGCAGCAGTTTACGAATGATTTCACATGCGGCGGTGGAGGGGCCGGACAAACCGGCAGTTTTTGATCATCGGAAAAGGAGAAGATTGCAGTGGCAAATGGCGACTTACCGCCGAGCCAGGTCGGAGAGAACTTCTTCAACCTGGCGAGGCAGCCTAAAAATATAGGTTCCATGGATAATCCCAGCGGCAAAGGTGAGGCTGTCGGCCAGTGCGGAGATTCCGTTGAGGTCTTTCTACGAATCACTAAGGGTGTTATCGCAGATATCAGGGTTGCCCCACGTGGCTGTGTCTACACCCTGGTTTGCGCAAGTGCTATGAGCGAAATGGTCAAGGGAAAAAACTTGGACGATGCGCTCTACCTTGAGCCGGATGAGATTGCAGCGGCCCTTGGGGGCTTACCCGCAGACCACATGCACTGCGCTCGACTGGCGGTCAATACTTTGGGAGAAGCCATAGCGGATTATTATGAAAATATTTCACTTCGCTCTGACAAAGGCAATAGGATCTCTCACGTTAGTAGCTCAGACAGCAGCGGAACGTGATGCCATGTTGCATTTCCGATGACTCTCACGGGCGGCAAAGAAATAGAACCGAGTTAGTTCGGTCTGCCTCTCAAGAGGTTGATTTCCCGAGGCATTACTGACAAATCTTACAAGTAAACTGATCGGTCTTTACCCTGAGCCGCAGTTCGATCCGACCATTCGGGTGCTTAAAGAATTTGACACCCGGATGCTTGCGGCCGCCACTGCACCGGCTAGGGCCCTGAGACTCGGCTGACATGCGAATTTGGCGATAAGTTCGCCTTCGGGCGTGTGGGTTTCGTACTCGAGGTTTAATGAACATTTCATCAAACGGAGAATAAATGCTGCACATTATTCTGGTTACCCTGCGACGGGAAATCTTTCATTCGTTCGTCGAATGCCTGTCTTCAGACCCGGAGGTTTGCCTCGAGCAAGTAACTTCAGGGGCCGAGGCTCTGGGTATTGTGCGCACCGAGTCTCCTCACCTAGTGATCGTTGACTCCGAAGTGCCGGACACTGATCCGCTTGGTTTGGTTAGGGAAATGATCAGCGCCAATGCCATGGTGAATACCGCTGTGGTGAGTGCCCTTTCGGACCGTGAGTTCCATGAAGCGGCCGAGGGATTTGGAATCCTGTGTCGGCTCCCCCTCGACCCCGGCCCGGGTGAGGCTGAAGGACTGCTGAAGAAATTGCGAAGCGTTTTAATGTATGCGGCGAGTTCTATTTGATTCAAATGAAAGGAGGATGGGGATGGCGAATTTTCTTTTTGTTTTAAGCAAGGATGACAACGAGGCAGCAACCAGATGTTTCCAGCTTGCCAAGATAGCGCACACAAAGGGGCACAATGTTAACCTGTTCTTTATTGATGGCGGGGTTACCTGGGCAAAGAAGACCAGAGACTTTGGATTAAAAACCGTCACTGGTGATTGTCCCAATGACTATCTGCCTTATCTGGTCGAGAAGGAAGCGGAATGTGTCAACAACTTTG
>PLSV01000037.1 GCA_003165235.1 Syntrophobacteraceae bacterium
TGTCTTCTCTGGATATTTCCAGAGAATTGTGGATTGAAAGCCGCCTGGCCACTGGCCTTGAGGTTCCCGAACCTCAAGAGGCGCCTCAATACAGCGGCAGGTTTGTGCTTCGCATTCCCAAAAGCCTGCATCGCGATTTAGCCAATGAGGCGGAGACGGAGGGAGTCAGCCTCAATAGCTATGTCAGCAATGCTCTGGCTGGTAGGCATATGCGGAAGGAGCAATCCGTATCCTTCATCTCGCAGCCTGCGTATCAGTAGCAGGGCTTGCTGGCTTGGGAAAAAAGCCAACAACTCCTCGTCCGACAAGGGCCTCCATGGACAATGTAGACCGGCCTTCGTCCGGATGCCAGCGGCGGGGCTGAACTTCGGCGGCTGCTTCACCTACGCGCTGGCGCGCGAGAAGCGCGAACCGGTGCTGTGGAAGGGCGATGATTTCGGGCATACGGATTTGCGGGCGGCGGTGACGGGCTAAACAAATCCTCCTTTAACCGCGCTGTTCGATGGATGTTGCAAGAAGGGCAATGAACGGGTATCGTTCTAATCATGGCCATCTCGGAGATTACCCCATCCGCTGTAAAGATCGATAAGCTGATACCGCGCATTGCTGACGGCGACATCAAAATCCCGGCTTTTCAACGACACTTTGTTTGGAAGCCTGGGCAAGTCATAGAGCTGCTTGATAGCATTTATAACGATTTTCCCATCGGTAGCATATTGTTATGGAACTCGCACGAGAAACTTAAAGCAACGCGAAACATCTGCGGGTTCGATATTCCAGATCGACCAGAGTCATACCCTGTCAACTATGTGCTTGATGGGCAGCAGCGCCTGTCTGCAATCTACGCTGTATTTTGTAAAGATCGTACTCAATCCGCTGAGGTCGAGGACAACGCAGACCTCGAATCATTCGATTTATATTTTGATTTAGATACCCCTGCCTTTCGAGCCAAGGCAGACTTGGTTCCCGAGAACAAATCGTTCCCACTAAAAGACTTGTTTCACATGACGCGATTTCTCAACATATTGAAAGAACTTCCCGAAAAGTATCATCAGATAGTCGAGGACTTACACACAAGATTCAACAACTACGAAGTGCCTGTTGTAACCTTAAAGAACCGTACCAAGGCGGAAGTTGGCATTATTTTTGAGAGAATAAACAGCACAGGTACGAAGCTAACTACGCTTGACCTGATGGTCGCGTGGACTTGGAGTGAAGACTTTCATCTTCAAGTAAAAATCAACGCACTTCTCGAGGTATTAAAGGAAAAGGGCTTTGAAGAACTGCCCGACAAAATTATCCTCCAGTGTTTAAGCGCCATTATCCAAAAATCTACCTCTACTAAATCGATCCTAAAACTGAGCCCGGAATCAGTACATAACCAGTTCGAAACTCTCACAACTAGTATGGAAAAGGCCATTGACTTTCTGGCGACTCAGCTTAAGGTGACTGGGGATTTTCTCCCTCATGTTCAACAATTAATTCCCCTGACCTTTTTCTTTTCTCGCGTCAATAGTGCTTCGAATATCCAATCGAAACATCTTAAGCAATGGTTCTGGAAAACAGCCTTTTCGAGGCGGTATTCGGCACAAACAGATGACAAACTTGACGCCGACATCGCTTACTTTGAGCAGTTGATTGATGAAAACCAAGAAGGGGCTATCAAATACAATTACACAATCACTGCGGACCAGCTTGTCAAACAGAGTTTTACAAAGAGCAGTCCACTAGTCCGCGCCTTCCTCGTTCTCTTGGCTCAAAACCACCCGGTTGACTTAGTTCATGGAGGCTTTGTGGATTTAGGTTCGGCCTTGTCTGATTACAATTCTAAGGAATTCCACCATATCTTCCCGCGCGCACATCTCAAGAAGCGTGAATTTCTTCCCGAAAAAATTAACTCATTGTGCAATTTCTGTTTTTTAACTTCAGATTCCAACAAAAAGATTTCCAATAAGGCACCGTCGGATTATTTTGTTACAGTCGTTCCGCAGGGATCACTCGGTGCAATATTAGAATCCAACCTCATGCCTCTGAATAAGGAAGTGTACGAAAAGAATGACTATGAGAACTTCTTGAGGCTCCGCAGCCAAAGAGTTATGGAGTTTCTTGATAAACAGCTCGTTTAGATCGAACCTCAATGGATGAAATTGAATCTAACATCGACAGAGGAGCCTCCCATGACCGTCATCCGGCAGGAAGATTTTGTTGCCAGCGTTGCCGCGGCGTTGCAGTACATCAGCTACTACCACCCGGTGGATTACATNNAGGATACGGGGATTGTGACGGCGTTCCTCAAGGTGGGCTTGGACGTGTGCTTTGAGGCGGCTCCCGGCGAGGAGCGCAAGGATATTCAGACATTGGTGGACGAGGGCGTGCGGCGGGCTTATCTTGATCCAGACAACAAGCTGCGGGCTTCGATTCTGGCTGACCCGGCGGGCAAGCGGACCAATACTAAGGACAATACGCCGGCCTGCGTGACGGTGGAGCTGGTGAAAGGCGCGACGGTTGATGTGACGGTGGCGGCCAAGGGCGGAGGGTCGGAGGCCAAGGCCAAGTTCATCATGCTGGCCCCGTCGGATTCGGTTGTGGAGTGGGTGCTGAAGACGGTGCCGACGATGGGCGCGGGATGGTGTCCGACGGGGATGCTGGGGAATGGGATTGGCGGCACGGCGGAGAAGGCGATGC